>JBBKWQ010000394.1:0-5240 GCA_037969115.1 Ilumatobacteraceae bacterium
GTGCCGACGTCGTGCGCCCCGGACTCGCAGTTGCAGCTCCACGTGGCCTTTCCTGAGTGTTGGAGCGGCGAACTGCGCTGGAACGGGGATGCGCCGTCGGCTGTGCACGCGCCTGCCGACGCCGCTTGTCCGGAGGGATTCGACGTGAGGCTGCCGCAAATCGAGTTGGTCGTGCACACCGGACTCAGCGGTGACCTCGGGACGGTCCGATTGTCGAGCGAACCGCATGTGCCGGCGCACGCCGACGTGATCGTCGGGTGGCCGCCCGGAGGTCTCCCCGAGCCATTGGCGGGCTGTTTGCGCAACCACGTCCGATGCACCGGTAGCCAGTGATCACGAGCGGTAGTGTGCACGGCGTGACGAGGTCCACGAAGGTCGCCGTGGCGGCCAGGTGGATGGTGGTCGCCGTACTCGCTCTCGTGGCGTCAGCGTGTGCGACGGACCCGTCCTCCTCTGATCCTCGTGTGATCAAGGTGCCGAGCGACGCGTCGACCATCTCGCAAGCGCTGGCGAGGGCCGAGCCCGGCGACATCGTGGAGCTCGCTGCCGGTACGTACCGAGAGTCGGTCGACGTCACGGTGCCTGGCATTTCGATCCGTGGTGTCGACCGGAACGAGGTCGTCCTCGACGGCGGCGACGAGTTGCCGAACGGGTTCAACGTGACGGTCGACGGGGTCGCCATCGAGAACCTGACGGTTCACTCGTACACGCAGAACGGAGTGCTCTTCAACGGCGCGACCGGCGCACTCGCCGACGGCGACGTCTACGGCGCGGGCGACGCCGTGCTCACGGGTTATCGGGCCTCGTATGTGACCGCCTACAACAACGGTCTGTACGGCATCTACGCCTTCTCGGCACGCGACGGCTTGATCGAACACGCCTACGTGTCGGGGCATCCCGACTCCGGCATCTACGTCGGACAGTGCAAGCCGTGCAACGTCGTGATCGACGCCGTCGTCGCCGAACGCAACGCGATCGGCTACTACGGCACGAACGGCTCGGGCGGCATCTATGTCGTCAACTCGTTGTTCGCGCACAACCGACTGGGCCTCGCTCCGAACAGCCAGAAGGTCGAGCGGCTGTCGCCACAGGCCGAGACCGTCGTGGTCGGGAACGTCGTCATCGACAACGACGATCGCGAGACCCCGGCGATCCAGGGCGGGTTCTTCGGCGGCGGAATCGCCGTCGGTGGTGGCACACGCAACACGATCGTGCGCAACCGCGTCGAGGGCAACGATCTGGCCGGCATCATGCTCGTGTCGCTCGGAGAGTTCCCACCGAAGGACAACCTCGTCGAGGACAATGTGCTCGAGGGCAACGGGATCGACCTCGTCTATGCGCCCGACGGTGAGTCGACGACGCTCGGAAACTGCCTCAGCGGCAACGAGTTCGTCAGCAGCAGCCCCGCCGACATCGAGACGGTGCTCAGCTGTCCCGGGGCCGACCGAGAGCTCACCCTCGAACTGCCACCGGTCATCGATTCGCCGCCGGGCGTCGACTACCGGACGATGCAAGCACCTGGTGCTCAACGGTCGATGCCTCTGCTCGCCGCAACGCGCGGTGGCGCCGGCAACGTCCCGCCGGTCGTGGACCTGGCGGCGATCAGACTGCCCGCCCGACCGAGCGATTGATGCGACTCGATCGGGCCTCCGTCACCGACGGGGGTCGTGGGCGGCAGAGGACGGTTGGCGACCAGCTCAGCAGTCATCGCTGGAGCAGAGACACCGTGGCGTCCACGATGTCGGTGGGCGTCACCTCGCCGTCGGCTACGACGACCCGGCCCTCGGTCGATTGCGCTGCGACCTCACGCCTCGTTTCCTCGAGCAGCCGACCGATCGCCGCAGTCTCCGCGACCGTGAGGATCGGATCGCTGGTGGCCGATGACACTGCGGGATCTCCGGTGGCGTTGGCGAGGACGACGATCGGCAGGTCGCCGAATCCTTCGATGGCGGCAACTTCGGCGGCGCTCTCTTCGAGTAGGTGCATGTCGGGCCGTTCACTGATCGCGTTCTCGAATCGATCGAGGGCATCGGCGGGTAGCAGCGCCCGGGATCGGTCGATGTAGTCGGCCCCGACGCCGTTCACCAACACGAGCGCGACGACGCTGTCTCGGTGTCGGTCGGCGAACAGTTGGGCGTAGTAGCCGTTGAACCACTCACCGACCACGACGAAGGGGCCGTCCTCTCCGATCGCCGAGAGCGCCTCGCCGAGTTCGTCGGCGACCTTCGACGCCGGACGGGCAAGCCCATCCTCTGCCGGTTCGGCGGTGCCCACCGGTTCGAAGACGCACACCCGCGTCGTTCGCGCCAGCCGGGCTTCGACGACCGCCCAGGCTGCCCCCTCTTCTGTGTTGCCCTCGAGGATCACCGTCGGGCTCCCGCTGCCGGAGCACCGGATGTATGTCGTCGCCGAGCCGACATCGAATGAGCGGGCGATGTCGGGTACGGCGGCCGCCTCGAGCGGCGCCGCGAGGTCGATCCGCACCAAGACGTTCCGGCGATGCGGCGTGATCCATATCGAGCCGTGCCCAATTGCCACACCACCGGGACGGTTGCCGATCGGCGTTGTCGCGATGAGCGCCCCCGATCGGACGTCGATGACCGACACGGTGCCGTCGCGGAAGTTTGTCGCCCACACTGCATCGCCGTCCGCCGCGACGGAATGGATCCAGCGACCAGTCGTCACCGAGGACGTCATCTCGGCGGTGAGCGGGTCGATTCTGACGACGGACCCGGTCGGTTCGGAGTCTCCGCCACCACCGGCATCGACACCGGTGGCATGACCACTGTTCACGGCGACCCAGATCGAACCGCCGGCAGCCACGATGCTGCGCGGTTCGCCACCGACGTCGATCACGCCGACCGCGCTGCGCTCAGCCAGATCGACCTTGCTCACGGTCGTGCTGCCGTGGTTCGCTACCCACAGACTGTCGCCGTCGATGACCGCAGGCCCTGGTGTCGCCCCGAGGGGGAATTCGTCAACCACTTCGGCCGTGACCGGATCGATCTGCACGACCTTGCCTTCCCCATCACGGAGGGCGATCGCCCACAGGTGTTCGCCGTCGTCGACCAGGCTCGGTTGGCTCTCGAACGCGAGCCGCGTCGTCAGAGCGCCGGTTGTCGGGTCGACTTCGATCACTTCGTCGGGGTCGTAACGCGAGAGCCACAACGAACCGCCGAACGCACGAATGCCCTCGATGTGCTCGGGGATCGGAAACGTCGCGACGACGCTGTTCGTCACAGGATCGACTCGGTACAACTGCTCGTCGAACTGAGACGTCACCCAGACGGCGTCGTCGGTCGACTCCAGACCACGAACTCCGAACGAACGGCCCACTGCGATCTCGGTGATGCTCGAAGGATCCGGGCCGACCTCGATCGCAGGCGAGGATCCGTCGGGGCGAAATGCGACAATCGCGCCCAGCGAGACGAGCACCAGCGCGGCCGCGGCTGCGATCCATCGGCTTTCCCGCCGGGGGACCGAGCGGTTGCTCGGTGTGAGCTCGACCACTGTGGAGAGCGTCGGCTCGGGCACCGGTTCCGCATCCGCCCAGATCGCCAGAGCGTCGCGAATCTGTTCGATGACCTCCTCGTCGGAGCGCTTCATCGTTCGATCACCTTTCGTAGGTCTTGTACCGCCCGGTGCAAGAGGGACTTGACGGCAGGTACCGAGCAATCGAGCAACTCGGCAATTTCGGTCTCCGGGAGGCCCTCGTAGTACCGCAGCACCACCGCCGATCGCTGTCGAGCGGGCAGCCTCGCGATCGCGCCTCGGAGTTCGAACGTCGGGTCGTCGTTCGCTGGGGCGATCGCCGTTTGACGACGCTCCAGCCGCTGGCGGCGCTGATGATTCCGGCACGCATTCACCACCGAGGCCCGTACGTACGCGGCGGGGTTGTCGACATCATCCCAGCGCGTGCGAACGCGCAGGAACGCGTCCTGCACGAGCTCTTCCGCAGCCGGGTCGGCGGCGGTCAGCAACCGAGCCAGTCGGACCATCGGCGCCCACCGAGTCCGATACAGATCGACGAAAGCCGACGGCCAGCCACCGACGACGTCACCCGGGTGATCCCCGCCGTCGCTGTCGGCCATCTCCACCATCTTCATGCAACGAAGACACGTGCCGCCATGAAAAGGTCGCGGTCAGATTCGTCGTCCGGTTCGATCAGAGTTGCTCGTCAGCCGTTCGGGGTCACACGCCGGCCGCCATCACGATGGCGCCGAGCGAGATGACCGCCGCCGCACCGGCGGCGAGCACCCGGCACGCTGTCGGCACACGAGACACGGTCGGCCGGTAGGGCTCGGCGAAGATGCGGATCTCGACGAACACCAGGGCCAGGTAGGAGACGATGATCACGGTGGCGCGCGGTTGGGCGCGGTCGCCGACCTCGGCGACGACAGCGAGCACTGAGAGGGCCGAGATCGCTGCGACGCCGAGCCGCACCGCTCGTGGCCAGTCGATTCTGCTCACGGCGAGTGCGCCGAGTACGACCGTGGGCAGCATGAGGAGGCCGGCTCCGAGGAAGCACGACAGGCTCACCACGATCGCCACGACCCGTGTCACGAGCAACAGGGCTTTCCACCCGCGCCGCCGGCCGCCCACGACGAGTCCGGCGAGCGCGCTGGTGACCGTGAACGCACCGATGATGAAGATCGTGCCGGTCCACGAGAACTCCGGGTCGTCGGACACGAACCGCATCCACGAGCGCAATGCGATGCCGTATGCCATGCCGACGACCCCGCCGACAAGCGCGCCGTACAACACCACGCGCCTCGGCGCGCGGTGGCCGGAACCGGAGAGTTCGATCTCTGACGACAGCGCCACATCCATACCCCCACAGACGTGTTGGTTGGCCGTCCGGGTGACACGACTTCCGATGTCCGTTCTGATCTTGCAAAAGCGAACCGGCGGAGCGCATGATCAGGCGATACGGGCTGGCGCGACGAAAGTGGGTTTGTGTGAGTTGGATCGGCGAACTCCGACGGATCCGCCGGTCGAGGCCGTTCGTCGGCGTCTTGACGGTCGGCGTTCTGGCGGTCACCGCGGTCGGTTGTTCCGATGATCCAGCCGCCCTACCCACAGATGTGTCGGCGAGCGGTCCACCTGCGACAGAAACAGTCCCGACCGTGCCCGCCACGACTGGGCCACCGTTGACCGAACCGCCCGCGACCCAACCGCCCGCCACCGAACCGCCCGCAACCGAACCGCCGTCGACCGAACCGCCCGCCACCGAGCCCTGC
>JBBKWQ010000395.1:0-3763 GCA_037969115.1 Ilumatobacteraceae bacterium
CCCTGTACTCGTGGGCGAGGTATCCAGCACCGAGCCCGACCGTGACACGGCCGCCGCTGAGCGCATCGATCGTCGCCATCGCGTTGGCGAGGACGGCGACGTAGCGGTACCCGACGGAGTACACCAGGCCGCCGCACCGGACCTTGCTGGTCTCCAACGCAAGCACCGTGTGCATCGCCACCGACTCGAGGTTCGTCGTGCCACCGCCGACCGCGTAGAAGTGGTCCCAGATGGAGATCCAGTCGAAGCCGGCCGCCTCGATCCGACGCCACAAAGGCCGGAGTTCGTCTGCCGTCGTGTTCTGGAGCGCGGTCTGCACGCCGAATCGCATGGGTCCTCCGGTCGCAATCCGAACAATCTTTGACGAACTCGCATACTGTATGCAAGTCTGATCCGGCTGATCGAGCTTGGCGGTGCGCAGCGTGCGTGCCCAGGCCCTGACGGCCTCCAACGACCCGTGTACCACTTCGCCGCCGCCGCCGTACTCGATTTGCTCGACCCCGACGAGCTCGAGAGTGCCCTGGCAACCGTCACGGGACCGGTGATCATCGAGACACCGGGCGTCGCTGTGCAGGACGTCGCCGCGGCAGCCCTGGTCGGGCGCCGGGAAACGTCGTCACCCCCGATCCACGAAACCCACACCTTCACCAGGAGGACCCCATGATCGATGTCAAACAACTCACCCTCGCCGAGGCGAACCTCATGCTCGACGCTGCGCAAGCCGTTGCCGAAGAGCGCGGCGTACCCGAGACGATCTGCATCTCCGACGCGGGTGGCTGGCCGATCGCCGTCCGCAGACTCGACGGCGGCAAGCCGACGAGCGTCGAGATCGCGATCAACAAGGCATTCACCTCGGCTTGTCACCGGCGACCGACTCACACGTATACGAACGCGCAACCGAACCAGGAAGCGTTCGGCATCATGAACATGCACGGCGGGCGATTCACCATCTTCGTGGGCGGCTGGCCGATCGAAGTAGACGGCTCCGTGGTGGGCGGCGTCGGCGTGAGCGGCGGGCACACGGCCGACGACATCGCGTGCTGCCAGGCAGCCATCGCCGCGCTTCATGAGTCGCTCGGCTCCGTTGCCGACTTCTCGAAGTGGGACAACTGGACCGCACCGCCGGCCTGATGCCCGTCACGAGCCCATCACGACGACGAGAAAGAGCACGATGAAGACGTTCGAGGTTCTCAACCGCATCGGCGATGCCCGGAGTGCGGCGTCAGATGGCGCCACGTTCGAACGCCACGACCCCGCCGATACGCGCCGCCTGGTCACGGTCGCGCCGGAGTCGTCCGCGAGCGATGTCTCGGCTGCCGTCGATGCGGCGATGGCAGCAGCAGCAGGTTGGGCGGCGATGCCCGCGTCCAAACGCGCCGAGTTACTCGAGCGAGCCGCGAACGTACTCGCGTCGAGCGCAGACGACATCGCCGACGAGATGGTCGCGGAGATGGGCAAGCCGGTCGGGCAAGCCCGCATGGAGGCTCGCAGGACCCCGAAGAACCTCGAGCTGTACGCGGCCGAGGCGATTCGCCTGACGGGCGCGACCTATCCTGCGGACGACGCGAACACGCTCGTGTATTCCGAACGCACACCCGTCGGTGTCGTCGGCGTCATCACGCCGTGGAACTTCCCGCTCAACCTCGCCAGCCGCAAGATCGGGCCGGCGCTCGCTGCCGGCAACACGGTGGTGTTCAAGCCGTCGCCGATGACGCCGCGGGTGGGGGAGCGGCTCGGTGAGGCGTTCGCGGAAGCCGGATTCCCGGCGGGGGTCGTCAACACCGTGCATGGCGGTCGGGCGGGCGCGATGGTCGTCGCCGACCAACGGGTTGCAGCAGTCACCTTCACTGGTTCGACGGCGACCGGCCGGCGCATCCACGACGCGATCGGTCTCGGGCGCCGTGTGCAGCTCGAACTGGGCGGCAACAACCCCGTGGTCGTGCTGTCCGACGCCGATCTCGATGTTGCCGCCGATGTGGTTGCCCGCTCGAGCTTTGCGTTGTCGGGGCAGGCCTGTACCGCGGCCGGTCGGATCCTCGTTGCATCCGATGTGCACGACGAGCTGCTCGAAAGGGTGGCCGATCGAGCGCGCTCGCACGTCGTCGGCGACGGCAGAAACAGCGACGTCACGATGGGCCCTCTGATCGACGATGCTGCGGTGCAGGCCATGGTCGATGCTGTGTCCGGTGCGGTCGCTGATGGAGCGACCGTCGTGACGGGTGGCCGGCGTCCGGACGGCCCGGATCTCGCTCATGGCTCGTTCTTCGAGCCGACGATCTTGTCCGACGTGGCGCCGACGATGCAGATCTCGTGCCGCGAGGTGTTCGGCCCGGTGATCGGTTTCGAACGCATCGTCGATCTCGACGAGGCGCTCGCTCGTGCCAATGAGAACGAGTATGGGCTGACTTCGTCGATCTGTACGACCGATCTGGCCGCTGCGATGAAGTTCGCGCAGTCGATCCAGGCCGGGACGGTGCGTGTCAATCGCCCGACCGTGGGGGCCGCGTTCAACGCACCGTTCGGAGGCATCAAAGCGTCGGGGACCGGAACCCACCGTGAGCAACTCGGACCGACCGTGATGGACTTCTACACCTCGTTGCGCACCGTCTTTCTCGGCTCGTAGATCGGACTCGACCATGGATCTTCAACTGAACGGCCGGCGGGCCCTCGTGCTCGCATCGTCCGCCGGACTCGGCGAAGCCGTGGCGACCGGCCTCGTTGCCGAGGGCGCCAGGGTTGCCGTCACGAGCCGCGACAGCGGGCGGGCGGAAGCCGCGCGGTCGCGCGCCGGCGCAGAACTGGCGCTCACGGGCGACCTGACGCAAGACGGCGTCACGCAACGGATCGTCGACGAGGCCGTGGCTGCGTTCGGCGGACTCGACATCCTGGTGGTCAACACCGGTGGCGGGACGCCTGGAAGTCTGCTCCTGCACGACGACGGCATCGACGAACGCGCCTACCGATCGATGCTCAGGCCCGTGCTGGCATCGATGCGCCAAGCTGCGCCGGCGTTGCGCGCATCGGACCAAGGGCGCGTCGTGGTGCTGACGGCCCGATCGGTTTCGGAGGCGTCGACCGACCTCGCTCTGTCGTCGGTCTTCAGGTCGGGTGCGGTCGCCGCAGCACGATCCTTGGCGCTCGACCTTGCGCCTCACGTCAACGTCAACGTGTTGGTCACCGGCCAGTTCGACACGGGCGCACTGGCGCGCTTCGAGCAAGCCCGCGCCGAATCGGAGGGGCGTACGCCCGAAGAGATCCGGCGCGAGCACGTCGAATCGACTCCGCTCGGCCGGATCGGTGAGGCGCGGGAACTCGCCGACGTGGTCGTGTTCTTGTGCAGCGCCCGCTCGAGCTTCGTCACCGGAACGGCGATCCGTGTCGACGGTGGCGCGCTACGCGGATTCTGAGACCGGGTTCGCCTCACCGGCAACGGTGGCCGGCACCATGAACGCGTCTTTGGCCGACGCCACGTGAGCCATCGCGAGATCGCTCGCCGCGATCTCGTCGCCCTCCGAGATCGCCTCGACGATTTTCTGGTGCTCGTGCCACGAGTTGAGGACGCGGACCTCGAGTCGTTCTGAGTAGATCCATCTGATGATCCCCGACAACTGGCTCAACGTGCCGGACAACACCTCGTTGCCCGCCATCGCGGCCAGCTGCTCATGGAATTCGGTGTTGAGACGCGGCAGCTGTGACAACTCGCCTGCGTCGGCAGCCCGCTGCCCCTCGCGAACGATCTCGTCGAGCCGCGCCACCGTTTCGG
>JBBKWQ010000396.1:0-90917 GCA_037969115.1 Ilumatobacteraceae bacterium
CATCCTGCGTGATCTTCGCGATCTCGGCGACACCATCGACGAAGATCCGGAGCGGCTCGAAGCCATACGCGAGCGCCGACAACTCCTCCGTGACCTGCGGCGCAAGTACGGCGACGACATACAGGAGATCATGGACTTCCACGCCGAAGCCGAGCGGCGCCTCCGTGAGTTGGAGCAGTACGACCGACGCGCAGCAGAGCTCGACGTCGCTCGCGCCGAAGCCATCGATGCCGAGCGAGTGGCCGCAGCGGCGGTCGGGCAGCAGCGTCGTGCGGTCGCTCCCGTGCTGGCAGCGACTGTCGAGCAGCGGTTGCGGACGCTCGCCATGCCCAATGCGGGCGTCGACATCCAGATCGGCGACAGCGCTGACGATCATCCCGGCGATTCCGTGCGCTTCCTGCTCGCGGCCAATCCGGGTTCGCCCCTGCTGCCGCTCAGTCGGGTTGCGTCCGGCGGCGAACTCGCTCGCACCATGTTGGCATTGCGACTCGTGCTCACGGGGGCGGGGCAGACCGGATCCGTTTCGACGCTGGTGTTCGACGAGGTCGATGCGGGCATCGGGGGGTCCGCGGCTACGGCCGTGGGTCAGGCGTTGTCCGATCTGGGCGTGACCCATCAGGTCCTCGTCGTCACACATCTTGCTCAGGTTGCGGCGAACGCAGAGCGTCAGTTCGTCGTGTCGAAGACAGTGGCGGGCGGCGAGACGTTCGCCACGGTCGCAGCCGTCGATGGTGACGACCGCATCACAGAGGTCGCACGGATGCTCGACGGCACCACCACCAAGACCGCCATCGAGCACGCGCGCGAGCTGCTGTCACGATGAACCCGCGGCAGACGCGAATGATGCGACGATCCGCGCCGCGCGTCCGTTGCGCGGGGTATGGTGATTTCCCGTCCAGGTGCTGCTCGAACCAGCCCGTTCGACGGAGGTCGAAACCCCAATGCCGAAGCATATTTTCGTAACCGGAGGGGTAGCGAGCTCGCTGGGCAAGGGTCTCACGGCGAGTTCGCTGGGGCGTCTCCTGAAGCTGCGCGGTCTGCGTGTCACCCTCCAGAAGCTCGATCCGTACATCAACGTCGACCCGGGCACCATGAACCCGTACGAGCACGGCGAGGTGTTCGTGACCGACGACGGCGGCGAGACCGACCTCGACCTCGGTCACTACGAGCGTTTCATCGACGAGAATCTCTCGCGGAGCTCCAACGCCACGACCGGCTCGATCTATCAGGCGGTGCTGGCTGCTGAGCGTCGGGGCGACTACCTGGGCAAGACGGTGCAGGTGATTCCGCACATCACCGACGAGATCAAGCGTCGGATCCAACGAGTGGCGACCGACGACGTCGACGTCGTGATCACCGAGGTCGGTGGCACGGTGGGCGACATCGAGATCCTTCCCTTCCTCGAAGCGATTCGACAGTTCCGTAAGGACGCCGGTCGCGACAACGTCTGCTACATCCACGTGACGCTCGTCCCGTACATCGGCCCGTCTGCCGAGCAGAAAACGAAGCCCACGCAGCACTCGGTGACCGAGTTGCGGAGCCGGGGGATTCAGCCCGACCTCATCGTGTGCCGCAGCGAGGCGCCGCTCACCGACGACCTGAAGCTGAAGATCTCGAATCTCTGCGATGTCGACGAGAACGCCGTGGTCAACGCGGCCGACGCGCGGAACATCTACGAGCTGCCGTTGATCTTCCACGACGAGGGGCTCGACACGGTCGCTCTTCAGGTGCTGAGCATGGAGGGCCACGACATCGACCTGTCGTACTGGGAGCAGTTGGTCCGCCGCGTCGAGCGCTCGGTCACGCCCGTCAGGATCGGCCTCATCGGCAAGTACGTGCAGCTCCCCGATGCGTACCTGTCGGTCGTCGAGAGCTTGAAACACGCCGGCTTCCACCACGGTGCCAAGGTCGAGATCGACTGGATCCAATCGGAAGACGTCGAAGGTCTCCTGGCCGCCGGTCGCCTCGCTCACCTCGACGGCATCGTGATTCCCGGTGGTTTCGGATCGCGGGGTTTCGAGGGCAAGATCGCTGCCGCCAAGTACGCGCGCGAGGAGGGTGTGCCGTGCCTGGGACTGTGTCTCGGACTGCACGCCATGACGGTGGAGTATGCGCGTGACGTCATCGGCATGACGGGTGCCAACTCGACCGAGTTCGACCCCACCACCAAGTACCCGGTCATCGACCTGATGCACGACCAGCGTGACGTCACCGACAAGGGCGGCACCATGAGGCTCGGCGCCTACTACGCCGTACTCACACCCGGAACCAAGGTCGCTGCGGCCTACGACGAGCCGGTCGTGAGCGAACGGCACCGCCACCGGTTCGAGTTCAACCCGCGGTTCCGCACCCGCTTCGAAGAGGCGGGGTTCGTGTGCTCGGGTACGTCTCCCGACAAGCGCCTTGTCGAGTTCATCGAGCTGTCCGATCATCCCTACTGGGTGGCGACGCAGGCCCATCCCGAGTTCAAGAGCCGTCCCGATCGGCCCCATCCACTCTTCCGCGATCTGATCGCGGCAGCGCTGACTCGTAGCGGGGTCGAGATTCCTGCCGCCGCGGAGTCGGCAGCGGCACCGTCCTTCTCCTCGACGTGACGGGGTTTCGCCACCTCGGTGAGCGCGACGTTCATCTCGGACATGTGTGGAAGGTGGTCGTCGCAGACTACGAAGCACCCGACGGCGCCACGTTCACGCGCGACATCGTCCGGTCGCCCGGGGCTGTCGGCGTCGTTCCGTTGGTGTTCGACCCCGAAGGTTCGCCGTCTGTCGTGCTCGTGTCTCAGTATCGACCGCCGTTCGACTGCGATGTGATCGAAATTCCTGCCGGGCTTCGCGACATCGCCGACGAACCACCCATGGAAACGGCACGGCGGGAGCTGATCGAGGAGGCCGGTCTCGATGCAGGCGAACTGCACCACCTGGTCGACATCGTGCCGTCGGCCGGCATGACCGACTCGGTCACGATGGTCTACCTGGCCACCGGTTGCACGGTGGTCGAACGAAACCTCCAGGGTCCGGAAGAAGAGCACATGACCGTGCTCCACGTCCCGCTCGCCGATGCCCTCGCCATGGTCGAGAACGGCGCCATCACCGACGCCAAGACGGTCGCCGGACTCCTGATGGCCGACCGCCGGCTCCGCTCCTCCGACGAGTCGGCGGGATGATGCGATGGACGAACTACAGGTGGGTCTGCCGCCGCTGGAAGTCGAAGAGTTCCTGAGTTGGCTGTCGAGCGAACGGGGGCGTGCGCGGAACACGGTGCAGGCCTATCGTCACGACCTGCTGGCGTACTGCGGCTGGTTGACAGCGCGTGGGCTCGACCTCATGTCGGCCGACAGCGGTGACATCACCGAGCTGGTCGGCCAACGAAAGGCCAGTGGGGCGGCGAGCTCGACGATCGCTCGACAGATCGCGGCGATCAGGATGCTGCACCGGTACATGGCGATCGAACAGATCCGGCCAGACGACCCGGCAGCCCCGATCGACGGAGTGCGTGTGCCATCCGGGATTCCGAAACCACTGAGCGAAGAACAGATCACGAGCTTGCTCGATGCAGTGATCGGCAACGACCCGATCCACGTCCGCGACCGCGCACTCCTCGAGCTGCTGTACGCCACGGGCGCGCGAGTCTCCGAGATCGTCGGGCTCTCGGTCGGCGACATCGACTACGACTCGCAGCTCGTGCGACTGTTCGGCAAGGGATCGAAGGAGCGGATCGTCCCATACGGTCGTGTGGCGGCCGGTGCTCTCGACGAGTGGTTCTCGACCAACGGCCGAGCACGGATGGTCCCTGTGCGATGGAAGCTCAGAGACGATGCCGAAGCGTTGTTCCTCAACCAACGTGGCGGTCGGTTGAGCCGCCAAGGTGCTTGGCTCGTCATCAAGAAGTATGGAGAGCGGGCCGGGATTCGCGAGCATCTGTCTCCCCATGTCCTCAGGCACTCCTGTGCGACCCACCTGCTCGATCACGGTGCCGACCTTCGTATCGTTCAGGAGATGCTCGGTCATGCCTCGATCTCGACCACGCAGGTCTACACACGCGTGAGCCAGAAACGACTGTGGGAGGTCTATCGAGCCGCACATCCCCGGGCGGTGACGTCATGAGCGGCTGGCGTGATCTGGCGAGTCACCCGCATCACCTCGTGAAACGATTCTTCACCTCGTTGTCGAGCCGCCCGCCTGACCCGTCCGACGAGATGTGGGCCGAGTCGCAGCTCACCGACGGAGAGGTCAGCCTGTGGCGACGGATGAACAATAAGGATCGGCGACATTCTGCGAAGGTCGCACGCTGTTTCGTCGAGCGACGACGGAACGCGACGCGCGCCGAGATTGCCGGAGCGCTCCTCCACGATGTCGGCAAGATCGAGTGCGGCCTCGGCACGTTCTCACGAGTGCTCGCCACGTTCGTCGGTCCGGTCACTGAACGCATGCGGATCTACCACGACCATGAACGCATCGGGTCCGAGTTGGCCGCCGAGGTCGGGTCCGACCCGGAGACGGTCGACCTGATCGCCGAGCGCGGTCCGGCGTCTGCCGACCTCGAGGCGTGCGATCGGTCATGACGAACGCGAACCCTCGTCGTACCTCTCGTCCGGCCTGCGTGTCGGCTCAGACGTATGTCGAGCCCTTCATGCCGCCCACGTCCTGACGCATCTCGACGTTCACGAGCGCCGGCCTGCCCGATGCAAACGCGCGTGCGAGGGACGGCCCGATGTCGGCAGGCTCGGTGACGTGTTCACCGTGGCCGCCGAGCGCCTCGACCACCTTGTCGTAGCGGGTGTGTGTGAGTTCGGTGGCGACCAAGCGGTCAGCACCGTAGATCATCGCCTGGGGACGCATCATCTGGCCCCAGGCGGCGTCGTTGCCGACGACGCCCACGATGGGGAGTCCGAAGCGAACCGCAGTGTCGAACTCGAAGCCGTTGAGCCCGAACGACCCGTCGCCGTAGATGATGAGGACTCGTTTCCCTGGGTTCGACAGTTGCGCGGCGAGCGCGAACGGCATGCCGACGCCGAGTGTTCCGAGTGGTCCCGGGTCCATCCAGGTGCCGTTCGGGGGCACCCTGAGTACCTTCGACGCCTGGGCGACGATGTCGCCGCCGTCGCCGATGACGATCATCTCGTCGTCGGTGGCGATGAAGTCGGCGATCTCTCGGCACAGGCGGAGCGGGTCGATCGGGACTTCTTCGGACCCGAGTTGAGCGGCGAGCGCCTCGTCGGCTCGCAATTCGATCGCCCGTAGGTCTGCAGAGTGTGCGCTGAAATCGACATCACCGAGCAGTTCGATGGCGGATCGGATCGCGTCGAGATTAGCGCCGAGATTGCCGACGAGGCCGACGTCGGCCGATCGGTTCTGACCGATGAGCGTCTCGTCGAGATCGAGTTGGACGATCGTGGTGGAAGTCGGAATCGATGCGCCGTACTTCATCCGGAAGTCGAGTGGCGTGCCGGCCAGGATCACGAGGTCGGCCTGACCGAGGGCGTCCTTCCTGCTGCGGTTGAAGAACTGCGGATGGTTCATCGGGAGTTGCCCGCGAGCCATGCCGTTGGTGAACACGGGAATCTTCGTGGCTTCGGCGAACCGGCGAAGCGCCGGGCCGCCTTCCGACCATTTCAGGGCCGTGCCCGCCATCACCATCGGCCGCACGGCCGAGCGGATCGCGCCCGCTGCCTCCTCGACCTGAGCGCGTGAGGCGGTCGCTCCGACGCGGTAGTCGCGGAATCTCGGCAGCTCGATCGAGTCGACATCGATCGGCGCATGCAAGACGTCCATCGGAATCTCGAGGAACGCCGGGCCGGGAACACCCGACATCGCATGTCGTACCGCCAGCTCGATGTACTCACCGATCCGAGCGGTCTCGTAGCACGAGTCGGCGAACTTGGTGATCGGCCTCATCACCGACACGTGGTCCATCTCCTGCAACGATCCGCGTCGAAGATTGTTGAACGGTCCCTGCCCGCCGATCACGAGGATCGGCGAGTTGGCACGCCACGCATTGGCGACACCGGTGACACCGTCGGTCACGCCCGGTCCGGCCGTGAGAATCGCCACACCGACGCGCCCCGGGTTCAGCCGGGCCCACGCATCGGCAGCGTGGGTTGCGGCCTGCTCGTGTCGGACGTCGACGACCGCGATGCCTTCGTCGATGCAACCGTCGTAGATCGCCATCACGTGCCCGCCGGAGAGCGTGAACACACACTCGACCCCGGCTGCCTTCAGGGCCTTCGCCGCAAGCCGTCCGCCATGACTCATGCCCGACCCCCTTCATCGCGACCGACTGCCGATCACGCGTTCACCGGACAACCTATGTTCGGGCGGCGTCGGGCCTCAACTCGGCAGCGCCGAACACATGTCTCGTGCGACGGTCGTTGACAACGGCACGGATGATCATCCAAACGAGCAGTCCGCCCCAGATTCCGGCGAGGCCGAGATCGGGAACGAGGAGCGTGACAACTGCGATCGGGATCACTGCAAGCAGGTACCCGAGCGATGCTCGCCCGAGGAACTGATAGTCGCCGGCACCGATGAGGATGCCGTCGTGCGCGAATGCGATTGCACCCGGCAGCATCATGGCGGCCAACATGAGCAGCCCGATGGTTGCGCGCTCGGCGACCGCGGGGTCACTGGTGAACGCGCTCGGAATGACCGGGGACAGGATCGCGAGGAGCCCGCCGATGACGAAGGCCGCGATGATCGACAGCCGGACGGCGCGACCGGCGATGTGCGCCGCACTCGGCACATCGCTCCTCCCGAGTTCCTCGGCCACCAACGTCTGCGCCGGCACGGCCAGCGCGTCGAGCGTCAGCGCGAGGAGCAGGAACAAACTCATCACTACCTGATGTGCGGCGAGCGTGACGGCGTCGATGCGAGCGGCAACGGCGGTCGCTCCTCCGAACACCACGAGCATCGAACCGACACGGAGCAGAAGGTGGCGACCGGCCGTGACCAGTGGACCGAGACCGACGCGATCGGGTCGTTTGACCGTGGCAGGAACGAGTCGCCTACGAATCAGGAACACGAACGCGATCGCAGCGCCGATCTGGCTGACGACCGTCGACCAGGCCGACCCGGCGACGCCCATGTCGAGCCCGAACACCATCACGAGCTCGATCACGAGGTTCGCGACGTTGGCAACGACCAGAACGATCAACGGCGTCGTGTAGTCGGACATGCCCCGGAGCACGCCCTGTGCAGCGAGGGTGAGGAGAACGAACGGGACGCCGACCGCGCTGATGCCGAGGTAGAGAGCGGCATGGTCGAGTACCTCTCCGCCGCCTCCGAGCGCACCTGCGAGGTATCGGGCGCTGAATATCAGGAGCGGAGTTGCGGGAATGCCGATGATCAGCGACAGCCACAGTGCCTGCACGCCGACGTTCGCCGCACCTGCCGGGTCGCCGGAGCCGATCAACTTTGCCACGCGTTGCGTCGTGCCGTACGTGAGGAAGTTCGACCCGGCGATCACGAACGACAAGACGGTGGCAGCCAGCGCCAGCCCGGCGAGTTGGTCGGTGCCGAGCCGTCCGACGATGGCCGTGTCGACCAGGACGTAGAGAGGCTCGACGGCGAGCGAACCGAGCGCCGGCAACGCCAGGGCGATGATCCGGCGATCGACCGAGCCGAATCCGTTCAAGCGGGGAGCATCCCGACGGCGTTCTGCGCCCGGTCGAGGGTGACCGACGAAACAGCGCGGGCGCGACCTGCACCGTGTCGGAGCAGGCGTGCGAGTTCACCTTGATCGGCCATGAGTTCGTGGTAGCGAGCCTGTACCGGCTCGAGGAGTGCGACGACTGCTTCGCCCGCGTCGGCCTTGAGTGGGCCGTACTGGGTGTAGTCGGCAGCAACGTCGACCGGATGACGACCGGTGGCGGCAGCGAGGACGTCGAGCAGACCGCTCACGCCCGGTTTTGCCGCGATGTCGTAGCGGACCTCCGAATCGGAGTCGGTGACCGCCCGTTTGAACTTTCGCATGATGGTCTTCGGTTCGTCGGTGAGGTAGATGCACCCGGCGTCGCCAGTGCTCGACTTCGACATTTTCGACGTCGGGTCTTGGAGATCCATCACCCGAGCGCCGGCCGGAGGAGTGACGGCCTCGGGAATCACGAACGTGTCGCCGAATCGATGGTTGAACCGGATCGCGATGTCGCGCGTGATCTCGATGTGTTGCCGCTGATCGTCGCCGACCGGCACCTCGTTTGCGTCGTACAACAAGATGTCGGCAGCCTGCAACGCCGGATACGTGAACAGCCCGGCAGAGATGAACTGACCTTCCCGTTTGGCGGACTTGTCCTTGTACTGCACCATCCGGCTCAGCTCGCCGAACGACACGGTGCACTCCATCATCCACGCCAGCTGGCTGTGTTCGGGTACGTGACTCTGCACGAACACGGTGGCGACGTCGGGATCGAGCCCGACGGCGAAGAACATCGCCGCCAGCCGCAGGGTCTCGTCTCCCAACACACCCGGCTCCTCGGTGACGGTGAGCGCGTGCAGGTCGACGATGCCGTGGAAGACGTCCTTTTCGTGCTGGCCCAGCGCCCAGTGCCGCAGCGCGCCCAGGTAGTTGCCCAGGTGAACAGCACCGGTCGGTTGCATGCAGGACAGAACGCGAGTCACGGTGCGTGAGGATATCCGTGTCGACGTGTGAGGGCGCGGTGGATTGCTCAGCGGATGAAGACGGGCTGGTCCGGCTCGGATCGCCCGGCGTCGTACACATAACCCATCTCGGTGAATCGGGCGAGCGGGCGGACCGACGTGATCCGCTCACGGATGAGCCACCGGGCCATGGCTCCGCGTGCTCGCTTCGCGAAGAAGCCGACCGTTCGGTACTGGCCGTCCCCGTCGTGGTCGACGAACGTCGGCGTGATGATCCTGCCGTCGAGGCCCTCGGGACGGACGGCTCCGAAGTACTCCTTCGACGCCAGGTTCACCACGACATCCGGCCCGGGGCTCGCTCGCAGGTCGTCGTTGAGTTGATCGGTGATGTCGTCTCCCCAGAACGAGTAGAGGTCTGGACCGGACGAGTTCGCCAATCGGGTGCCCATCTCGAGGCGGTACGGCTGGATCAGATCGAGCGGACGCAGGACGCCATGCAGTCCCGACAAGATTCTCAGGGTCTTCTGGGCGTGGGTGTAGTCGCGCTCGCCGAAACTGGCCGGCGCATCGAGTCCGACGTACGTGTCGCCGTTGAAGGCGAGAATGGCGGCGCGAGCGTTCGTCGGGGTGAACGGCGCGTCCCAACCGAGGTACCGCTCGAAGTTGAGTTCGGCGAGTGCAGGCGAGATCGACATGAGTTCAGCGACCTCATCGACCGACTTGGTGCGCATCAGTTCGATCAGATCGGCGGATCGTTCGAGCATCCGGGGTTCCGAGAACTTCTTGGTGGCCGGCTTCGACTCGAAATCGAGCGCCTTGGCGGGCGATACGACGATCAACACCCTGCCCTGTCTAGCCCAGATCGGCCGCGATGGCTCCTTGTGAGCGGAAAGTCATCCGCGAGCGACCCGCCGGAAAGACCCGTCGGAGACAGGCCGGGTCGGTAGCCTCGTGGTGGTCATGTCGGTCGAAGTCGCCACCCCCATCTACGAAGGCCCGTTCGATCTGCTCTTGCAGCTGATCCTCAAGGAACAGGTCGACATCTACGAGATCGATCTGTCGACCATCGTCGACGCATACCTCGTCGAGCTCGAGCGTCTGCAAACGCTCGACCTCGATGTTGCCACGGAGTTCCTGTTGATCGCGGCGACGTTGGTCGAGCTCAAGACGCGCCGTTTGTTGCCCGGCTCCGGCGACATGGATCTCGACGAGGAGTTCGCTCTGTGGGAAGAGCGCGACCTGTTGCTCGCACGGTTGCTCGAGTGCAAGACGTTCAAGGACGTGGCACTGGTTTTCAACAAGTTGGCCGACGACGCGGACCGTTCGTTCGCACGTCAGGTGGGACCAGACGACAGGTTCGTGTCACTGATGCCGGACCTGCTCGAGGGTACGAGCGTGCGCAGGTTGCAGAGTGCGGCGATTCGGGCGCTCACGCCGAAGCCCGAGCCGTTCGTCGATCTGTTCCACATGAACCCGATCCGGATCACGGTTGCGGACGCCGTCGCCGAGCTCGTCAACGAGCTCCCTGGGCTGGGCCGCGTGACGTTCCGTGAACTCGCCGACGGGCTCGACGACCGGATCGAGGTCATCGTCCGATTCCTGGCAGTGCTCGAACTCTTCAAGCAGGGATACGTCGAACTCGATCAAACCGAGCGATTCGGCGATATCGATGTGACCTGGACTCCCAGCGGCGACGTGTCGGTCGACGACATTCTCATCGACGCATACGAGGGCTGACGGTGTCTGGCGAGATCCCGCCGATCGGAGATCAGGCGGCCGACTTCAAGCGTGCCATCGAGGCCATCGTGCTGGTCACCCACGATCCGGTGAGTGCCGAGATCATGGCGCAACTGCTCGAACAGCCTGTTGCACTCATCGAGCAGTGGTGCGAGGACCTCAGCACCGAGTATGCCGAACAGCAGCGTGGTTTCGAACTGGTGCGCGTGGCCGGCGGGTACCGGTTCCAGACGCCCGCCGATCTCGGCCCGTACGTCGAGCGCTACCTGTTGCACGATCAACGAGCACGCCTGTCGGGTGCTGCGCTGGAAACACTCGCCATCATCGCCTACAAGCAACCGATCTCGCGGGCGCAGGTGGCCTCGATCCGCGGTGTCGACCCGGACACGGTGATCCGCACGCTCGTGGCGCGCGGCTATATCGACGAGATCGGCCGCGACGACGGTCCTGGTCAAGCCGTGTTGTTCGGTACCACGTCGAGCTTCCTGGAGAAGCTCGGACTCGACTCGGTCGACGACCTGCCACCGATCGCCGAGTTCATTCCGAGCGCGGATGTGGTCGAACTGCTCGAGCACGGGCTGCGTCCTGCAACGGCCAGTTCTGACATGTCCGACATCGAGGCCGAGGCGCGGGCCGATGCGGAAGACTCGGCGTTTTCGGCGGTGCCTCCGGAACACGATCCATCCCGTCCGCCAGACGGCGCCGTCCATCCCGAGACGGGGCACGAAGCCGATGTCCGACCCGACGAGTCCTGATCGCCAGGCACCCGAGCCACCGCTCTGGGAGCAACGCCGTGCTGCATCGTCCGAGTTGCATCAGGGCATCCGCCTGCAGAAGGTGCTGGCGTCGGTGGGATGGGGGAGCCGTCGAGTGTCGGAGGACCTCATTGCGGCCGGCCGTGTCACGGTGAACGGCGAGGTGGCCGTGCTGGGTCGACGCGTCGATCCCGAGATCGACCTCATCGAAGTCGACGGCGCACCGGTCGGCGTGCGTCCGGGTCTCGTCTATTACCTGCTCAACAAGCCGGCCGGGGTGGTCACGACCGCCAAGGACACTCATGGTCGACGAACGGTGCTCGACCTCGTACCCGATGAACCACGAGTGTTTTCCGTCGGTCGTCTCGATGTGGAGACCGAGGGGCTCCTGCTGCTCACCAACGATGGCGACCTGGCCAACCGGATCGCCCACCCGAGTCATGGTGTCGACAAGGAGTACCTCGTGGAAGTCGACGGCGGCTCGCTGTCGCCCGGTGCTCTGCGGAACCTGCGCGACGGGGTCGAGTTGGACGACGGCATCACCTCGCCGGCGGTGGTGTCGCAACCGTCGCCGGGCGTGCTCCGGATAGCGATCCACGAAGGTCGCAATCGCCAGGTGCGGCGAATGTGCGACGCGGTCGGTCATCCGGTGAAGCGCCTCGTGCGAACGCGCATCGGACCGTTGAGCGATCGCTCGTTGCGGCCGGGCACGTGGCGCCAGCTCAGCCTGCCCGAGCTGAAAGCCATCACCGAAGCCGTTGCAAACCCCGAACCGCGGGTTGCGGGCTCCGGTTACGATCCATCCACGTGAAGCAGCCACGCGCCAACGTCATCGGCCTCGGCCTGATCGGTGGGTCGATCGCACTGGCGCTGCGGCAGCGCAACTGGTTCGTGAGTGGCGACGATGTGAACTCGAACGCCTCGGATCAGGCACTGAGCGGTGGGATCATCGATTCCATCGGGCTCGACACCGACGCCGCGATCACTTTCGTCGCCGTTCCCGTCATGGCAGTGGCCGATCAGGTCAAGCGAGCGTTGAACGAAACGAACGGAACAGTCACCGACGTCGGCTCCGTCAAGACACAGGTCTGCGTCGCCTGCGACGATCCACGCTTCGTCGGTGGCCATCCCATGGCGGGCAGCGAGCTCGACGGGCTCGACGGCGCAGATGGCGACATGTTCAACGGGGCGGTGTGGGTGTTGACGCCCGTCGCGCACAGCGACGACGCCACCTTCGCGAATGTGACGGCCGTGGTGCGCTCACTCGGTGCCGAGGTGGTTGCGCTCGCTCCGGAACGTCATGACGAAGTCGTCGCGGTGGTCAGCCACGTTCCTCACCTCGCGGCTGCGACGCTGATGCACCTCGCCGTCGAGCGCTCGTCCGAACATGCGGCTCTGCTTCGTCTCGCTGCAGGCGGGTTTCGCGACATGACACGAATCGCCAGTGGACACCCCGACATCTGGCTCGACATCTGCTCGGAGAACCGCACAGCCATCCTCTCGGCTCTCGACGGTCTGATCGGGAGCCTGACCGACGTGCGCGAGGTGATCGACGCCGATGACCGCTCGGCACTGCACGACCGTCTCCACGCTGCCCGCGACGCCCGTACCAACCTGCCGGGCCGCGTCGCCCATCCCGAACTGGTCGCAGAGGTCCGGATCCCGATTCCCGACCGTCCCGGTTCGGCCGCAGAGGTGTTCACACTCGCCGCCGAACTCGGGGTCAACATCGCCAACTTCGAAGTCGTCCACGTGGCCGAGAGCAATCGTGGTGTCGCGGTCGTGCTCATCGACGCGTCGAACTCCGACGTCTTCCGTGGCGGACTGATCGCCCGCGGCTTCAAACCAGCGGTCACACCGCTCGTGTGAGTGCGTGATGACCATGGCCACGTATCGGGTTCCGGTTGCTCGTCGGCCCGTGCACGCGACCGTGTCGGTTCCCGGGTCGAAGAGCCTGGCCAATCGGGCGTTCGTCTGTGCGGCGCTCGCCGACGGGGTCTCCTCCATCACGAGGGTGGCGCCCGGCGACGACACGCTCGCCATGGTCGACTGTCTACGCGTGCTGGGCGTCGGTCTGGAACTCGAGAATGATGCGCAGGCAAGCGTGACCGGTACCGGCGGAGCCTTCCACGCGGAGGGTGCTCGCCTACACGCCCGGTTGGCGGGCACGACATCTCGGTTCGCTACCGCGCTCGCTGCGCTCGGCGACGGCCCGATCACGATCGACGGAGCACCCCCGTTGCGGAGTCGTCCGATCGGCCCGCTCCTCGAAGCACTCGAAACACTGGGCGTCGTGGCGGACGCCGTCGATGGCGCCGGGCACCTCCCCGTCGAAGTCACCGGACCGCCGACATCCGGATCCGTGTCGATTCGCGGCGACGTATCGAGCCAATACGTCACCGCACTGATGTTGATCGGCCCGTATCTCCCGGGTGGACTCGACCTCACGCTCACCACCCCGCTGGTTTCGCGACCCTACGTCGAGATCACCGCCGCCGTCATGGCTTCGTTCGGCGTGCACGAGGTCGACGTCGGCGAGGGTCGGATCGTGGTGGCGCCGGGCCGTTATACCTCGTGTCAGTACGCGATCGAGCCCGACGCGTCGTCGGCGAGCTATGCGCTCGCGCTGGTTGCAGTCGTGGGTGGCGAGGTGACCGTCGAGGGCCTCGGCGATCGGTCGCTGCAAGGTGATGCTCGATTCGTCGACGTGATGGAGTCGATGGGTTGCCAAGCATCGTCGACGCACACATCGGTCATGGTGCGCCGCGACCCGCGAACACCGCTGACCGGAGTCGACATCGACATGGCCGACATCTCCGACCTCGTGCCGACCGTGGCGGCTGTGGCCGTTCTCGCCAACAGCCCCACGACGATTCGTGGCGTCAGCTTCATTCGTGGCAAGGAGAGCGATCGGCTCGGCGATCTGTCGCGTGAGTTGTGCCGCACGGGAGCCCGGGTCACCGAGACCGTCGACGGGCTGTACATCGAGCCCGCCGGACGCCGGCTGACCGGTGGTGTGCTCGAGACGCATCATGATCATCGCCTCGCCATGGCGTTCGGTGTTCTGGGCACCGCCGTCGAAGGCATCGTCGTCGTCGACCCAGGAGTGGTGTCGAAGAGTTGGCCGAACTTCTGGGAGGCCCTCGACGAGATCGTTCGAGAGGAGCTGGCGACATGAAGGCGGTCTTCTCGCTCGAAGGTCGAGTCGCGTTGGTGACCGGGTCGGGCCGGGGCCTCGGACGCGAGATTGCTTTGGCGCTCGCCGGCGCCGGTGCCCACGTCGTCGTGAACGGACGGACGCTCGAGCCGCTCGGTCTGGTCGTGGATGCGATCGAGGCGTCAGGTGGACGAGCATCCGCAGCAGTCTTCGATGTCACCGACGCCGGCGGCTGCGAGCAGGCGATCGCCGATGTGTCGGTTCGACTCGGCGCGATCGACATCCTCGTGAACAACGTCGGGATCCGTGATCGCAGGGCCGTCGACGAACTCGACCGGGCGGCGATGGCGAACGTCCTCGACGCCAACCTGATCGCGCCGTTCGACCTTGCGCGCATCGCCAGCAATGCGATGCGTGAACGCGGATTCGGTCGGATCATCAACATCACCTCGATTGCCGGGCCGATCGCACGCGGCGATGTGGCGTACACCGCATCGAAGGGGGGCCTGGCGGCCCTGACCAGAGCGCTCGCCGCCGAACTCGGCCCGTACGGCATCACCGTGAACGGGGTCGCGCCCGGCTACTTCGCGACCGAGGCGAATGCGGACATGGTCGCCGACCCCGAGGTCCTGGCCTGGCTGGCCAAGCGCACGTCGCTGGGCCGTTGGGGAGAACCCGGCGAACTCGCCCCGGCCGTCGTGTTCCTGGCGTCGGATGCAGCGTCGTACGTCACCGGTCACGTGATCGCCGTCGACGGTGGCTACCTCGCCCACTTCTGACCCCGAACTTTCGATGCCGGGTGTGGCAGTTGCATTCGCCTGACTGTTTGGTGTTGAATCTGCTGGCGCTGTTCGACGTCCGCCGGCCGAAATCAGCTCGCTGGAGCGTCGCCGCACCTCCAGGTCGTCATACAGGCACACCGATGGGGAGCGCGATGAGCGAAACAATCGTCCGGGAACCCGGGCCCGGGCCCGCGACCGACGTAGCGGTCGGCATCCGCGGCATGACCAAGCGGTTCGGCGACGTGGTCGCCGTCGACAGCATCGACCTCGACATCGGCGATGGTGAGTTCTTCTCGTTGCTCGGGCCTTCCGGCTGCGGCAAGACGACCACCCTCCGGATGATCGCCGGCCTGGAGTTCCCGACCGAAGGCAGTCTCCAGATCTTCGGCCACGAGGTCGGCACGCTGCCACCCAACAAACGTCCCGTGAACACCGTATTCCAGAACTAAGCGCTCTTCCCACATCTCGACATCACCGCCAACGTCGGCTTCGGGTTGCGGATGCAGGGTGTCGCCAAGAACGAGATCAAGACTCGCGTCGGTGAAGCGTTGGAGATGGTCAAGCTCGGCCAGATGGGCAATCGAAAGCCGAATCAGCTCTCGGGTGGCCAGCAACAACGCATCGCTCTTGCACGAGCACTCGTGAATCGCCCGAAGGTCCTGCTGCTCGACGAACCACTCGGCGCGCTCGATCTGAAACTGCGACACGAGATGCAGACCGAGCTCAAGAGCCTCCAACGCGAGCTCGGCGTCACGTTCGTGTTCGTCACACACGATCAGGAAGAAGCGCTCACCATGAGCGACCGGATCGGAATCATGGACGGTGGCCAGCTCCTGCAGGTCGACCCACCGGAGGCGATCTACGAGCGTCCGGTCAACCGGTTCGTGGCCGACTTCATCGGTCAGACGAACCTCCTCGAGGGCACCGTCGAGGACGCCACCACCGTGTGTCTCGCGAACGGCGCCAGGATCCCGTTGACCACCGAGCATCCGGCCGGCACGAAGGTCGGGGTCATCCTGCGCCCCGAGCGCGCGGTCGTGTCACCCCCGGGCGAGGTCGTGCCGGGACGCACTTCGGTCGACGGAGTGATCCGCCACATCACCTATCTCGGTAACGCCGTTGTGTACCGAGTGGGACTCGATTGGATGGAGATCGACGTCCGCATGGAGAACTTGCCGAGCAGCGAGCGATTCGAGGCGGGCGCCCAGATCACCGTTTCGTGGTTCGAGAGCGCAGTCGCAGCGGTGGCCCAGTGATGAGGCCGTGACGAGGATGCGATCATGACGGTCATCGACGTCGCTTCATCCGACGAATCCGTCGCCGAGGCGACCCCCGAGTTCGAACGGGCAGCTGAGAAGGCCGAGTCACGTCGGGGCTTCCTGATGGCGCTACCCGCGTACGCGTACATGGTGCTCTTCTTCGCGGTCCCGCTCGTGATCGTGCTGGTCTACTCGTTCTCGACCCGCAACTCCTTCGGTGAAGCCGAACTTCGCAACTGGAACCTCGAGTCGTATCGCAAGCTCGCCGATCCGATCATTCGCGACATCGTGCTCCGGTCGCTCTGGCTGGCATTACTCACCACCGTCATCTGCCTGCTGGTTGCCTACCCGTTCTCGTACTACCTCGCGACGCGGACACCGCTCGTGCGCAACCTGCTGCTCGTGTTCGTGATGATTCCGTTCTGGTCGAACTTTCTCGTGCGCAACTTCGCATGGCGAGTCCTGCTCGGAACCGACGGACCCGTTTCGCGACTCACGGAGGCGGTCGGGCTCGGCGAGACACGCATCCTGTTCACGTCGACGGCGGTCGTGCTCGGCTTGGTGTACGGCTTCTTGCCGTTCATGATCCTCCCGCTCTACGCGTCGATCGAGCGGATCGATCTGGGGCTCGTCGAGGCGAGCCGCGACCTGTATGCGTCGGGTTGGCAGACGTTCCGCAGTGTCCTGCTCCCACTGTCGATGCCCGGCGTGATCGCAGGCTCGATCCTGGTGTTCGTACCGAGCCTGGGGGCCTACGTCACCCCGGAGATTCTCGGCGGAGCGAAGACGACCCTGCTCGGGTCGTACATCGTCACGCAGTTCCTCACGGCGAGGAACTTCCCGGTCGGCGCCTCGTTGTCGTTCGCGCTGATGGTCGTGATGTTGACGGCGACGTTGGTGTACTTCCGCAAGGGCGGTCGAACGCTGTGAGCTCGTCAGAACGCTCCACCGCTGCGCCCCGAGGGATGACAAAGTGGCTGCTCGGTACGAACGCCGTGCTCGTCTACGTGTTCTTCTACGCGCCGATCGTGTTGCTGTTCGTGTTCTCCTTCAGCGCGAATCGCAACGTCGGCACGTGGGGCGGCGTGACACTCGATTGGTATCGGGAGTTGGGCGACAACCAGCCGATCCAAGACGCGATCTGGATCTCGGTGAAGGTGGCGTTGGTGTCGACGCTGATCTCGGTCGTGCTCGGTACCACGGCGGCTTTGGCGCTCGAGCGTTTCAGGTTCCGCGGACAGCGTGTGTTCGACGCGTTGCTCTATCTGCCGATCATCATCCCCGATGTGACGATGGCTGCGATGATGCTGCTGTTCTTCTCGCAGTTCCTCGATCTGATCGACACGGTCTTCGGTGTCCAGATGGGCAAGGGTTTCGCGACGATCACGCTGAGCCACATAGCGTTCAGCATCAGTTTCGTCTCGGTGGTCGTTCGCGCACGCCTCGCAGGGATGGACGAACGCCTCGAGGAGGCAGCGCTCGATCTCTACGCCACGCGATGGAAGACGTTTCGTCACGTCACGTTGCCGCTCATCGCGCCCGGCGTCGCCGGCGGCGCCCTGCTCGCACTCACACTCTCGCTCGACGATGTGGTCATCACACAGTTCGTGGCGGGCCCGGGCGCGACCACGTTGCCGGTCTACGTCTTCGGTTTGATCCGCCGTGGGGTCACGCCGCTCATCAACGCCGTGTCGGTGGTGATGCTTGCCGTGTCGATCGCTCTCGTATTGTTGTCGTTGGTCTTCCAGCGCGGGGACAGAGCAGCGGAGCCATACAGCCCGCTTGCCGACGGTGATGGCGACGATGTCGCCAACCCTGCAACCATTCCCGTCAGCAACTGATTCAGCAGTGAACAACCGAGTGAGCCCGAACGGCTCGATGAAGGAGACAAGATGAAACCCAACCCGACCCCTGCACGGCGCCGGATGCGCCTCGTGGCAGCGCCGATCGTACTCGCACTGGTTGCGACCGCTTGCGGCGGCAGCGACGACGAGGGCGCGTCGCAGGCCGAGTGCACGGTCGGGCAGGTCGACGGCGATCTCGCGCTGTTCAACTGGTCGGAGTACATCGATCCGGAACAACTCGACGCGTTCGCCGCCGAGTTCGACATCAGTGCAACCATGGACGTGTACGACTCGAACGAAGCCATGCAGCAAACGATCGCGGCGGGCAACTCCGGCTACGACGTCATCGTGCCGTCCGACTACATGGTCGGCATCCTGATCGCGGGTGAGCGTATCCAGCCGCTCAACAAGGATGCGATTCCCAACATTGCGAACTTGTCGAGCGACTTCACGGGCCTCGACTACGACCCGGAAGGCACCCATTCGGTCCCGTATCAGTGGGGTACGACGGGCCTCGGCGTCGACACCGAGGTGGTGGGCACCGACTTCGAGCGTTCGTGGAGCCTGGTGTTCGACCCGGCCATCGGCGACCAGTTCTCTGGTCAGATCTCGCTGTTGAACGACCCGCGCGAGACGTTGGGCGCGGCGCTCAAGTACCTGGGTTACTCGTTGAACACCACCGACGACGCAGAACTGAACGAGGCTCGCGATCTGATTCGGGACACCAAGAACCGTTTGGCCGCATTCAACACCGACTCGGCCGACGAACTCCTCACCGAAGGTGAGACGGCGATCGGCCACGGGTACTCGGGCGACATGTTCACCCAGTTCACCGGCACCGACGATCCAGCCAGGTACGTGTACTTCGTGCCCGAAGAAGGCGGGACGCGCTGGATCGACAACATGGCGATTCCGTTCGACGCGCCACACCCGTGCACCGCGCACACGTTCATCAACTGGCTGCTCGACGGCACGAACGGTGCCGACCTGTCGAACTGGAACTACTACGGCACGCCGAACGAGGCCGCGAAAGCCGGCCTGGAGGACGAGTTGCTGGTCTTCCTCGACGATCCGAACGTGGTGGTCGGCGGTATCGACAGCTTGGAACTCATCCGCGACACGGGCGACTTCGAGATCAAGTATTCCGACGCGTTCACCGAAGCCAAGGGCTGACTTCGGTTCGGCGCGGCGAACGACGACCGGCACCGGCCCGTAGCCACTCGGCTACGGGGCGGTGCCGTCCAGGCGGTACACGATCGATTTCAAGAACTCGGCATCTCCGGTCCGGTGAGCGGGCGCGACCACGTCGTCGAAACGGATGTGATCGGAACGACGTTTCGCCCTGAGTGGCAAGGTCATGCACGTCGTGAGCAATCGAGCCGCGATCGATTGTGCGACTCGCTGATGACCGCCGGTGGTCATGGCGTGCTCGACGAGTGCTGCCGGGGGGGAGCCCTCGATCCGGTAGTCGATGCCCTCCTCCCATCGAAACTGCACGATGCGGTGCTCGAAGCGTGAGTCGAGCAGGTCTGCCATCTCACCTTCGATGCCGGCTCTCTGGAGGTAGTCGTGGATGTCGCGATCGAAGTACGGGGCTGTCTTCGCCGTGAAGACCAGGGTCGAACCATCGAGGCGGACGAACCACAGGTGGCTCGGGAAGTCGAGGATCTTGGCGCTCGCAGCCTCGGGCACCTCGATGTATCCGGCCCGAGAGACGCGGACCAGCTCGTCGATCACCGCGCCCGGATCGACGACGTGCTCGAGAACGTGGGAACAGATCGAGTAGTCGAATGCGCCGGTTGCGAAGGGCATCGACGCAGCATCGGCATCGAAGAGCGGTCGTGAGATCCGTGCCGCTCGGCGGCCGGAGCGCTGCCCGGCATGTTCGGCATCGATGAAGCGATCGAGTAGCACGTCGGCTCGCCAATGGGGTTTGTCACCGCTGCCCACGTCGAGTACCAGGGAGTCGGGTCCGGCAGGGATGTCGATCCGACGCCGATGGAACAGCCGGAGCGACTCGATGACCTGCACCCAGGCAGTATCGCAGCTGTCCCTGTCTCTCGGGTGTGGAGGTGGCAGGATGGCCGCCGTGAGCGAGCGGACGGTGGTTGCGGCGTTCGATGTCGACGGCACGCTGACCACCCGAGACTGTGTGGTTCCGTTCCTCGTGACGGTCTCATCGCTCCGTTCGCTGTGTCTCGGGATGTTGCGTCACCCGATAGCGGTTGCTCAAGCGATCGTGCGGCGTGACCGCGACCGGCTCAAGGCACTCGCCACGTCGGCGGCCTTGCGGGGCCGGCCCTCGGCCGATGTGCAGCGGTTCGCCGACGACTTCGGCCGCAACGCTGCAACCGATTGGCTTCGCACCGATACGGCAGCTCGGCTCGAGTGGCATCTGGCGCAGGGCCACACCGTGGTACTCGTGTCGGCGTCGTACGCCGTCTACCTCGACGCCTTCGGACGTGAACTCGGCGTTCACGGCGTGATCGCGACACGGATCGACGTCGATCCCGACGGTCGCTGCACGGGAAACCTCGACGGTCCGAACTGTCGAGGCGCTGAGAAGTGGATCCGGTTGTCGACGTGGCTCCGCGACCAGGGGATCGACCGGGAGCAGGCCGAGATCTGGGCGTACGGCGATTCGAACGGTGACCGGGAAATGCTCGGCAAGGCCGATCATCCGGTGTGGGTCGGACATCGGCGCTCGGTGGTCAGTGCGACGCCGTGACCGGTGCAGGTCCCGATTCCATCGGGCCCTCCGCCGGTTCGAGGCGTCGACTGAGTAGCGTTGTCCAGTCCTCGGACTGAGGCAGCACCGTCCCATGATTTCCTCGTTCCTCCGCGCAGCTCGGCCCAAACAGTGGCTCAAGAACATTCTCGTCTTCGCCGCGCCTGGCGCCGCCGCCGTGCTCGACGACCCGACGGAGTTGTCACGAGCACTGCTTGCTTTCGTCGCGTTCTGTCTCGCAGCGAGTGGCACCTACTATTGGAACGACCTCTTCGACATCGACGCCGATCGTGCCCACCCGAAGAAGTCGAAGCGACCCATCGCGGCCGGTGAGATCGGGATCGGCGCTGCTCGCGTCGTGGGCACCGCGCTCTTGTTCGCCTCGATCGGCGTCATGGCACTGACCGAGCGGTGGCAGGCCGTGCTCGTGATCTCCACGTACATCGCCGTCACGCTGTCGTACACGATCGTCCTCAAGCACATTGCGGTCGTCGACCTGATTGCCGTCGCCTCGGGCTTCGTGCTGCGCGCCGCCGGGGGTGCGACGGCGGCGGCGGTCGAGATGTCGAGTTGGTTCGTGTTGTGCACCACGTTCGGGTCGCTGTTCATCGTCGCCGGCAAACGGTACGCGGAGATCCGAGAACTCGGCGACGGGGCGCGTCACACTCGCTCCACGATGCACGAGTACAGCACCGACTATCTGCGGGTGGTGCTCACCATCGCCTGTGGCGGCGCAGTCGTGAGTTACTGCGTCTGGGCGTTCGAGCGCCGTGACATGTCGGGGAGCGAGTGGCCGTTCTACGAGCTGTCGATCGTGCCGATGCTCACCGCCCTCCTTCGATACGCACTCGTGCTCGACTCGGGCGACGGCGCTGCCCCTGAGGATGTCTTCGCCAGCGACCGCGTGCTTCAGGTGCTCGGTCTGATCTGGATCGTGGTGTTCGGAATGGCAGTGTACACAGCATGAACGGACAGCCTGAGTACGCGGCGCTCTCGGAGCGCGTGGCGGCGATCGACGGGTGGATGTCGTCGGACCAAGGCGAACGTCTCTTCGACGCGGCGCGACGGTGTCGAACCGATGGGCAGATCGTCGAGATCGGAAGTTTCCGCGGGAAGTCGACCGTCGTTCTGGCGTCGGCCGCTCCCGAGCGCGTCACCGTCGTCGCGATCGATCCTCATGCCGGCAATGACCGAGGTCCGCAAGAGATCGACGGATTCGAGCAGGCTGCCGCCACCGACTACGAGGCCTTCGTCTCCAATCTCGCCAGTTTCGCGGTCGCCGATCGAGTCCGTCACTTGCGGTGCTTCTCCGACGTGGCACATGACGAGGTCGCCGGTGACATCGATGTGCTCTACATCGACGGCGCCCACCGCTACGGACCCGCTCGCCAGGACATCGACGAATGGGGTGCACGGGTGGCCGATGGCGGCACGATGCTCATCCACGATTCGTTCTCGTCGATCGGCGTCACGATGGCGATCGGACGTTCGCTGATGCTCGGTCGGCGGTTCCGATACGTCGGCCGCTCCCGGTCGCTCGCCGAGTACCGGGCCGAACTCGGTGGCCGCGGGCGGGTTGCGAACGCCGCCCGACAACTCGCGCAGCTGCCGTGGTTCGTGCGCAACGTCGCGTTGAAGGTGCTGCTGTCGATCGGGCTCGGCAAGGCGATGCACCGCCTCGGACGGAACGCCCCCGAATGGCCCTACTGAGTTCCGTCGGCCAGGTAGCGTCCGCATCGATGGAGATCGGCCGATCGCAACAACTCACGGGTTGGGGACAGACCTCGCCGACCCGGGCCCAGGTGTATGACCTCCACGTCGCCGATCTCCCCAAGCTGATCAGCCGTGCCGGGCATCGTGGCGTGATCTCGCGTGGTCTGGGTCGTTCGTACGGCGATCCGGCACAGAATGCCGGTGGTTCGGTGGTACGGCTCGTTCCCGGGCTCGAACCGGCCGAACTCGACGAATCCACGGGCATCGTCAGTTGTCACGCCGGTGTGAGCATCGACGATCTGCTCGCGTTCCTCGTGCCGCGTGGTCGGTTCGTCCCGGTCACGCCCGGGACCCGCTTCGTCACCGTCGGCGGGGCGATCGCGAGCGACGTGCACGGCAAGAACCATCACGTCGACGGCTCGTGGGGACACGCGCTGCTATCGATGCGCCTGCTCATGGCCGGCGGCGACATACGCGACGTCACCGCGGAGTCCGATCCGGGGCTGTGGTGGGCCACCATCGGGGGTATGGGTCTCACCGGCATCATCGTCGAGGCGACATTCGGGTCGATCGCGATCACGTCGAGTCGCTGCGTGGTCGACACCGACCGCGCGACCAACCTCGACGAGATGATGAGTCTGATGGAGTCGGGCGATGCGCGCTACCGGTACTCGGTCGCCTGGATCGACCTGCTCGCGACGGGTGGGTCGCTCGGTCGCGGCGTGCTGACCAGCGGCGATCACGCCACGGCTGATGTCGCCGGCGCCTCCGGTTCGCTCGAGCGGTATGCCAACCGGCGTCTCGCTGTCGTGCCGCCTGGTATGCCGAACGTACTCGTCCCAGCCACGGTGCGGGCGTTCAACGAGATGTGGTTCCGGAAGTCGCCGACCCATCGCGAGGGCGAGATCCAGTCGATCGGGCGGTTCTTCCACCCGCTCGACGGCGTTCGCGGTTGGAACCGGCTCTACGGACGGCCCGGCTTCCTCCAGCTCCAGTTCGTCCTGCCGTTCGGTGAGGAAGAGGCGTTGCGTTCGATCGTCGAGCGCGTCGCCGCGTCCGGCCATGCCAGCTTCTTGGCCGTCCTGAAACGATTCGGCGCCGGCAACGAAGCCATGCTGAGCTTTCCGAAGCCGGGCTGGACGCTCACGCTCGACCTGCCGGCCGGCCGCGACGTGCTGGGCCGTCTGCTCCACGAACTCGACGACACGATCCTGACCGCCGGCGGGCGTCACTACTTGGCCAAGGACGCGCACATGTCGTCCGATGCGATGCGACAGGGATATCCACGACTCGAGGAGTGGCAGGAGCAGCGGCACAAGGCAGATCCGGACGGCGTCTGGGTGAGCGACCTGGCCCGGCGGCTCGACCTCGTCTGAGGGAGCGTCGTCTTCGGGTTCGAGATGCACGAATGAAACGAGATGTGAGAGGTGTGCACAGTGCGCAATGCGGTGAATGAGAATCAGACGATCGTGGTGCTCGGGGGAACCTCCGACATCGGTGTCGCCATTGCGCGACGACTGGTGAACCCGACCACGCGCCACGTCGTGTTGGCTGCTCGCAACACCAACGCAGCGACGGCGCGGCTCGCCGACATCGGAGTCGACGGTGACGTGGCGAGCGTCGAACCGTTCGACGCGGATGACTCGAAGAGCCACTCGGCGTTCATCGAGCGGTTGGCAGAACGGTATGGCGATCTCGATGTCGTGGTGATCGCGTTCGGCGTGCTGGGCAGTCAGGACGAGTTCGACGCCGACCCGGCGGCTGCAGCTGCGGCCGTAACCACGAACTACACCGGCGCCGTGAGTGCTGGACTTGCCGTCGCGGGCCAACTCCGCCGGCAGGGACACGGTTCGCTCGTGGTGCTGTCGAGTGTCGCAGGCGAGCGCGTCCGCGCTGCCAATTTCGTCTACGGCTCGTCGAAAGCCGGACTCGATGGCTTCGCCCAGGGCCTGGGAGACTCGCTGGCCGGGTCTGGCGCGAACGTCCTGGTCGTGAGGCCCGGGTTCGTGAAGTCCGCGATGACAGAAGGATTGCCGGCTGCCCCGTTCTCGACGACGCCCGAAGCGGTCGCCGACGCGGTGGCAGGTGCACTCGGTTCACGACGGCGCACCATATGGGTGCCGGGCATCCTCCGGTTCGTGTTCTCGGCGCTGCGCCATGTACCCGGTCCGATCTGGCGGCGGTTGCCGCTCGGATGATCGCGGTGCCCGCGCGTCAGGCAGTGCATCGCCGGTACAGGACGATCAGTCCGTTTTCGAAGCTGTCGACCTCGCAGAACTGATCTCGAATGACCTGATTCGGTTCGTCGGGTCCGAATTCCATCGACGAGTTGGGCTCGATCCATCCGTTCCAGAAACCGGTCAGGATCACCCAATCTGCCGTTTCGATCTCGCGCGCCAGCATCGAACCCGGTGCGTTCGCGAGGCCGGGGTCCATCTCGATGTAATAGGTAGCCGGGTCGAGTTCGGGGAACAGGTAATAGAAGAAGACGTCGCTGTACCAGGTGCGGCGCAAGTCTTGCGGACCGACGAACAGTCGCTCGCCGGGTTGCGCCTCGGCATCGAGCGCCTCGATGACTCCGGCACTGGCACGCCAGGGCCGGACATCTCCCAGGTAGAACTTGCGTCCATCGCGCTCGACGGGGAAGGCAGCCGGTATGTCGCCGACCGAGATACGCGCGTAGTTCAGGTAGTAGCGGTACGTGAACAGCGGTGCGACGATCAGCATCAGCGCCGCCAGGACGGCGGCGGCCGTGACGGTGCGACGGCGCGGGTGTGACCTGGGTTCGTGCAACCGCATCACCTCCCAGATCGCCAGCACCAGGAGCGGCCACGAGATGCACGTGACCCACGCCAGATGCGTCGAGTCGGGTCGTTGGAGCGCCTGCGGGACGATGCCGACTCCGATGATCGATCCCACGAGCAACACGTTCGCCGTCGCAGATCCGTCGGTCTTGTGGCGGAGCCAGATTGCGAACGCGACGAGCCCGGCAGCGATGACCAACATGAGCCAGAACCAGATGAACAACGACTGACTCGCCGGAAGCGAGGGAATCGGCCAGTAGGGCGGCACGGTTTCGGCAATTGCCTGGAGCGAACCGTCGAGTGAGTTCCAACTCGGCGGTGACGGCAGCTCGCGCCCTGCTCGTAGGTGGAACACGGGGTCGCTGAACATGCCCTCGAACGAGGCCGACGGCCCGGCGATCGCCAGGTGGATCCACATCGGAATTGCGCCGATGACACCACCGACGAGGAGTGGTTTCACGGCGGCCCGGTGTTGCCAGGCGAGCCAGCCGGCGACGAGCGCCACCGCCAGGATCAGATCTGGCCGAAACGTGAGTGCGAGGCCGCCGAGCAGTCCTGCGCCGATCCAGTGATGTGTGGCGCTTTGCGCAACGGTGCGGTTGGTGGCGCGCAGAGCGACGATCGCGCTCCACAGCACCAGGGCGAGGCCGCCGTTCCACGCCATCGCCGTCAGGCCGATCGGCGTGAGGATGAGCAACGTCGAGAGCACGCCGACAGCGGTGGCCGCAGTGCGGCCCCAGGCTCGCGCCAGCGTGTAGAGCGCGAAGATGATGGCGAGATGCTGCAAGGTCCCGAATGCCCGCTCGGCGCCCAGGGTGAATCCGACCACCTTGAACCAGCCCATGAGGGCATACAGAGATCCGGGGCCGTAGAGGTGGAGAAAGTCGACGTTGGGAACGTCGCCTTTCCACATCCGCTCGGGGAAGTAGAGCATGAAACCCTCCTCCATGGTGCCGCCGGTGGTGGAGAACAGGCCACGCAGCGGCAGAGCAACGGTGAGCAGGATCAGCCCGATCGACAACCAGCTGCGTCGCGCTCCCTGCGCCACGCGGCGCAGGCCACCCGAACCGCCGAGGACGTAGGCGACGTCGTCGTCGACCGGTCCAGACGCCTCGCTGCCGGTCTCCGTGCCTGGCTCTACGTCGGCGGGCAGGAGCCACTTCCACGCGCGTGACAACACGGGCACTGCGGCAACTGCGGCGAGAATGCACAGCACCGGTTCCATCGGCGCACGGAACCGTACGGTTCCGTAGGCGTAAGCAGCAGTGATGGTGACCGACAACGCCTGAGCGCCGAGCGGCAACAAACGGACGCGGCGACGCCTCAGCATGATCGCCCCGGCGACCGACGATGCTGCCAACGCGAAGTACATGACGAGTCCGACCTTGGCCGACCGGATCTCGCGTCCCTCGATGGAGGACAGCTCGACGTTCTGCATCGGTCGGAAGAGCTCCCACTGCCTGGCAACGCGGATGGCGACCACCCGTGGTACGTCGTCGAGGTGGTCGCCCGCGTAATCGAGACCGATGGTTCTCCAGTACCGCGCCTTCTCCGAGCGGTCTCCCGGAGGTTCACCGAACTCGGCGCGGTGCTGCTCCTGACAGTCGAACGCCCAATAGCCCACCAGTCGCCCGGAATAGGTGAGATCGCAGTTGGCGTAGACGAGGAGTTCGTTCCCGTTCTCCGACAACGGAACGAACTCCTCGAACGTGGTCAGGTTTCGTGCCGTCCACGGCGCGAGCACCATCAGACATGTCGCGCCGGCGAGTACGAGGTGTCGCCAACGGTCGCCGAGGTCGAGGTCGTAGTTCCGCAACATCCACGGCATGACCAGGAGTGGTGCGAGCAAGAGTCCCTCACCGCGCGTGAGCGCAGCGAGACCGATCAGCGCACCGATCGCCGCCGAGCACCACCACGTCGGGCGATCACGCCACCGATAGGCCAACAGCACGCACGACGTGGTGAGCAACGCGAAAAGGCCCTCGGGGAAGAGCAGTGGATCGATCATCCACAGGTTGGGGTAGAGGGCCGCGAACACACCGGCGACGAGTGCAACGGCGCGCCCGCCGAGGCGGCGCGCGACCGACATCGTGACCGCCACAGTTGCCGTGCCGATGAGGATCGACACGAACTTGTGGTCGACATAACTGGTTCCGCCCAGCCTTGACGACAACGACAGGATCACCGGGTACAGCGGGCCGTGGAGAGCGCTGGGCAGGGGAGTGGCGGAGTCGAGCCAGTTCAGCGGCTCGGGGAAGCCACGACCCTCGGCGAGTGCGTTCGCGGTGACGTGGTAGAAGAGCGGGTCGCCGTCGTCGGTCTTGGTGGCGAGGATCCGCAGCCACGCCGTGACACGCATCAACAGACCACCGCCGACGACACCGGCGAAGACGGCGGGATACCACCAGGCCGGCCAGCGACCCGTTCGCCAGCGAATGACCGGAAGTGCGCCTGCTGCGGTGATCACGACGCCGATCGCCACGGCCAGTGCGGCAGACCAGAGGAACAATGGAATCGCTGCAGCAGCGACGATCGATCCGTTCGGTGTGTCGACGTAGCTCTCGATGTGTTGCCGGGCAAGACCGCCGACCACGACCGATCCGGCGAGGGCCGACCCGGGCGCAGCGAACCCGACCCTCGAGAACCATCGCGACGGCGAACCGGCGGCGAGATGGATGCTCAGGACGATCAAACCGGCGACGGCGAGGTACGCGACCCGGCGGACGAGCAGATCGACGACACCGGTGACGGGTTCGCCGCGCGGAAGCCCACCGAGCCATGCCGTTGCCAACATGATCGCCGCCGCCACGGGCAGAATCCGTTTTCCGCTGCGAAGTGCTGCCGGTGGACCGACCCGAGCGATGGAGACGACGATGAGCGCCAGACCGATGGTGTCGATCGAACCTGCAACGAAGCCGAGCGCTTCGCGGGCACCGGCGGAAACTCGTGACTCCATGGCCACGTGCACCGGCACACCCAGTGCGGCTATCGCCGCGCCGGCTGTCATCCAGAAGCGTGAGCCTCGTAGGCCCAGTTCGAGGCGGTCCGCAGTGACCAGGGCTGCGATCGCGACGATGATCACGACGACACCGACATCGAAACGAGCAATCAGCCGACCGAGCACAGATTCGGTCGAGCCGGTGAAGTGGCCGACCTCGGCTGCGATGTTCGCGAGACCTGCCAATGAAACCAGAGCAAACGTCCGCGCAGCCAAGGCAGGACTGCGATCGTGTCTCGGGGCCGTCCCTTCGGGAGCACGGGTCGTTTCGAGCGAGGTCACAACGGCTGCGAGTGTAGGTGGCCCACCCCTGTCACAATGTGTATCGATCTGCGAGCAGATCACAGATCCGAACGCACTGGCCGATGACCCTTCTCAACACCCCGCACGTCTCCAACCACGTTTCGGCCACGCACCGCCGGTGGTTCCTCGCCGCAGTGACGCTCGCAGCGGCGGTTCGATTCGTCATGCTCGCGTCGAAGTGGCGAGACGGCCTGCTGCTGAACGACTCCCTCTGGTACAGCGGGCAGGCCTCGCAACTCGCTCGTGGTCGCGGATTCGCCGGTCCGTTCGTGAGCGGACCGTCGGCAGAGCATGGTCCACTCACCCCACTGCTGCTCGCTCCTGTGAGCGGGCTTGACAATCCCGTCCCGTGGCAACGGCTGGTCATGACGTTGATCGGCATCATCACCGTGGCACTGATCGGGCTGCTCGCCGCGCGTGTGGCCGGCTGGACGGCAGCGGTGTTTGCGACGTTGTTGGCGGCGGTGTACCCCAATCTGTGGATGAACGACAGTTTGGTCATGTCGGAATCGGTGGCGGCCCTCATGGTGACCGGCGCGCTCCTGGTCGCGGTGTCGATCCCGGGCGGTCGGCATCAATCCGTACGCGGATTGTGGTGCGGTGCGCTCGTCGGGCTCGCGGCGTTGACCCGTAGTGAACTCTTGCTCCTGGCACCGCTCATCGCAGTGGTGATCTGGGTTCCCGATGAACGACGCACCGATGGGTCCGATCCGTCACGCCAGGTTCTTCGCACCCCGCTGCTGGTCGTGGTCGCCGCGCTCGTGGTGGTGTCGCCTTGGGTGGTGCGAAACCTGCTCAGCTTCGAGCGCCCCGTCGTGATGACCACCAACGATGGCGCGACCCTGTTGGGAGCGAACTGCGCCGACTCGTACGCCGGGGCCGACATCGGGGGATGGTCTCTGTTCTGCGTACTCGACGCCGGGGGCCGACCCGACGAAGAACCCTCGGTCCGGTCCGAGCGGTATCGCTCGCTCGCAGTCGATCACGCCACCGACCATCCCGGCCGAGTTCCACTCGTCGTTGCCGCCCGAATCGGTCGGGGTCTCGACCTGGTCGGGGTCGAGAACCTGGTCGTGGCCGACGTCGGCGAAGAGCGATACCGATGGGCCTCGTGGTCGGGTGTCGTCGCGTGGTGGCTGCTCGTGATCCCCATGATCGTCGGCGCACGAATGCTGACCCGTCGGCCGCGATTGATCCTGCTCACGCCTGTCGTTTCCGTGTTCATCACGACCGTTTGCTTCTACGGCGGCCATCGCATTCGCTCGCCGCTCGAGCCCGTGGTGGTCGTTCTGTCGGGCGTGGCAATGGCGGCCTGGTTCCAGCGACTCACTCGACCTCGACCGGGCAGCGGCGCGACAGCATGACCGATCAGCCTCGCTACCAACCGGCGCTCGACGGCATCCGCGGCGTCGCTGTGGTCCTCGTCGTCTTGTTCCACGGCGGAGTGACGTGGCTCGACGGCGGCTACCTCGGCGTCTCGGTTTTCTTCACGCTGTCGGGTTTCCTGATCACCCGATTGCTCCTCACGGAGTTCGACCGCACCGGCGGCATCGACATTCCGGCGTTCCTGGCTCGGCGGGCACGTCGTCTGCTCCCGGCAAGCGCCGTCTGTCTCGTTGGTGTGGCGGTGTGCTCGCGCCTCGGGCTGCTCGACGGTGTGGCAAACCTGCAGCGCGATCTCCTCGGCTCGGCTTTCCAGGTACAGAACTGGGTGATGCTCGCCTCGGGCGACTCGTATGCCGATTTGCTGGTCGACACGGCCGGCCGGCCGTCGCCGCTCGACCACTACTGGTCATTGGCGATCGAGGAACAGTTCTACTGGTTCTGGCCGGCGGCGGTTTCGATCTTGGCAGTCGTTCCACATGCGCGGATTCGCCGGTTCGGTGTGCTCGCGTTCGCGGCAGCGCTGGTCGCCCCATTGACGGCTGTGCTGTGGGGTGCAGAAGCCGCCTATCTGGCGACTCCGGCGCGTCTCGCCGAGATTCTGGTGGGAGCATCGTTGGCGACGATGTTCCATGACGCCGCCGCACTCGCCCGGCGCCCGCCGGCGTGGCTCGGTATCGCCGGATGGATCGGCGTCGCTTCCGTGATGTTCGGCGTGCTGGTACTTCCCGTCGCCGGCGGATTCGCCTATTCCGGCGGTCTGCCTTTGGTGGCAGTGGCAAGCGCGTTCTGGATCGCCTCGGTGCAGGCTGCGGGCTCCCTCACCCGCGTGATGGCGCATCCGGTCTTGGCAACCGTCGGCAGGGCGAGTTATGGCGTGTACCTGTATCACTGGCCGATCTTCGTGATGCTCGACGAGTCGAGAATCGGCCTGTCCGGATTCGGACTGCTTGGTCTTCGACTGGCCGTGACAGCGGTCGTCGCTGCCGCGTCGTTCGTCTGGATCGAGCAGCCGATCCGAACGGCCACATGGCGCCCACGTCCGACCTTGGCGATGGCGGGTGGTGCCACCGTCGTGTTGCTCGTGGTTGCGGTCGCCGTGCCGGCATCGTTGGACGAGTACTGGAATCGCGGAACCGCGGAGGCCGCGAGCGAGTTCCGGAGTGCTGCACCGGATGAACCGCTCACGTCAGCGACGTCTCCTCCGACGAGTGCACCACACCCTCCTGACGTCACCAGCGGCGTCGACGGGAGCGACGGCATTCCGCCGCGCCCACTTTCCACGGCGCCATCGACCGTCGAGTCCGACGCCGTCGCACAGACCGCAACCATCGATCTCGACCTCGACTTCGTCCCGGCCCGACCCGTGCGAATCGTGATGGTCGGTGACTCGACGGCCGAGGCGACCGGCAACGGTCTGGTCGATTGGGCGGTACAACACCCCGAGTTCGCCGAGGTGGCGCTGGCGGTGTCGCCCGGTTGTGGCTTCCTCCGAGGTGGCGTGGTCTCCACCGACGACGGTGTGCCTTTCGGCGAGAGCTGCGACGGCGTGCTGGACGACGTGCTTCCCGACCTGCTCGAAGCCGAACCGGACGTGGTCGTACTGCTCGCCACGTCGCGCGACATGCTCGACCGGGAGTGGTCGGATGACGAGGGTCCGCTCGGTCCACACGATCCGCTGTTCCGGGCCCGCCTCGAAGCTGACTACGCGACGATGACTCGGTTGATCCGACAGGCCGGAGCCGTCGTGGTGTGGACTCGTGCACCGGACGTCGACCCGTTCTGGCTCGGGTTGGACGACCGTTTCAGCAATGCCGAACGCCGCGCGGTCGTCGAAGGAGTCATGGAACGTCTTGCCGCCGACCCGGGTGACGGCGTCGAACTGCTCGATCTCCGATCGTGGGCCGCTGACGACGGCGTCGACGCAGACCACGAAGCACGGCCCGATGGCATGCATTGGACACCGGTCGCAGCGCTCGACATCGCTGATCGGTATCTTGCACCAGCACTCATCAACATTGCACTGGACCACACTTGACCGACGCCGAACAGATCGCCCATCTCGTCGACGAGATCATCGACGCCGGCGTTCGTCGGGTCCACGTGCTTGCATGGCGTGATCTCGACGATCCCGACGCCGGCGGTTCCGAGGTACACGCGGATCACTTCATGACGCGTTGGGCGGACGCCGGACTCGACGTGCTGCATCGAACGTCTGCGGGCGTGGGCATCCCGGCCGAGGCTGACCGGGGCGGCTATCGCATCGTTCGTCGAGGCAGTCGCTACAGCGTCTTTCCGCGGACGGTGGTGTCGGAGGTAACCAGGTCGATGGGGCCCTATGACGGACTCGTCGAGATCTGGAACGGGGTGCCCTGGCTCTCGCCCGTCTGGTGTCGAAAACCATCGATCACCGTGGTTCATCACGTGCACGGTCCCATGTGGGACCAGATCATGCCCAGACCGCTCGCCGGTGTGGGGCGGGTGATGGAGACACGATTGGCTCCACCGTTCTACCGGCGGGGTCAGGTCGTCACTCCGTCGGAATCCACTCGTGGCGAACTGATCGAACTGGGCTTTCGTCCAGACCGTGTCACGGCCTTCCCGAACGGCGTCGACGAGTTCTTCACGGAAGGACTCGACCGATACGTGGAACCGACGATCGTGGCCGCCGCCCGTCTGGCGCCCGTCAAACGGTTCATCAGCCTGCTCGACGCTGCGGAGCAGGCACGCCAACGTGTTCCGAACATGCAGGTCCGCATCGTCGGCGAGGGCCCTGAGCGAGCGAACATCGAGGCATGGGTTCGTGAACACGCCGCCCAATCGTGGGTGACCTTGGTCGGCCACATCACGCGCATCGAACTCCGCGACGAGTACCGGCGAGCCTGGTTGGTGGTCAGCGCATCGCTCGCCGAGGGTTGGGGACTCGCACTCACCGAGGCTGCCGCGTGCGGCACCGCTGCGGTCGCCACGGACATCAACGGGCATCGGTCATCGGTGGTCGATGGCGTCACCGGACTCCTGGCGCCGCTCGATCGGTTGGGGGAACGAATCGCCGACGTGCTGACCGACGATTCGCTCAGGACCCGCCTCGCCGTCGCCGCACTCGACCGGGCGCGGACGCTCACCTGGGACGCGTCTGCGTTGGGATTGACGTCGATCTTTCATCGAGTCGTGCAAGAGTCGCGATGATGGATTCGGGAACCCGACCGATCGCGACCCACGCTGTCGCAGTTGCGGTGCTCGCGCTCACGGTCGGACTCGTGGTCGGATGGTGGGTCTGGCCCTCACTGAGTGGTGCGGACGACCAGGTCGACGTGATGGTGATCGACGACGGTTTCCTCAAGACGAGTCGTCGATCCGTCGAGTTGCGGGTCCGCGAGGAGGGTCAACGAATCGAATGGCTCGACCTGGCCTCGACCGACTGTACGCCCGACGAGTTCGCCGCGGCCGTCTCCCGGGTCGCCCCGGAACGCGTCGTGATCAGCCTCGGCGACCCGACGTGCGAGGCGACCGCGGTGGCCGATCTGGCCCACTCGACGCCGATCGTGCTGGTCCGACCGGGTGAACCCGTCGACAGACCTGAGGCGACCGAGGTCATCGACCCGACGCATTTGATCGGTCACCCGGAGCCGTCGCTGCGCCTCGGATGCCTCTGGTGGGAGGTCTGCCCGCCCGAACGGTCGGTCGAGGTGCGAGACACACGGGGAAATCTCACGATCGAGGGCGGAGAACGTGTTGCCCGATTGATCGCCGCGAACGTCTGACGGCTGTACGATCCTGCGCCGTGCGTACCGTCATCGTGATTCCGACCTACAACGAGCGTGAGAACGTCGTGAAGCTCGTTGAGGCCGTGCGCTGCGCGGTTGCCGATGCCGATGTCCTGGTGGTCGATGACAGCAGCCCGGATGGCACTGGTGAACTCGTGACCGAGATGCGGACGAACGACGACCGGGTCAGGCTGCTCAATCGCCCGAAGAAGGAGGGACTGGGCAGCGCGTACCGTGAGGGTTTCGCGAGTGTGCTCGACGCCGGCTACGACCGTGTGGTGTCGATGGATGTCGACTTCTCGCACGATCCCACGGTGATCCCCGAGATGCTGCGGCTGCTCGATGCCGGAGCCGATGCCGTGATCGGGTCGCGGTACGTGCCCGGAGGATCCACCGTGAACTGGCCGGTGCATCGTCGGATCCTGTCACGATGGGGCAACCGGTACACCTCGTTCGTGTTGGGTCTCCAGGTCCGTGACTGCACCTCTGGATTTCGGGCCTACAGCGCCGGGGCACTGCGTGCGATCTCGCCGTCGACCACGAGCGCGGAAGGATATGCGTTTCTCACCGAACTGGTCCGGCGTCTCGCACGGGGCGGCTTCCGTATCCTCGAAACACCGATCGTGTTCACCGATCGGGAACACGGATCGTCGAAGATGTCGGGACGGATCGTCGTCGAATCGATGTTCCTGGTGACCCGATGGGGTCTCCGAGACGCGATCCGGCGCCGCAAACCGGCGGTCTGACCACCGGGTACTCAGTCCACGGGAGCGCAAGCGCCGACGGGCATGTCGTATCGCTCGTCGTTGGCCCAGTCGCCACTCGCCCAGGCGATGGGCGACGCCGGTTCAACGCCGTCGAGTCGCTGGTCGAGCTGGTCGGTGAGCCAGTGGGCAAAGCTCGCAGCGCCGGCGGGGCACACGTGAACTCGATCCCGTTTGCGCTCGGGGGTGCCGTCACCGTCGGCGTCGAGCGTGGGTTCGGTACCCCACAGGGACGAGGCGTCGACGAACCAGGTCATTGTCGAGTCGACATCGGCGATCTCTCGCGCGATCGCAGCGAGAGTTTCGGTACCGGAATCATCGAGCGCCGTCGGTGGCGAGCTGACATAGAACACGCGGATCCCGTTCTCACGAATCAGGAAGTGGAAGGCGTCCAGTGCCTCACGTTGTTCCGCACTCGAGTCGTCGGCATCCCAGATCGAGAGCTGCAAGATGACGGTGTCGGGCCGGATTCGATCGATCGCGCTGCTCAGTCGACCGACGACGGAGTCGATGTCGTCGCCACCGACGAGCCGTACGCCCGGAAACGCTTCGCTCACGGCGTCGACTCCGGCACTGTCGAGCGCTGCCAGCAGACCGGGAGCGAGGTCGTATGCAATCGAATCGCCGAGCCAGAGCACCCTGCCGGCGTCGGGCTGCGGCACCACGATCGTCGTGCTCGGAAGAGCAGCGACCGTGGTCGTGGTCGTGGTGAGCGACGTGCTGGCCGCGGAGTTCGATGCGTTGTTCGGCGCCATGGTGGAGGCGGTGGCCGAGACCGGCTGGTTGGCGAGCCGAGCCGGGCTTGCCGACCCGGCTGCGGTGTGCACAGGCGCGAGCGTCGTCGCAGGCGCAGCGATCGATGCGACAGCGATCGTCGTGCTCGGTTGATCCAACGGCGACGTCGTCGTCGTGCCGATCGATGCGGGGTCGAATGCGGCGATCTCGGTCGTGGGCGCCGGAATGACGAGCAGAACGGCGGCCACCGCCGCAACTGCCTGGACGAGCCTCGGAATCCGACGTGGCCCGAAGGGTGCTGGTACGGCGAAGCGAACCGGGTTCTCGACGAACCGGAGCGACAGCACCGCACACGCCACCGAAACAGCGATCCGCACGAGCGTGAGGGTCCACCCATCGACGCCCATCCGATCGGGCGAAAGGACCACGTACACCGGCCAGTGCCACAGGTACAGGCCGTAGGAGTGCCGGCCGATCCACCGGAGTGACGGTGCGGCCAGCAGGCCCGCTGCCCGACCGTGAGAACCCGCCGCCAGCAGCGCCACGATCACCGCGCACAGGGCGCTGTGCGCCACCAGTCCACCCCGGTAGAGGACCTGCGACGACGCACCGTCGATCGTGAACCACGCGAGGGCGAGAGCTGCCAGCGCGAGCAGGAGGAGTGCATCGACGCGCTCCGGCCGGGCGTCGACCATGCGGCGTCCCAGACGCACTGCCGGGGCCGTCGCCAGTGCGGCACCGAGCAGGATCGACGATGCACGCGTATCGGTACCCATGTAGACGCGTGTCGGATCGCCGCCGCCGTAGAGGAGGGCCATCACGGCGACCGACGCAATGGCGCCCGCGACCGCCACGCCCGACAACACGGCGTGCGGTCTGCGTGCGAATCGCCACACGATGACCACAACGAGTGGCCACAGCACGTAGAACTGTTCCTCGATGGCCAGGCTCCACAAGTGGTCGAACATGCCGGGCTGCTGGAACGACGCCCAATAGCCGCCGGACTCGCTGATCTCGAACCAGTTCGAGCCATAGAGCAGTGCCCATGGTCCGCTACGGCGCACCCCGTCGATCTCGGCGGGCGATCCCCAGATCGCGACCCACACCGACGCGACGGCGATCATCACCAGAACAGCAGGAAGCAGGCGTCTCGCCCTCCGCGTCCAAAACGTCGTGAGCGAGATGCCTCCGCCGTCGGTGTCGCGCAGGAGCAACGACGTGATGAGGAAGCCCGAGAGCACGAAGAACAGGTCGACACCGAGGAATCCGCCCTGGAGGTGGCCCGCGTGGAACACGAGCACGCCGACGACCGCCAGCGCTCGAAGCCCGTCGAGTGGAGCGATGTGCCCCCAGGGGACCGTAGGAGATGTCGAGGCAGCCATTGGGGTGAAGGTCGCTCAGTTGAGCGATCGGATGCGATCGCCGACCGACGAATACTTCACGATGCACACCAAAGCGCGAACCCCGTCGCGCCAACCGATCTTCTTGCCCTCTTCATAGGTCCGACCGTCGTAACTGATGCCGACCTCGAAGAAACGAATGCGGAGCTTGGCGAGCTTCGCGGTGACCTCGGGCTCGAAGCCGAATCGGTCTTCCTGGAGTTCGATCGACTGGATGATGTCGCGTCGGAACGCCTTGTAGCAGGTCTCCATGTCGGTGAGATTCAAGTCGGTGAACAGGTTCGACAGCAGGGTCAGGAAGCGGTTGCCCATCGAGTGACGGAAGTAGAGCACCCGATGCGGTCTGCCTGACAGGAACCTCGATCCGTACACGACGTCGGCCCGGTCGTCGATGAGCGGGCCGATGAGATCGCCGAACTCGGCCGGGTCGTATTCGAGGTCGGCATCCTGCACCACGACGAACTCGGCCGTCGCCAACGAAAAGCCGGTGCGGAGCGCAGCGCCCTTACCCCTGTTGTGTTCGTGCAGTTCGACTCTGACCCGCGGATCGGTGACCCCGGCGAGCAGATCACGCGTGCCGTCGGTGGATCCGTCGTCGACCACGACGATCTCGGCGACCCATGGCGAGCTCAACACGCGTTCGAGGAGGTCGAGCACGGTGGCTCGCTCGTTGAAGCACGGAACGACGACCGTCAGACAAGGGTGTGGGAAGTCGCTCACGACTTCGCAATGTTATCGGCGCCGACGGCGCGCGATGCGGTGGTGTCGGCCGCTCCGAGCGTGCACGCGAGCAGCACGATGCTGGCGATGCCCCAGCGATGGAGGTCTTCGAACGTTGATGGCCACGCACCGCTCGGGAACGGGTCGTACCGAACGACGCGGTTGAACATGGTGAGGGTCATGAAGGACCAGACGGCCAAGGCGAGCCATCCGGCGAGGCGCGGGCGAAACGCCGTCGCGAGCACGACGATCGTGAGAGCCGCGGCGAAGCGTCCCTGGCCGAAGACCTGGCCACCGGCGAGCAGCACCGCCGCGAGCGCAACTGCGCGTCGTCCGTTCGAGGTCGTCGGCGGGTCGTGCCATGGCACCCGTGCGAAGCGCGGCGTTCGGGCCCGTGTGACCTTCTGGGGCGAACGGTCGATCAGGGCGATGGCGATGCATCCGATGATCGACATCGCCGAGATCACCAGCGCGATCGTCACCGGCGTCTGGGCGCCCCACCGGAACTCGATGGTGCGCTGATCGCCGCTCGGTGGCAGCCACCAGCCGTTGAACCCGCCATCGACCAGCGATCCCGCACCAACGTCGGTTCCGTCGACTGCTGCGGTCCAACCGCTGTTCAGACCCTCTCCGAGGACGATCCAGCAGCCGATCGGGCATGGGCCGACCGTGACTGTGCGTCCCGTTCTGGTCTGAGCGATGACGCCGGCCGAGATCGCCCGGGGGGCCGATTCGACCGACTCGCCGATCGTGCCGATCACGATCCGGTCGACGTCGAGCCCGGTGTCGAGCCCGTCGATCGACGACACGGTCACTTCACCGACGCCGAAAAGCCCCTCCAGAGCACCATCGGTCGTGCCGCGATCGCACGTGGCGACAACGACCGGTTCGCCGGCCAGGAACGACTCGACGTCGAGGTCCGGAACCTCGACCCGAAGCTCGGCGTCGCCGATGTGACCCACGGCCACGCAGCCGCCCGACCAGCCTGCCGGGAGTGGCTCGGCCGCGAGCGATGCGCCCGTGAGTTCGGCAACAGCGGCAGGCAGCGCGACGACCTCGGCGGAACGCCGATCTCTGGTGGTGCGCACATCGGCCTCGAGAATCGTCATCGTGAGGGAGTCGCCGACTTCGATGCCCTGCGTGTCGACGAGCTGGCTTCCATCGGCGGCGGGTTCGGGCAGCGTCACGTCGATCGTGTCGTCGAGGCCGTCGATACGAACCGAACGGATCACTGAGTAGTCGCCACTCGGCTGCACGAGCGTGAGTGGCGTGAGTGGTCCCGGCGTGGTGGGCACCTTGAGCGCAGGTCCGATCGGGCGGCCGAACGGTGTGGTCCATGCGGTCTTCTCGTCGTGGTCGACGGCCGCCCAGCCACCGGCAGCCGGCACACCGATGAGTCGCTCACTCGCCGTCGCGGTCGATGAGCCGAACAGGGCGGCGGTCACGGTGTCGTCCGCTCGGGCCGAGAGCCGAATCGTGACTGCGTCCACGGTCGAGGGCGCCGGCACCGTGATCGTTCTGGCGAGCGTCGGCTCGGGATCACTGCGCCAACGGTTCATCGGGTTGGCTCGCCAGCGGGTGAGCACCGTGTCGACTCGCTCGACGCCGTCGGCGACCTCGAACCAGTCGATCGGCGGGCGGACGAGCTCGGTCGACGGCCCGAGTTCGGTACTGATCTCGGCGAAACCCACACCGTCGGGTCCGGTTGCTACGAGTCCGTCGCCACTTCCGAGCTGCTCGGCCACGGTGACGATCGAGACTCGAACGGAGCGGGCGGGCACAGCGAGATCGATGTGTTGGCCGGCGCCTGTTCGCGACGTGTCGTCCAAGTCGACCCGTAGCGGTGCACCATCGTCGGCTTCGATGTCGACGCTGGTGATCCATCGATTCGGGGTCGATCCGGTCGCACCTGAGCCGGGCTGCAACAGGGTCACCGTGGCGAACGCGGTGTCCGACCTGAGTTCGATCGCCTCGCCGGTCGGATCGAACCGGTCGGCGACCTTCCAGGCGGTGCGGATGTCTCCGTCGATCGCCATCGCGGCCCGGTGTTCCGGCCGGTAGGCGAACGGCTCGCCGTAGTCGGTGGCGTAGGCCCGGACCTGTCCGACTTGGACGGCGACGGTTTGGTGATCGTCGTCGTCGTGGTCGAACACGTCGATGCGCTGATCGGCGCTGTCGAAGTCGAGCAACGCTGCGCCGCTCGCATCTTCGGTGAACCCACGGGTGTCCTGGCTGCCCCTCCACTGACGCGCCTGATCGCGGTTCGAGTCGGTCACGACGAGCCGCCCCGGTCGCGCTGCCTCGGGGAGCTCTGCGGTGTAGACGATGAGGTCGGTGCCGTCGATCAGCCCGGCGACGGAGGCATCGATGACGCCGTCTCCGCTCCCCGCGATGGCCGTCACCTGGTCCTTCGCCCTGATCACACCGATCGGTGAGGTGACCGGGACGAGCCAGACGGGTTCGACGGGTACACCCACGCCGACCGCACCGAGTGAAGTTTCGTCGATCGACTCGAGCTGCACCGCCTCGACGACGGCGGCATCGCCGAACGCGACCGGATCACCGAGGCCTGCAACGTCGTCTCGGAGTTGCTGAGCCACCACATCCGGCCGAGGCGTGCGGAATCGATCGAACCACGCATCGTTGGTGAGCCAGACCGAATCGGCTCCGAGTAGACGCGCCGCCGGGGCGATCGCGGCTGGTTCGAGTACGCCGTCCTGGAAGCGGTCGTCGAGCGCGTACAAGAGGTCCATCGCTGCGGGGCTGCCGAGCGGTAGCAGATCGCGAGTCACCAACGGGCGTTCGGTGAGGCCGGGAAGTGGTGGATCAACCGTGTAGCCCCACGTGAATGCACCGAACTCAGAACCCGGGAGCTGCAGGACGCGGTAGCCGGTCGGTCGATCGTCGAGCGTGGCTGCGGCGTCAGACCAGGCCTGCGGTGGCTGCTCGTCTCTGGTCAGCACCGGGTCGACGAAGCCACCGGTGAACATCACGGGCAGGTTGGCGACTGCCAAGACGATGAGCCCGCCAGCCGGGTACCAACGGCGACCACTCGGGAGACGCCGGCTCGTCGCGGCCACCAGCGCACCGGCGCCGAGTGCCAGGCCGAGCACCGACATCGGCAGAGCACGTGCGCTGCTGCGAAGTGCGAGCGACCATGTCGAACGTGACGACTCGGCGAACGGGCTCAGGAGTGGATGCGGGTCATCGATGGGATGGACACCGATCGCCAGGAAGGTGCCAACCACGACCAGCAAGATCGCGAACCCACGGTCTCGGAATCGGACCGCGACGAGCCCGACGAAACCGGCCGCAGTGAGCGCAGCGCTGGTGACCACGAGGATGCCCGACGACATGTATGCCTCGGCAGCCGAGGTGGTGAAACCGATCGGGTCGCGGACGTAGAAGAGCCAGTAGCCCATGCCGCGGAGCGTCTCCATGCTGTTCGACGTGAGCGAGACCGCCTCGAGCGTTTCGCTGAAACCGAGCACGTTGGCGCCGTATCGGCCCTGCACCGACAGCATCACGATCCACCACAGCGAGACCGGGATACACAGAGCGGCGACGCGTGCGATCGTGGCGGCGACGCGTCTCCACGTCACTTGCCCACCGACGGCGGAATGCAAAAGCCACAGCAGGGGGGCCGGCACGATCATCGCTGTAGCGGTCGCGTTCGGGGCGCTGACCGTAGCCACGGCCAATGCCAAAATCGCAGCGTGCCGCCACTTCGAGACCGTTGCAGCCTTGATCGTGAGCCCGATGATCCATCCGAGACCGGCAAACGGCAGCAACATCAACGACGTGCGCGACAGATACGGCAGCACGTAGGGCGAAAGCTGGTACACCGCCCCGACCGCCACGGCAGCGCCGCTCGCGTACCGCTCTCCGCCGATTCCGAGCATTCCGGCCAGCCATCGCGCACCGAGGCCGGCGACGAACAGCAGCGTCCCGATCCAGAGTCGGTGGGCGATCCAGTCGGGCACCTGCAACACGTCGAACAGCCAGAACCACGGTCCGGACGGCCAGAGATAACTGATGGTCTGATGGGGAACCCATCCGGCGAACTGGCGCCCGTCGAACGTGTACGGGGCGTCGGAGATGAGTCGGCCCGGGTCGAGATACAGGTACAACTTGGTGTCGGCCGGCATTCGGCCCCATCCGGCGGTCAGCGCCGGCAGGTAGGCCAGACAGGCGAGCACCACGAGTCCCGTCGACGGTCGGCGCCAACGGGTCGCGATCACGGAATGGCCCCGAAGACTCCGTACAGACCGGTGAGTACCGCCAGCCCGGCGCCGCACGTGACGAGGTACATGTCCCACCCGAATCGGTCGCGTCGAGGCCACCAAGCGGCAACCGGAATGAACAGCGGGAACGCCGTGAACAGGAATCGCGGCCGAGCCGTCACCGTTGCCGGCAACAGCATCAGCACGATCACGACCAGAACGTACGCGAGGATCGGCAGCGGAAGGGGGCGTTTCCATGCGCACCAGAGGCCACCGAACATTGCGAGCAATGACACCACGGTCAGTGCGTCGGTGGGCGAGGTGAGCGGCTCCGAGAGGAACGACAGTGTGGTGCGCACCGCGGTGCCTCCGAAGCTGGTGCCTTCGGACCACGCCTCGCTCTGGATACGGAACCAGACTCCCTGTTCGCCAGTGCGCCGACCGAGCCAGTATTGGAAACCGATGAAACCGATCGGGCTGAGCGCCGGGGCGATGAGAGCCTTCCAGTCCCGGCGATCGATGATCGCGATCGCCGCAGCGACGGCGCAGGCGGCAATGAGCGCGACCCCGTTCGGGCGAGTCGCCGTGCCGATGGCCGCCGCGATACCGGCGAGCAGCCAACGCTCGTCGTGCAACAGGAGCAGGCAGGCAGCGGCTGCCACGATGAGGGTGGCCTCGGAGTATGCGAACGACAAGACGTACGACCCCGGGAAGACAGCGAACAGGATCATCGCTCGTACTGCGGTATCCATGTCGGACAGACGAAGCGCCAACTTGCCGACCAACACGATGGCGATCAGTGACAGCACCAGATTCGTGAGGAGTGCGGCGAATGTGTCGCCGCCGGGCAATACGAAGTTGACCGTCCGGACCAACATCGGGAAGACAGGGAAGAATGCGCCGCTCGCCTCGACCTGCTCGTAGGTGATGTTCGGCGGGATGAATCGCGGGTACCCGCTTCGCGCAACCTCCATGTACCATCGCCCGTCCCACGACATCAACACGTCGGTGATGAGTCCGACCGCATTGTCGGGTCGCGGTTCGCCTGCCTTGTTCGAGTCGACGACCTGCTGCGTCGCCTGTACACCGGCACCGGCGATGACACACAGTCGGGCGACGAAGAACGCGACGAACCCGTAGGCGACACCGCGTCGCCAGCTGATCTGTTCCGGGGTGTTGGCGGCGACTGCGAGGGAGACTTCGGTCGTCGGGGAAGAATCGGCGCTCACGTTCACCATCGATGCATCGGAAGGACAGGCTTTCGCGGTCCGAACCTCGGCGCCCCGTGACCGCTTCGTCCGAGTGCGTTGATGACCCTCCCGCGTTGCCCACGATAGGGCTCGAGAAGCTCCAACATGCGGTCATCCGTGCCCCTGGGCTCTTTGGCGAGAGCCCAGGCGACGGTGTTCGGAAAGTGAAAGTCGCCGACCGGGACGCTGTCGGGATCACCGAGTGCGGTCGCGAGGGTCGATCCGATCGTCCAGGCACCGATACCGGGCAGGTGCGCGAGCCGTTGGGCGATCTGTTCGCTCGGTAGCTCGGACCACTGCCACAATCGATCGGCGATGCGGGCGATCTGATTGAGGGCGCGCGCTCGTTTGGTCTCGATACCGAGGGGGTGGAACCACCAGGCCGGACGGTTGGCGAGTGTTTCCGGAGACGGGGGGAGGCGGAGCCCCTCGAACGGGCCCGGTGCCGACTCACCAAGTTCGGTGCAGAGTCGAGACCACTGCCGCATCGCCTCTCCGGCCGTGATCCGTTGGGCGATGATCACTGGGAGCATGTCGTGATAAATCGTGCCGCTGGCGCCGAACCGCGTGGTGCGGTACGCCTGCAGCGCAGCTGCGACGACCGGTTGCGCGTCTGGGAACACCGGAGGTGTGTCGTGATCGCCACACAACGAACCCACGCGGTCGAGCAACCAGTCACCACCGGGGCCCCAGGCCATCGCCGACCGACCAGCCCTTGCAGTGGTGGCGGGGTCGGCCGACCACGTGATGTGGATCGTGCCGGGACCGTCGGGTGTGTACGAAGCGCGAATGAACTCACGGTCGTTCACGCGGGTCGTGAGGTCGAACCGCCCGGTCTGGAACGCGGCGAGCGTGTGCCGGAGGGATGTGATCACGGCTTCGCAGCTGGGGGTGCCCGGGACGGTCGACGCGGGCGTCTGCTTCACGCGTCGAACGTAGCACCGTCGCCCGCGGGAAGAGGGGGTACCTCAGCCGAGCCAGATCGAGTGCGTCCAGTAGAACCCTGCGGGGTTCATGCTGCCGCTGACCGTTGTTCCGTCGGGAAGCACGGTGCCACCGGTGTTGACGAACGGGTCGCGGGGCACACCCCAAATGGTCCACGACCATGGGATCTGGTAGCACTGCTCGGCGAAGCGACGGTTGATCGTCTCCGCGGCGTTGCGCCGAACCTCGGGGTCTGGCGATGTGCGAGCCGTCTCCAGTCCGGTGTCGACGACCTCGTCGCGGATGCGCGAGAAGTTGAGACTCGGATCGCCGTCTGGTGCCGCGGCGGAGCTGTGCCAGGCGTAGTACTGGGCGTCGATGTCGAACCCGCCGTGCTGGCGCCACCCGTAGATCTCGAACTCCGGCGATCCCAGCAAGGCGTTGGTGATGATCTGATCTTGCGGCAACGTGACGATCTCGACCTCGAGTCCGATCGCTTCCCAATAGCCCTTGAGCAGCTGGGCGATCTGATCGTTCACCTGCGTCACCGACTTTCCGTAGGTGATCGCCGCGGCACCGAACTCTTGCTCGTATTCCTCGATCAGCTGCTTGGCACCGTCGATGTCCTGACTGATGTCGAACCCGTTGTCGTCGAGGTGGCCTTGCTGACCGGGGCTGAAGACGCCGTTGGCGGGAGTGAGGATGCCGCCGGCGATGGTGTCGATCATCTCTTGGCGGTCGAGTGCTTTGGACATCGCACATCGCACTCGCACATCCGCGAGGGGCGAGTCTTTGTCGAGGTCGATCATCAGATAGTTGGTGTCGCCAGCATCGGCCCGCTCGACCATTGCGAATCTGGCGTCGTTGCGGAACCGCTCGATCACACGTCCTTCGGACGTCGCGAAGATGTCGATGGTTCCGCCGGCCAGTGCTTCGGCGGCGATTTCCGAATCCTCGATCACCCGGTACTCGATCCCGTCGAGGTAGGGGAGTTGGTCGCCGTTCGGAGCAGTCTGCCAGTAGTCGGGGTTGCGCGTGAGTTCGAGGGCCTCTCTCGGCTCATAACTCTCGACGATGAACGGCCCGGAACCGACGGGCATGCCCGGGTCGGCGGTGCCGGCGTCGACCGCCTCGAGCCACGTCGGCGACGCGATGAGGCCCCACTGGCCCGTCAGGTAAGCGTCGAGTCCGGGCCACGAGACCGGCTGGTTCGGGTCGCCGTTGAAGCCGGTGGCGATGGTGAAGGTCAGATCGTCGACCCGCTCGATCACCAGCGAGCCGTCTTCGCTCCGCGCCACGTCTTTGATCGCCGCCGACAAGAGAGGACCAGAGCCCGTCGCCTGCAGGTTGAACATCACTGCGTCGGCGTCGACCGGTGTGCCGTCGTGGAACACGATGCCGTCGCGGATCTTGATGGTCCAGACCGTGAACTGCTCGTTCGGCGTGATCGATTCGGCCAGGAACGGGTGCACGACGTGATCGTCACCGAAGGCGGCGATCGGGTCGTAGAACGATCGTGCGCGTTGGATGCAGTACGAATCGCACTGCATCGTGGCCGGAACCCACGCATTCGCGACTTCGGCTTCGCCGGCTGCGATGAGCGTGCCGCCGTATTCGGCGGGTTTGCTGCCGGCCCCGTTCTCGGACGCCGAACCGCTTGCTTCCGACTGGATTGCGTCGCTGCCATCACCCGACGACGCGGCGGATTCGATCGACTCGCCGTCGCCTGCTGAGCCTCCACAGGCCGTCGCAGCGATCGCGAAGCTCACGACGACGGCTGTCAGCAACGTGGTGGGGCGTCTGGAAGTCGTGCGAATGGTGCTGTGCACCAGTGGTCTCCTCGTTCGTCGCTGCGCAACCGGGTCGGCACCGCGTGTGATGGATCGATTACGTGGTAGAAAGCCCGCCAAGTGAGCAGTCTGCCACACACGGTGGTAATTCGGCAGCGACCACGCCGAACATGAGGAATCTGATGGCGCCGTACGATGAGCAGGATGGCGCCACCGGTTCGGCACGACCATCAGGATGCTCCGCATCGCACCCGGTTGTCGCCGGATCACCCGCTCCGCGATTCCGTACTCGGCGCGCACCGAGCGGCCGTCGAGGCTCGCCTACCCACTTATCGCGACCCGTCCACTGGACTCGGCGTGTTCACGTCGACGTTCCTGGCAGCCCGTGGTTACTGCTGCGAGAGCGGGTGTCGACATTGCCCCTTCGTCGGCGCCTGATCGATGCGGGCCGACTTTGGCTACGTTGGCCACCATGACCGACGATCTCGACCGAGCCGTGAAGCAATGTCGAGCCGATGAACGGCTCGAACTCGGAGAGCATGACCCTCGTGAGACGTTCGGCTGGGAGAAGGAACAATCGAAGGCCGCGCTCGCCGAGGAACTCGCCGCGATTCGGGTGTTGCAGACCAAACTCTACGCCGAAGAGCAGTCGGCCCTTCTGCTGGTCTTGCAGGCCATGGACGCTGGAGGCAAGGACGGAGCGATCAGATCGGTGATGACCGGGCTCAACCCGGCCGGCGTCAGGGTCAACGGTTTCGGCGTGCCGTCGGACGAAGAGCGCGGCCACGACTACCTGTGGCGCATTCACGCCCACGCACCTGCGAAGGGCATGATCGGTGTCTTCAACCGCAGCCACTACGAAGACGTCCTGGTGGTGCGCGTCAAAGGGCTCGCTCCCACCAGTCGGTGGAAGCGGCGCTACGACCACATCCGACAGTTCGAGCAGATGCTGTTCGACGAGGGCACACACATCGCGAAAATCTTCCTCAACGTCTCGAAGGAGGAACAGCGTGAACGCCTCCAGGATCGCGTCGACGACCCCGACGAGCGCTGGAAGTTTCGGCTCGGCGATCTCGACGACCGAGCGCTGTGGGGCGAGTACCGGGACGCCTACGTCGAAGCGATCGAGCGGACGTCCACCGACGACGCGCCGTGGTATGTGGTTCCGGCAGATCGAAAGTGGGTTCGCAATCTGGTCATCGCGCGCATCCTCCGACAACATCTCGAGCGGATCGATCCGCACTATCCCGATCCTGAAGAAGGCATCACGGGAGTGATCGTCGAGTAGTTCACCTCCCGGCCCGAACATTTTGTACAGTCAGGTTCCCATGCCAGTCCATGTCTCGTACTCGCTCGCCGATGCGGTCGAACAACTCGAGCGGCGCCCGGACGCGATCGTCCTCGCCGGCGGAACCGACTTCATGGTCGAGGTGAACGAGGGCCATCGAACCCTGCCCACGGCCGATGTGATGGTCATCGCCGTCGACCGGGTCGCGGAGTTGCGGTCGTTCACGATCGACGACACCGGAAAGACCCTGACGCTGGGCGCCGGGGTCACGTATGCCGAGATCATGGGTGCCCCGATCGCGAGTCGTGTTCCGGCGCTCGCGGAGGCAGCTCGCACGGTCGGCTCACCACAAATCCGCCACGCAGCGACCGTCGGCGGCAATCTCGCTACGTGTTCGCCGGCCGGCGACGGGCTTCCCGTGTTGTCAGCCCTCGATGCCGTGGTCAATCTCGTGTCCGCATCGGGCGAGCGCTCCATGTCGGTTCACGACTTCATGGTCGGGGTGAAGCGAACGGCATTGTTGCCGGGCGAGCTGATTGCGTCGATCGGCCTGCCGATCCTCGACGGATACCAGGGATACTCGAAGGTCGGGGTCCGAAACGCGATGGTCATCGCCACGGCGAGCGTCTGCGTGGCGATCGACAATTCGGACCAGTCGGTCCGGTGCGCTCTCGGATCGGTCGCCCCCACGATCATCCGCTGCCCGGAAGCAGAGGCGTACGCGAGCGCCAACGTCGACTGGCGCGAACAGACCGTCGAGTCGTCCGTCTGCACGGCGTTCGGCACTCTTGCCGCCGATGCGAGTCGGCCGATCGACGATCACCGATCGAGCGCCGCGTACCGGAAGCACTCGATCGCCGTGATGGCGTCTCGTCAGCTCGGGCGTGCGTTTGCGTCGGCCGGCCCGGCTCACATGGAGCAACGATCATGAGCGAGCACTACATCTTGCACGTGAACGGCGTCGAACATGGCGTCAGCGACGCGTGGCTGGGCGAGAATCTGTTGTTCGTGTTGCGCGAGCGGCTCGGGCTCCTGGCTGCGAAAGGAGCCTGTGAACAGGGCGAGTGCGGGTCGTGCACCGTCATGGTCGACGGGCGGCTCTTGTGTTCGTGCCTCGTGCTGGCAGCGTCGGCGACCGATCAGCCGATCGTCACGGTCGAAGGTCTCGCCGAGCCGGGCACGCCCAGCGACGTCCAACAGGCGTTCATCGATGCAGGCGCGGTGCAGTGCGGATTCTGCACGCCCGGACTCGTCATGGCGGCACACGACCTGCTCGATCGGTCGCCCGCTCCGAGCGACATGGAGATCAGGGAAGAACTGTCGGGCAACGTGTGCCGGTGCACGGGTTATGGCCGCATCATCGAGGCAGTACAGCGCGTCGCGGTGAGTCGTCGAGAGGTGGCGCCATGACCATCATCGAACGTGACCTCGCGGTGCGCTCGGGCACGATCGGTGATTCGCCGGCGAGGCCTGATGGAGTCGCAAAGGTGCAGGGATCGTTCGAGTTCTCGTCCGATCGCGGTGCCGAGGGATGTCTGTGGGGCGCAACACTCCGGTCGCCGCACCCGTACGCGCGAATCGTGACGATCGACGTTTCGCCGGCGTGGCAGATCGACGGGGTCGCAGCGGTGATCACGGCCGACGACGTGCCGGGTCGGTTGCACTACGGGCTCATCGATCAAGATCAACCCGTGTTCGCGACCGACGTGGTGCGCTATGTCGGTGAACCCGTCGCTGCGGTCGCTGCCGATCACCCGGAAACGTGCAAGCGGGCGCTCGAGGCGATCGTCGTGACCTATGAGGTGCTCGAGCCGCTCATCGATCCCGAGGTCGCAATCGCTGGAGAGCACGAACCGATTCATCCCCACGGCAACGTGGTTCGGCACCAACGAATCGTGTGCGGCGACGTCGATGCCACGGGGCCCGTGGTCGTCGAGGGCACCTACCAGATCGGGATGCAGGATCAGGCGTTCCTCGGGCTGGAGGCGGCACTCGCCGTGCCCGACCACGACGGTGGCGGCGTCGAACTCCTGATCGCGACGCAATGGCTGCACGAAGATCGTAAGCAGATCGCAGCGTGTCTGGGTCTGCCCGACGAGAAGGTCCGGCTGGTGCTCGGTGGCGTCGGTGGTGCGTTCGGCGCACGCGAAGACATCTCGCTCCAGGTCCATTCGTGTCTGCTCGCATTGCGCCTCGGTCAGCCAGTCCGCATGCAGTACACGCGTGCCGAGAGCTTTCTCGGTCACGTCCATCGGCACCCGGCCACCGTGTGGATGCGGCATCACGCGACCGAGGAGGGTGAGGTCGTCAAGATCGAGGCCCGCTACGTGTTCGACGGCGGAGCCTACGCCTCGACGTCCTCGGCGGTGTTGCTCAATGCCATCACGCACACGCAGGGCCCGTATCGATGCCCGAACGCCGTCGTTGACGGCTACGCGGTGCGTACGAATCACCTGCCGTGTGGTGCGATGCGTGGATTCGGTGTGGTTCAGGCGTGTTTCGCCCACGAGAGCCAGTACGACCTGCTGGCCGATGCGTGCGGCCTCGGCCCCATCGAGATTCGAATGCGCAACGCTATCCGCACCGGCGACATGTTGATCCACGGTCAGGTGATGGAGAGCGTGGCGCCGGTCGAGCGTTGTATCCGCGAGACTGCGGCGTTGCCGCTTCCCGACGAGCCCGTCGGCGGTCACGACGGCGACGTCATGCGGCTGCCGGGTGGAGCCGGGCGAACCGCCGACGTCGGTCATGTGCGTCGAGGCATCGGGTACGGAGTGGCCATGAAGAACCTCATGTACTCCGAGGGATTCGACGACTACTCGACGGCGCGGTGCCGGCTACGCGACGGTGTCGTCAGGCTCAAGTTCGCGACTTCCGAGGTGGGTCAGGGGTTCGTCACGATCGCCGGTCAGATCGCCAGAACAATCCTCGGAGTCGATCGAGTCGAGCTCGACAGGATCGACACACAGATCGGTTCGGCCGGCTCGACGTCCGCGTCGCGGCAGACGTGGATGAGCGGCGGTGCGGTCGACGGTGCGTGTCGGGCAGTCCGGGAACGATTGTTCGAACACGTCGGTGCGCTGAACGGAATCGATCCGATTCGTCTCGCGATCGACGGCACCGATGTCATCGACACGGCAGGCGATCTGCGGGTACCGGTGGTGGAGGCATCGGCGGGAACGGAGTTCGACCAGACCTTCGAATATCACCACCGTCCAACGGAAGATCTCGACGAGAACGGCCAGGGCAATTGCCACACAGCGTTCGCGTTCGTGGCGCACCGTGCCGTGGTCGATGTCGACCCCGATCTCGGGCTCGTGAAGGTCGTACAGGTCGCCACTGCGCAGGATGTCGGGGTGGCGTTGAACCCGCTGTCGGTGCTCGGCCAGATCGAAGGCGGCATCGCGCAGGGTCTCGGGCTCGCCGTGATGGAGGAGATCATCCAGATCGACGGCCACATCCGAAATGCGAGCTTCACCGACTACCTGCTCCCCACGTTCCTCGACATGCCTCCGGTTGTGGCGTCGCTCGTGGAAGAACCAGATCCGCAGGCGCCGCTCGGAGCGAAGGGTGTGGGGGAGGCTCCGTGCATCTCGGTGACCCCGGCGATCGTCGCTGCGATCCGAGATGCGCTGAAGCAGGTCGACGGTGTCGGCAAATCCATCACACGCGTGCCAGTGCGACCGGCCGACATCGCGCTGCCACGGTGAGGTCGATCGCTTTTCGGGTGGCTGCTACCACTCGCGGTAGCGTGGGGCGCCATGTCGCAAGAGCGTGAAATCCTGACCTGGGAGCTGTTCGGGCGAGCGTCTCGCGAACTGGCCCAACTCGTTGCCGACGACGGGTACGAGCCCGACATGATTCTGTCGATCGCACGCGGTGGCCTCCTCATCGGCGGGGCCATGGGGTACGCCATGTCGGTGAAGAACACGTACACGATGAACGTCGAGTTCTACACCGGCGTCGACGAACGGCTCGAAGTGCCGCGCATCCTTCCTCCGGCGCCCGACTTCGTCGATCTGCACGACGCAAAGATCCTGATCGTCGACGACGTCGCCGATACGGGGCACACGCTCAAGAGTGTCGAAGACTTCTGTGACGGCAAGGTCGGCGAGGTACGCACCGCTGTCATCTACGAGAAGTCACATTCGGTCGTGAAGTGCGACTATGTCTGGCGTCGCACCGATCAGTGGATCAACTTCCCGTGGAGCGACCAGCCACCGGTGGCGAAGCGCGACTGGGCGGTGCGCGACGCCTGACGGGTCGGGCTCAGGCCCGCGCCGCGGCGAGGCGTTCGGCAAGTCGCTTCGGCGGCACGACGCCGAGGAGCCGGTCTTGGTCCCAAACGGTCACCACCGGTTGCGACGGGTTCAGCCTCGGTAGCACCGACGCGAGTTCTTCGTCGAGATCGGCGCGTGCCAGACGATCGAACGGCACCATCAGTTGGGTGAGCATCACCCAGGGGCGCTGATCACCCGGAATCGCCCACAGCGCATCCTCGAGGACGAGACCGTCGAGCTCGCCGTCTTCGCCGCGGACCGCCACGGCTCCGGCTTCACCGAGACGTTGGCGCTGCCACAGCATCGAGTCGGCGTCCATGTCGCTGCCGACCGATGCCACACCGAACCAGATGAGGTCTCGGACCGTGACGCCTTGGAGGCGTTCGGCCAGCGTGGCGGCGATGATCTCTGCTTTGGCGTTGAGCCCGATGAATGCGCCGGTGATCAGCAGCCAGATTCCGGATTGCGCACGCACGATCAACGCGAATCCGATCGCGGCGATGATCCATCCGAGGTAGACGCCGGCCGTTCCGGCTTCGCGCATCGCTCGATGACGGTTCCCGTGCCGCTTCCACCGCAGTGCCTTCACGACGCGTCCGCCATCGAGAGGCGCTCCCGGCAACATGTTGAACACGGCCAGCATCACGTTGATGATGCCGACCCATCCGGCGACGCCGGCGACGGTGGGGCTACCGGGATCGAGCGTGAAGTACGCAGCAAGGCCGATGACGCCGATCAGGAGGCTGGCGAGTGGGCCGGCGACGGCGATCGAACCTTCGGCCTTCGGTGACGGCGCCTCGCGATTGAGGCGTGCAATCCCGCCGAGTGCCCAGAGCTCGATCGAGTCGGTGTCGACGTCGAACCGTCGCGCCACCAAGGCGTGTGCCAGCTCGTGGGCGAGGATCGAGATCATGAACAGCACGACACCGATGACCGCTGCAGTCCAGCCGAGGACCGAACTCAGGCTGCCGGCGAGCAGAACCGCGACGAGTGCGACGCTCCAGTGCAGGTTCACGGCGATGCCGGCGAGCCGGCCCAGCTTCAGCGATCCAGACGACATCAGGTTCCTCGTCGAATCGCTGGGTGGGATGGTGGCTTCAACATGCAGATCAGCGAGTCGACAACTGGATCAACCCTACGTGCGCAGCGCGCATTCCCGTCATCTCGACGCTCTGGTCGGGCGGTCGAGTCGTGCGAGCACGACAGTTGCGCAGTTTCGACCGCTCGCCCCCCAGACGCCGGCTCCCGGAAAGGTCGCCGCTCCGGTCAGGAAGAGTCCGTCGACGTCGGTCTCGTAGTTGGTGAGCTCCGGATTCGGATTGCGAAACGCAGCGAGCGGACCGCCGCCGAAGCTGGTGGCGTGGCCCTTGGGCAGGTGAAAGTCCCGCTCGTAGACGTCCGGCGTCATCGCACGGTACTCGACGATCGAGTCGAGGAATCCGGGTTCGCACAGCGTGGCGAACTGCTCCAACCAGCGTTGCGGTTCTGATGAGTCCGGCCAGCCACCCAAGAGTGAATAGGGAGTGAAGAGCGCTTCGAGGCTGAAGACATGATGACCCGGACGAGTCGCAGGTGCCACGGACCGATCGATCAGGCTCGGAACGTTGACGAGGAGTCCGGGCTGGTCGAGTATTCGACCCTGTCGCATCAGGCGGTACCCGCGATCGATCGATGCCAGGTCGGGCGCTACCACGGCGGTGGCTGCCGGGCTCCCGCCGAGCGCGAGCAACGTCGGTGGTTCGGTGACGATGGCGTCGATCTTCGATTCGTAGCCCTCGTCGTGCGGTATTCGCCGCCACCGATCGACGAGTGCGGACGCCGCGGGCGGTGGCCGGGTGAGCCAAGTGAGGAACGTGTCGTGGGGGTTGCAAGCCGACACCACGATGGGAGCGAGGAACTCGCTGCCGTCATCGAGTCGGACGCCGCGCACTCTCGATCCCTCGCACAGGATCTCTTGCACCCTCGCGGACGTTCGAAGCCGGCCGCCGGCGAGTGAGAAGGCCGCCAGGATCGCACGGGGAAGGGCGCCGCTTCCACCGACAGGCCGGCCGACGTTGCCGACATGACGCATTGCGTGGGTGAGCGCGCCCAGGCCGCTGCGGGCGGACTCGGGGCTGATGCCCCACACCATCGGGCCGGTCACCACCGCCGGGCCGAGCAAGGCGTCTTCGCTGAAGAACGAGCGCAGTACATCGGCGGCGCTGCGGCGACTCCACTTCATGATGGTCGGCGCCCCGGCGAATCGGCGCCGGATCGCCAATCTGGTGAGACCGGCTGCGGTCGGTGGTTCGTTTGCGGCGTCGAGGATCATCTCGACCGCCGGGATCGCAGCTCGCGCATAGCGACGATAACCATCGACCTCGTGTGGGTACGCCCGCCCGATCGAGTCGAGCGTGGTGTCCAGATCGTGTGAATGCGACCATGCCGGTCCGCCCGACCAGGCCAGGCTGTGTTGGGCGGGTTCGATGTCGACATAGGTGAGTCCGTGCTCGCCGAGGCTGAGTTCATCGAGCACCGGCGTCGTCCTGAACGTGATGTGATCGCAGTTGCAGATGTTGACCGTGGCTCCACCGAAGGTCTCGCTCGACGCGGTGCCGCCCACATCCGAGCGGGCTTCGAGCAAGAGGGTGCGCACACCCGCCCGGGCCAGATACGCAGCAGTGACGAGTCCGTTGTGGCCGGCACCGATCACGATCACGTCGACATCGGCGCCGTCTGACGAGTCAGTCGGTTGCGGATCGGTTTCGGTCACGCCTCATTGTTGCCCACCGGTAACGTCGCGTCGTGAATGTGAACAGCCGACATCTTGCAAACCTCCGCGCTCCACAGATGGCGAACGCGTTGAGCGGGAGCAGCATCGTCGTCCAACCGCTCGGTGCGATCGAACAGCACGGACCTCACCTGCCATACAACACCGACCTGCTCATCGCAACGTGTGTTGCGGATGCGGCGGTCGAGCGTGTGGGGGCCGATCTCGACGTGTGGCTGCTCCCAGCCCTCGCGTACACGAAGTCGAACGAACACGCCTGGTCCGCCGGCACGATCTGGCTCTCGGCCGACACCTTGCTCCGGGTGCTCGACGACATCGGGCGCTGCGTGGCGATGACGCCGGCGCGCAAACTCGTCTTCTTCAACGGTCACGGCGGCAACTCGGCGTTGGTGAGCGTCGCCAACCGGGAGATCCGGCTCCATCACGGCTTGTGTTCGTTCCTTGCGCACCCGGGTGTGCCACCCGATCAGGGCGGAGCATCAGCGGAGGGCGAGCACGGCATGGGTATCCACGGAGGTGCCGACGAGACGTCGATGATGCTGCATCTTGCGCCCGAGCTGGTCGACATGGCGAGTGCCACCCGCAACGTGCCGGAGCACCTGAAAAGCAATCGGTACGTGCGATTCGGCGGGGCAGTCGGCTTCGGCTGGCTCTCGAACGACTTCGGACCGGACGGTCACATCGGTGATCCCACGATGGCTTCGGCTGAGCGCGGAGCCGACCTGTTCGACGGCGCCGTCACAGCGTTTGCCGAAGCGCTCGGTGAGATCGCCGACTTCGAGTTCGGTTCTCACGCATGAGGCGTCGGTTCGATGTCGGATGAGATCACGTTCTACGACGAGATCGAGGGGTACTGCGGTCGCCTGAGCTATCGATCCGGAGATGTGGTGGCGCTGCACGTCTCGACCCGGGCCGCACGATATGACGTTCGGGTCGAGCGATGGGGCCGCGAACGCGAGTTGGTGTGGAGCGCATCTGATCTCGCGGGAGAGTATGTGCCACCGCCTGCCGAAGCCGACGCGTCGGGCTGCGACTGGCCGACGTCGGTCGAGATCCCGGTCGCAGACGACTGGCGAGCCGGGTTCTACCTGATCACGCTCACGGCGAAAGACGGCGCACCAGGTCGCGACATCGCCCACGCCTGTTTTGCCGTCAGGCGCGCGGCGACGCCGCATCGCGCTGTGCTGGTGCTCGCCACCAACACTTGGAACGCCTACAACACGTGGGGAGGACGCAGTCTCTACACCGGCGGCGACCAGGTGTCGTTTCGCCGCCCCTTCGGGCGGGGCATGTTGTGCCGCGACGAGGTCGAGCGTGACGATCGCAAGGCTCGACCGGTCCGGTGGGGAGAGGAACCGGACGCCGACGGATCGATCTACCAGGCTTACCGGATGGCGCACGGCTATCCAGCCGGTATCGGTTCGAGCGGGTGGTTCTCGCACGAGCGCCGTTTCGTGGAGTGGGCCGAGTCGGCCGGTTTCGACTTCGACTACGCGGTCTCGTCGGACCTCGAGGTCTCGACATCGCTCGACGGGTATGAGCTCGTTTGTGTGGTGGGCCACGACGAATACTGGTCGGCCGCACAACGAGACACGGTGGAAGCGCACGTTCGCCGCGGAGGGAACCTGGCGAGCTTCTCCGGCAACACGATGTTCTGGCAGGTTCGGCTGGTCGACGATGGGGACCACATGGTGTGTCACAAGTACGCCGCTCATGAGGTCGATCCCGTCGTGCGTACGAATCCGGTGGAAATGACGGGAATGTGGTGCGATCCCATGGTGGGGCGTCCGGAGTGGGAGCTCTTGGGCGCGGGGTCGGCCTTTGGCCTGTATCACCGTTTCGGCCAGGCCACACCGAGGGGTGTCGGCGGCTTCATCGTCTACCGTCCCGAGCATTGGATGCTCGCGGACACGGGTCTCGGCTACGGCGACGTGCTCGGGTCCGATGACGGCGTGGTGGGCTACGAGACGGTGGGGTGTCGGATCGGCTTCGACGAGTTCCAGCAACCGATCGCCGCAGCGGTCGCAGGCATGCCTCCAGACGTCGAGATCGTCGGGTTCGTGCCGTCCAGCAATCTCGCTGACGGTGAGTATCCGGCGTCGATTTCGGCTCTGAGCGATCAGGGCGACGCCGAGTTCGTCGCCGAACGCTTCTTCGGCGGCGTCACTCCCGAGAACCTCGCACGCGCTCGGCACGGCAATGCGGTGATGTTGACATGTCGACCCTTTGGGCGCGACGCCGGCGAGGTCGTCACTGTCGGCACCACCGACTGGGTGTTCGGCCTGGCCGGTGATCCCGCTGTCGCCAGGGTGACCGCCAACGTCGTGCAGCACCTGCTCGATCACAACTGACCGGTGTCGGACGGGTTCGTAAAGATCCTGTTCAGGTTTCGACGTTGCCTGCCGATGAACTCTTGATGGAGGCGAGCGCTGATCAACAGCCGGTCGTGCGATGTGCGTTGTCCGGCCACCCGACGGTGGTCGAGGTGGTACGCATTGCGTCGGCGATGACACAGAGCAGCGCCGAGGTCGTCGTTTTCGAATCGGAGTGGGCGATGGTCGTCGGGTCGCTGGGTGACCTCCTGCTGCAACCGCGTCCGCTTTCGCCACCCGAGTTGCTGTTGTTGCTCGACGGCGTCACCGGTCCGGTTTCCGACGAGAACGGAACGAGTACCGCCATCCGGAGTCACGACGGCTCGATCGTCGGGGCCCTGTCGATCGGGCGAGTGGTCTCTGATGACGATGCCGAGACGCTCAGGGGCCTCAGCCGGATTTGTGGGTCGCTGTTGGCGACCGTCGGGCAGGAGGGGGATTGGCACGAGACCGTGCTCGAGAATCTTCGCGACGCCGTCATCGTGGTCGACTCGAATCTGCGCGTCACGTACGCCAACAATGCGATCGGCATCCAGTTGGGTCGAACGCCAGCCGAAGTGGTCGGTCTGAGTGTCGTCGAGATGGTTCACCCTGACGATGTGGCCGATGCGTTCGATGCGCTCGTCCGGCTCGGCAACGGTGCTGCGGTCTATCGTCTCGGCGTTCGTGTTCTGCACGGCGCGGGCGACTACATCCGCCTCGAAGTCACCGGTCGCGACCTCACCGGAGATCCTCGCGTCGCCGGCACGGTGCTCTCGTTGCGAAACGGGAATCATGCCCTCGAGCTGGAGGACACGCTGCAACGAACTCGGCAACTGTCGAACGCGGTCGTCGAGCAACTACACGACGGGATCATCGCGACCGACGCCGTCGGCTCGCTCTTGGTGCTGAATGACGCTGCCAAGGAAATTCTCGGCTTGGCGGACGGTACGGCCACGGCAGGGATGTCGATCGACGGGTTCGAGTTCCTCGACGCCGACGGTACGCCGGTTGCCCGTCACCGCCACCCAATTCGGCGGGCGCTCGACGGCGAGAACATCGTTCGTGAACTCATGGCGGTCGATGTCGAGGGCCGAACACGCAACGTCGTCGTGTCCGGCCGTCCGGTCAGTGACGTCGTCGGATTGACCATCGGTGCCGTGATCGGCTTCCACGACGTGACCGAATCGCGTCGAACCCAACGTGAACTCCAGCATCTTGCGGAACAGGACCAACTCACCGGATTGCCCAACCGTCGACGCCTCAAGGCGCGAGTTGCGGAGATTCTCGCAGCCGAATCCACTGGCGATCGACGTCCAGTCGCCGCCTGTCTGATCGACCTCGACCACTTCAAGGTCATCAACGACACGCACGGACACCGGATCGGCGATCAGGTCATCCGCAAGGCAGCCGAGCGGCTGGCCATGAATCGCCGCGACGGTGAGCTGCTCGTTCGTCTCGGCGGGGACGAGTTCGTGGTGCTGTCGAGAGATCACTTGATCGAGGACGTCCGCAGAGCTGCCGACGACATGCTTCGCCGGCTGTCGGTGCCGGTCGACGTCGACGGTCATCGGTTCGCCCTGACCTGCTCGATCGGAGTGGCCCACCTGCAACTGGCAGACCTCGACGAGGACACGTTGCTCCGCTATGCCGATCTGGCGCTGTATGCCGCCAAGGCCGGCGGGCGCAACCGTGTCGTTGCATTCGACCACGAGCTGGCCGAGGTAGCGCGTACCGACGCGCTCCAGCGAGAGTTCCTCCAGCAGGCGCTCGAAGATCACAGCCTGGTGATGCACTTCCAGCCGCTCATCGACTCCTCGACCGACGAGATCGTCGGTTTCGAGTCGTTGGTTCGGTGTCGTACAGCGAGCGGCGGCCTCGTCGGTCCCGGGCAATTCCTGGAAGCCGCCGCGGGCTCAGGGCTGGTCTGGGAGCTCGACCGTCAAGCATTCGATCTGACCTGCTCGGCAGCGGCGCAACTCTTGTCGCACGACGGGAGCCTCACGATCGCCTGCAACTTCTCGGCGTTGAGCATCGTCCAGCCGGACTTCATCGACCATGTCGATCGAGCATTGGCTCGTCACGATCTGCGGCCGTCGACGATCTGCATCGAGATCACCGAGAGCGCCGCACTCGAGGCCGGGCCAGCAGCGCTCGACGTCCTGAACGCCCTCCACGAACGAGGTGTCCGGCTGGCGCTCGACGACTTCGGAACGGGGTACTCCTCGCTGTCGCATCTGCGCGACCTGCCGCTCGCGATCGTCAAGGTCGATCGAAGTTTCATCGCCCGGCTCGAGGCGGGTTCGTCCGAGTACTCGATCGCCAAGGCGATCGTGAATCTGGCGAACGATCTCGGACTCGGCGTGGTTGCCGAGGGCGTCGAAACAGCGGAACAGCTCGCGGCGGCGCAGGCCGTCGGGTTCAACGTGATTCAAGGGTGGCACTACTCGCCGGCGCGCAGCCTCGATGATCTGGTGGACATGTACTCGGCACGTTCCGGAGGGCGAGCTCGCATCCCGGCCGATTGGGCGCACGTCGCATCGTGAACGCGAACGGGGCACCGGCATTGGCCGGTGCCCCGTTCGGTTGCGGCGAGATCAGCGTGATCTGCGCCGACGTTGCCTCAGAGCCCGATGCTCTCGTCGATGAACCGGTTGGTGACGACATCGTCGGCCGTCAGGCCCTCCTTGGGTGATTGACCGAGCGATTCGTAGACCGGGATGGCGATCTCGATCAGACCGTTGACCCGGTCGAGATCGAAGTTGCCGATCGTCCCGTCCGGCCCGTTCCCCATGAGCCCGTCGTTCACCATCGTCTCGACGGCGTAGTCAGCGACCCCGTCTGTGTAGACCCAACCGTTGTCGAAGACGCCAACGGCCTCGACGATGAGGGCGTTGGTCTCGGCCGGATCGGCCAGATAGTCGACCGCCGACTGCTGGATGATCGGCACGAGCTGCTCGAGGCAGGGTGCGTTCTCTTCGAGCTTGTCGGCCCGGATGGCCAGCGACTCGCCGTAGTTCTCCCAGCCTGCATCGTTGATGTAGGCGTAGGCGATCTCCTTGTTCCACGAGGGAACCTCGTTCGCGTACACGTACGGTTCGGCGGAACCGAAGCCCTGCTGTGCCGAGGCGCCCTGGTCGGCGACGAACAGTGCCGGAGTGCCGTCGTAGGAGCCGTCGACCTGATCAGCCGAGAGGATGCCGCTCTGGGTGAAGTAGTCCATGTAGGCAGCACCACCGAAGTAACGCACGAGGATGCCCTCAGTGCCGACATCGGCGATGGTCTTGACGTCGGGATAGGTGGCCGGATCCCACATGATCATCTGCGGGTTCTTCTCCATGCCCGACATCACGGCAACGGTCGGGAACTCTGCCGAGTTCTGGATGCCCTCGTCGGTGTAGACGAACCCGAGCAGGATCTCGTCGTCGGTGTACAGCTGCGACGTGACGGTCACGAAGCCGATTGCCGGGCCTCCTGATCGGATGTCGATGTTCACACCGGTCTCAGCGCCACCGGCCACGAGTGGCCCGCTCACCGAGACGCTTCCCTTGTCGATCGTGGGGTCGTCGCCGACCATCTGGTACAGCCAACCGTGTTCGCCTTCGGGGTTCCAGTCGGTCTGCAACACAACGGTGGACGGGCAGACATCGGCCAGGCCGGCGGCGGTGTCGGGTTCCTCCTCGGCCATCACCTCGGTGGTGTCAGTGGGTTCTTCCTCCGCCATTGCCTCGGTGGTGTCGGTGGTCTCTTCCTCGGCCGTTGCCTCGGTGGTGTCGGTGGCGGCATCATCGCTGCCGCACGCTGCCAGTGTGATTGCGGCGACGACTGGAATTGCCAGCCAGCGCCCTCTACGGGTCTTCATGGTGTGTTTTCTCCTGGGTTTGGGTGTTCACGCTGGGTCGGGAGCCGAAGCTCGGTGGACGTAACGATCTCGATCGACGAACGTTGCTCAGGCCTGACGATTACTCTCGTGCCAGCGGCCGATGACGCGATTGCTGAGCCATCCGAAGAGCACGAACACGGCGATACCGAGCAACGATGACAACAACAACGCACCGTACGTGACCGGGTACAGGTTTCGCGAGCGGTACTGGTCCATGACGATGCCAATACCTTTGCCGCCCTTGCGGAAGAACAGCTCCCCGACAACGGCACCGATCACCGACAAGCCCGCTGCGATGCGGAAACCGGTGAAGATGGCTGGCATCGCGGCCGGGAACTGGAGCTTGATGAGCCGGGTCCAGCGGCTGGCGCCGTGCAGGGTGAACAGGTCGTGTTGACTTCGTTCGGCCGAGAGCAGTCCGAACAACGTGTTCGACACGACGGGGAAGATCGAAATGATGACGCAGACGAAGATACGAGACGAGAACCCGAACCCGAAGATCGACCCGATGATGGGCACCACCGCCAGGATCGGCACGGCCTGGGCCGCGATCAGGTATGGCCAGAATGCTCCCTCGAGGAACTTCGCCTGCGCCATGACCACGGCGATCGTCATCCCGATGGTGATCGAGATCGCCAGCCCCGCGAGCGACACGATCGTGGTCCACATCAGACCTCGGAACAACGCCTCCCGGGGGATGCTCTCGAAGAACGAGTCCTTGATCACGCGATGCGGCTCGGTGATGAGGAAACTCGGTTTGTCGAAGAACGTCTCGAGCACCCAGTAGTGCATCGCGTACCACAGCCCGATGAAGACCACGAGGCCGATGATTGGGCCGACGACTGCGGTCAAACCCCGCTGCGTGCGACCGGGACGACCGACCGAGATCTGGTCGGCTGCGTCGGCCTGGACGGTGCTCATTCGTGGGCTCCTCGAAGCGCGTGACTGACTTGTCCGGCGAGTTCGGCGAACTGTGCGTCGAATCGTATATCGGGCAGGCGTGGATATTCGAAGGGCACCTGGAACTCGGCGACGATACGTCCTGGCCGAGCCGACATGACGAGCACTCGGGTTGACAGGAAGATCGCCTCGGCGAGGCTGTGCGTGATGAAGAGCGCTCCGAATCGTTTGCGTTGGAACAGGTCGAGCAGTTCGTCGTTCAGTCGTTCGCGGGTGATCTCGTCGAGCGCGCCGAATGGCTCGTCGAAGAGGAATACGTTCGGTTCGAGGACCAGCGAACGTGCCAGCGAGACGCGCATGCGCATGCCGCCCGACAGCTGCTTGGGATATTTCGTCTCGAATCCGGTGAGGCCGACGAGTTCGATGTTCTCGGCGGCTCGTGCGCGTCGCTCGGCGCCCGGAACTCCTTCGAGTTCGGCCAACAGCTCGACGTTTCGGCGAACGTTGCGCCACTGCAACAGCGTGGCGTCCTGGAACACGTAGCCGAGGCTGCGCTTGTCGACGTGCACGTCGCCGCCCGTGGGCGTGGTGAGGCCGGACGCCATCTTCAACAGCGTCGATTTGCCGCATCCCGACGGGCCGACGACGGAGACGAACTCGCCCGGTCGCACGTCGAACGACACGCGGTCGACCGCGTGGGTCCCGTCGGGGAACACCATCGAGATGGCATCGAAGACCAGCGCAGGTCGTTCGTTCGTACCTGTCGTCTGGTCCATCAGTGTTTGATCATCCCGCCGCTGACATTGATCGCCTGTCCGGTGAGGTAAGCGGCATCAGCCGAGATGAGAAATCGGACGACGCCGGCCACATCGGCCGGGTCGGCGAGCCGCCCGAGCGGCGACAACGACGACCAATCGGCAATCATCGCATCGGTTCGGGTGGTCGCGCCCATCTCGGTGAGAACGTAGCCGGGACACACGGCATTCACTGTGATCTGGTGGGGCCCGAACTCGTCTGCCGCGACCTGCGTCAGCGAGATCACAGCTGCCTTCGAGGCGGCGTAGTGCGCCTGCCCGGCTGCGCCGACCTTGCCGCCCATGCTCGCCATGTTCACGATTCGACCGCCCGTGCCCTGCTGGATCATGGCGCGTGCAGCAGCTTGGATGGTGAGCAGCATCGAGCGAACGTTGATGTCGAACATGCGGTCCCACGACGCGACGTCGATGTCGAGCAACGGGCTGATCTCGAAGATGCCGGCATTGTTCACCAACGCGTCGATGCCACCGAGGAGACCGAGTGCCTCGGTCATCGCGCGTGCGACGTCGTTCGGGTCGGACAGGTCGCATGCAACGCTGCGAGCGCCGATTCTGGCCGCAAAGCCGGCGCACTGATCGGCGAGCCGGTCGACGAGCACGACGTCGGCGCCACTACGGACGAGCTCGCACGCGATTTCGGCGCCGATACCGCGTGCCGCTCCGGTCACGATCGCGCGGAGTCGCCCAACTTCACCGGAAGTCGCCGGAACGAGATCGTCGTGTGAGTCAGAGGCAACCATGACCGGCACCACACTACGCGCCGTACTGCGCCGGCTGTGCTACTCGATTCAGACCAAACCATGTGTCAGATGTCCGCGTCGCCACACCATGCGGTCGGGACTCGCAAAGGCGATCGCCTCGCGCAACGAAGTGGCCCGGATCGCGAGGAGATCCGCCTGCGATCCGGTGACCAGACCGACCGGAGCGATGCCGAGCGCTTTCCGCGCATCGTCAGAGACCGCACGCCACGCCGCACCGGGAAGATCATGGGCTGCCGTGATCATGAGTGCCGCCGTTTCGAATGGACATGCGCGGCCAACGGGGTTGAAGGGGTCTTGCAGGTTGTCCGCGCCGGCGGCGACGACCACGCCGGCGGTTCGGAGCGGCCCGATCGACGTGAGCGCGCGGGGCATCGGATTCAGACCGCGACCCTGGAGGAACAGGTTCGTCTGGGGTAGCACGATCACACTGATACCGGCGGTCGCGACGAGTTCGGCAACGTCGCGTTGACGTGCGACCGACTGCTGACCGAGGCTGACACAGTGACTGGCCGTCACTCGATGGTCGAATCCCTCTGCGACGCGCCGTGCCAGGTGTTCGAGACCCAGCACATGTGGGTCCGTGGTCTCGTCGGTGTGCAGGTCGACGGGTTTGCCGTAGACAGTGGCGGTTTCGAGGAACCAGTCGGTCGCGGCATCGACCGTCCCCCGCTCGGGCCAGTGCTCGAGATGTGGACAGCCGCCCACCAGATCGGCACCGGCGTCGAGGGCGTCTCGGAGCAACGCCCGCTGGTTGGCGACATCCGGGCCGTCGATGATCGGCCAACCGCACAACGCGACGATCTCGACGTCGATCACGTCGGTGACACGACGTTTCACGTCGAGCAGCGCGAGCACGCTGTCGAGCCCGTTCTCGATCGTCGTGTCGGCGTGGGTTCGTATCGCCGAGTAGCCGTTGCGGGCCATCAATCGGGCTGCGCGTTCGGCGCGTTCGATCGTCTCAGCGATGCCGAGCAGATGACGATTCGATTCCATGGCCTTGATCGCACCCATCAGATCGCCGGTCGGGTTTTCGATCGTTTCAGCGAGGAACGCCTTGTCGAGATGGGCGTGCGGCTCGATGGCAGCAGGAAGCACGACGTAGCCGTTCTGGTCGATCACGTCGACGCCGGAACCATCGTGGCGCACCGATTCGTGTGGTCGAACCGTCTGGATCTTCTCGCCTTCGATGGTCACGTCGACAGCGACGCCGTCGGCGTTGATCGCACCCATGAGCATGGCGGACGGCATGTGTGCGACGATAACGAACGGGTCGCCGAGACACGGCGCCGATGGAGGTTGGAGTCACATGAAAGTCGGGGCGTTCTTCTTCGGCGGGGTCGAGATGAGTGACGCCGGCGCCGGCGCACCGGCGCCGATGGATCGGCGCTACGGCACCGATGAGTGTTGGGCTGCGACGCTCGACTACGTGAACTCGGCGGTCGAGGCCGACCGACTCGGGTTCGATTCGTTCTGGACGACCGAGCACCACTTCCAGCACGAAGGCTACGAGGTCATCCCGAACGGGATCCAACTGTCGACCTGGATCGCCGCCCGAACCAATCGCGTCAGGTTGGGCACGATGTTCAACGTCGTCCCGCAGTGGAACCCGATGCGGCTCGCCGAGGACTTCGCCACACTGCACAACCTCTCGGGCGGCCGGGCGATTCTGGGTGTCGGCCGGGGCACCGTGCCACGCGAGGTGTTGCACCTGAACGACAAGGGAGTGTCGATCGGTTCACACGACAACCCCGACCAACAGGCCGCCGATCTGTTCAACCGCGAGGTCTTCGAGGAATCGATGGAAATCGTGCGAACCGCGCTGGCCAACGAGACGTTCTCGTTCCACGGCAAACACTTCCAGGTGCCGGTGCCCGGCATTCCCGACCGTGGCTCGACGGTGCAGGCGCTGACACTCATCCCGCGGCCGATCTACCCGTACGAGATCTGGCAGGCGGTGACGAGTCCACCGACGCTCGACTACGTCCCGGTGGTCGATCATGGTGCCGTGTTCTGGAATCAGCACTACAGCTTCATTCGCCGATTCTGGGACACCTACGCCGAGAACTACCATGCGGCGCACGGCATCCACCTCGAACCGCACGCCAAACGGATGCTGGTCGTGTCGATCCGCATCGAGGACACGTACGAAAAGGCTCGCGCCTCAGCGTTGCCGGGTCACGACGAGTTCTGGAAGTTCCTGGCGCCGTACGGTTGGAGCCGTGGCTACATGGGCGAGAACGGCAAGCCCGCGGCGCCCGGACTCGTACCGACGCTCGACGACTCGATCGAGAACAAGACGATCCTGCTCGGCACACCGGAACAAGTCGCCGAGCAGGTGCAGTTCTACAAGGACCTGCTCGGCCTCGAACACCTCACCATCTTCCCGCACCTGATCGGCGATCCCTACAAGAAGGCCGATGAACAGATGGCGCGGTTCATGACCGAAGTCATGCCGCTGGTGAGTTGATCTTCGGGCTGACGAACTCAGCAGGCGGGCCGATCAGAAGGCCGCACACGAACCGACGTGGGTTCGCGGATCGGCAGCTCCGGCCAGGACGCCGTTGGGCTCGACCACGATCGCGTGAGCGTGGCCGAAACCGCTGTCGTAGGCCTCGGCACGGCTGACCCGGTGCCCGCGGCCGGCCAGGTCGTCCCACGTTGCCGGAGCGTGCCCCTCGAGCACCACTGACGGCCCCTGCGGACTCGTCCACGTGTCGAAACCGGTCTCGGGACCCCGCAGCGCCCACCGAGCGGCGTGGACGGCCTGGGCTGGGCTGTGCCCGTGCTGGAAGAGACGAGCGGCAATCTGCAACAGGATCTGTGGCTGGGCATCGCCGCCCATGGTGCCGAACACTGCAACGAGGTCCCCGTGTCGCGTGGCAAGCGCCGGAGACAGGGTGTGCGGCGGCCGTCGCCCGGGCCCGAACTCGGCGGGATGGCCCTTCGAGAGGTTGAACCCCAGCCCGCGATTGTGCAGGTTGATGTTGGTGTCGGGCTCGACCAGCAATGAGCCGAACCCGGATGCATTCGACTGGATCAGCGAGACCGCCATGCCGCGATCGTCGGCCGTACACAGGTAGGTGGTGTCCCCGTCCATCGTGGGAACCGGCCGACGGCTCGCTCGGAGCGGATCTATCATCGGGCCGCGTTCGTCGATCGCCGCGAGCAGCGCAGCGCCGTCGGCGTGTTCGTGCAATTGAAGCGGGCGGTCGAAACCCGCAGCGGTCGCCGCCTCGATCAGCAGGTGTGGCCATCGGGAATCGTCGGGGTCGTGCGGTAGTTCGAGCTGGCTCGCCAGGCGTGCCGCGCCCAGCGTGAGGTAACCCTGCGTATTGGGCCCGATCGTGTGCAGATCGAGACCGAATGCGACCGCAGTCAGCGGGTCGACCCAGTCGGCATGGTTGCGGACGAGATCTTCGTGATCGAAGAAGCCATCACCCATCTGGAGCAGCCCGCGTCCGAACTCGCCGCCGTAGAACGACTCGCGACCGCCACTGACGATGCCGGCGAGGGCGCGCGCAACGCCGGTGCGACGAACTCGCGAACCGGTGTGCGTTGCCTGATGGACGAGTTCGTGCAACTGGGCTCTGCCGGCATCGTCGGTGCGGGCGAGTGATCCGACGAGGAGGGGGCTCGCGGCGAAGCCCTCTTCGGCGAGGTGGATGGCGGGTGCCAACACGTCGGCGAGCGAAATCGAGCCGAATCGTTCGTGCAGGGTGGTCCATCCGTCGACACAACCGGGAACGGTGACGCTGCGGATGTCGTGGCGGAACGGCATGTCGGAGAAGCCCTCCGAGCGCAGATCGTCGCTGTTCGACCCGGAACCGGCGCGTCCGCTTGCATTGAGTCCGACGACCGAGCGTCCCGTGTGGACAAGGGCGAAGAGGTCGCCACCCATGCCGCACAGGTGCGGACCGACCACCGCCATCGCAGCGTTGGCGGCGATGGCGGCATCGACTGCATTGCCGCCGAGGCGGAGCGCGACGATGCCTGCCTGGGTGGCTGCTTGGTCAGCAGTTGCGACGATGCCGTGGACGCCACGCACGCTCGAGACGGGGGGACGATCGCCTGACATCCGGACAAGCTATGTGACGCGGGGCACTTCCGCCACAGAGAGTGGCAGCGATGGGTCGAATCCACGCCTACGATCACCACGTGCACGCCCCGAACCGGCCATCGGCAGTGGTCATCACCGTTGGTGCTGCGCTTGCGATCATCGGTTCGTTTCTGCCTTGGATCGGTACGGGAGCGTCGGCGCGATCGAGCTACGACGTCGTCGATCTCGTCGAACGACTCGGGTTCACGCCGGGCGGTGCCATGAGTTGGGTACTTCGGGTGTGGCCGCTGGCACCGCTTCTGCTCGTGCTCGCGGCAGTCGCTCAGTGGGCCCCGGTCGGCCGGACGCGTCGTACGAAGCTGACGATCAGTAGCGTGCTCCCGCTCGTCGCGGCGGTCTACGTCGGCGGAGTAGCCACGGCTGTGCGTTTCGCTCCGGGTGCCGCCCTGCTGCGGGTCCGCGCCGGTCCGGCCGTCGCCGTCATCGGCACGGCGATGATGGTCGCCGGTGTCGCGTGGGCAACCTGGGTCGCCAGGCGGCGTCGGTCATCGGCCGGGGAGTCGACCAGCGATGGACACGTGACATGATGGCCGGATGGGGATCGCGCTCTACCCGGATGCCGTCGGCGTCGAGCTGATCCGCAAGTTCGCGTCCGGACTCGCCGATGTCGCCGGCGAGACGGCAGCGAGCACACCCGTGGCGACCTGCGGCGATTGGCTGCTCCACGATCTCGTCTGGCATCTGACCGAAGTCGAGGACTTCTGGCGATTCATCGTCGACCATCGACCCGACGGTCCGGATGACTACGTCGAGCCGGATCGGCCCGACGACGAGGCGCTGCCGGGTCGACTGCGGGCAGCGGCCGACTCCCTGGCCATGGTGCTGGCGGGTGGCGACCCGGAAGATGAAGCGTGGAGCTGGTCCGACGATCACACCCTCGGTTTCACGATCCGCCGACAGACGCACGAAGCGCTCATCCACTACGTCGACGGCGTGCTGGCAGCCGGACGACCTCTCCCGACCGTCGATCCGTTGCTTGCGGCCGACGGTGTGGACGAACTCGTGAATGTCATGCTCTGCGGAGTGCCTGCGTGGGCCGAGTTCACGCGGACCAGCGGCGTCGTCCAGTTGCACGCCACCGACACCGACGACTCCTGGACCTTGGCGTTCGGACGCATGACCGGGACCTCTACACACACCGGCAAGACCTACGACCTCGACGCCATGGATGTCGTCGCCGGCGAGCACCCTGATGTCGTGATCGACGCAGCAGCACTCGAGCTGAACCTGTGGATGTGGGGCCGGCGAGACACGAGCGCGGTCAACGCCGCCGGTGACGGCGATCTGGCCACCAAGCTGCGTGGGGTTCTGAAGGAATCGACGGGCTGATCCGAGTTCAGGCGGTGCTGTCGACCAGCGTCAGCCGGCGCCACTTCTGCTGCGTTGTTTCCGCACCCGCGATCTGACGGCGTCGATGTCGATGTAGCAACCCTGGAGATGCCGCGGTTCCGTGATGGAGAAGCCCGTCCGGCCGTGCAGAACTCGACGGTTGTCGAACGCGATCAGGTCGCCCGGGCGCAGGGTGATCGCCACGACGGCGTCGGGGGCCGTCAGGTAGTCACGGAAGGTCTGATACGCCTCGTAGAACCGGTCGATTCCGGGTGATGGTGTCGGTGTCTGCATGCTGCGGTGGTTCACGCTGACCGCGATGACCCGCTGCTCGGTGTCGACCTCGATGAGCGGGCGCTCGGCTTGCAGGTCGACTGCTTCATCCTGGAACCGGAAGCGCATGGTTGTTCGGCTGAGGAGGTCGAACGCGTCCGGGTGGTCGCGACGTAACCGCTCGGCGGCCGCGAACCCGTCGCTGAATTGTGATGCTCCTCCGTTGTGTGCCGACCGGAGACAGTGGAGGAGTTGAACGCTCGGGCAGGGCCTGCGATACGGATTGTCGGTGTGGAGCGGAAGTCCGAGAGATGTGTACGCGAGGTTGTTCGGGTCGGGCAGGGTGATCACGTCGAACAGTCGTCCGTAGTTCGTCTCGCGAACGAACCCGATCGATTCGGCAACCGCCAACACCGCGCCCGGCTCGCAGGGAACCCCCGAGGTCAGAGCAATTCCGAACCGGTCGAGGTCGTCCAAGAGCTGCACCAGTGCCGGCTCGTCGAGCCCCTCCGCCGACCGTTCCACGAGGTAGCCGAGATGTGCCGCATCCCAGGTTCTTGCCTGTCTGTGGGTTCCTTCGTCGGTTGACCGTGGGATTTCGCAGCGGTGGGTGCGACCGTCGGAGTGACACACGGTGACGGTGCCAGGGCTCGAGTCGACGACGTGCCAGCCGGCGAGGTCGGCGACGTCGATGAGGTGCTGGTGGTTGTGTGGATCTCGACATTCGTCACACGTGCACGCGTCGCGACACCAGGATCCGCTCAGCGACGACGGTTCGAGCAGTGATGTCAGCAGTGGTTGGTAGTGGTCGAGAGGGTCGACCACCAATCCGGCGACCTTGGCACTGTCGTCCCATCTCCTCAGTCGGATCGCGTCGTCGGCCTGGATCGCGGCAGCGAACCGCTCGGCCTCGTCCGCGTTGAACGGACCACCTTGCTGTTCGAGCGTGATCGTCGACGCCTCGCTGAGCGTCGACGCGTAGTCGGAGTCGGTCGCCACGAGAAAGCGCTTTGCATCCACGTGCAGCCGAACGAGTTCGCTGACCGACGGCAAGATCTGTTGGAGGAACCGCCCGGCGACGTCGGCGTGGCTCGGAACGCCCCAGCGCACGTCACCGACCAGCGCAGTTTCGTCGCACACATGGCCGATGTCGTGCAGGAGCGCGGCAGCAATCATGTCGTCGGACGCTTCCGACTGCCGAGCGAGCGCGGCGGTCTGCAACGAGTGGTCGAGCATGTTCACGCGCTCGCCGTAGCGATGGTCGCTCATCGATCGCAGCATGGCCATGACGATCTCGATCGTCGGTACTTCGCGACCGAGCAGTGTCTGGCCGGCCCACCTGTCGGCCGCCGCGATGCCGCAGAGGCCGGCGACCGTGGCAGGAACATCGGTGATCGACGCGCTCTGCCACCACGATGCAGCAGCAAGCTTGGGTGACGCTGCCGCGATGAACGTCTCGACATCTTCCGGGCGGCCGTCGCCGTGGTCGTGGCCGAGCCCGCCGTGATCGGTGGTGACGAGCACGCCGTCGTCGGGTCCGAGGGCATCGATCAATCGGCCGAGCTTGGCGTCGAGTCGCGATGTCGCCCGGAGATACTGGTCGCTCATCCATCCGTGATCGTGTCCGGCGAGATCACCCTCGGCGAGATAGACGAAGAGGAGGTCGGCCCGGTCGTTCGTCAAGATGTCGAGCGCGGCAAGCGTGACGTGCTCGTCGTCGGCCGGGTCGTACCCCGAGTCGAACACGATCCGTTCGGTGGTCGCGTTCGATTCGATCGTTGCGTTCATCGGGGTCCATGCGTAGACGGCAGCAGTTCGGAGGCCCTCGGCTCGTGCGTGTCGGAGAACCGACGGGGCGTCGCAGGTCGTCTCGGTTGCGTCGTTGTCGACGATTCCGTGCACAGTCGGATCGACCCCTCGCAACATCGATGTGTGTGCAGGAAGCGTCACCGAGGGGATGACGGTGCGGGCGGACCAACACGCTGCGCCGCGGCGGGCGAGATCGACGAGTCTCGGCATTGTCGACCGGGTGATCGCCCTCGGGGCGATCCCATCGATCGAGACCATGAGGACTCGCGATCCGGGCATCCGCGCACGTTAGTGCGCCGGAACAGCCCGCCGGATGGTTGCCCTACGGGCCGGTCGACACCCACTGACCGCGCTTGATCAGCACGTCCTTGAGCACCTGCGGTCGGTCGGTCATGATGCCATCGACGCCGAGGTCGAGCAGACGGTTCATCTCGACGGGATCATCGATCGTCCAGACGTGGACGGCGATTCCCTTGGCGTGCGCACGGCGCACGAACCGACCGTTGACGATCTCGATGCGTCCCTGCCTGACGGGAACCTGAGCGACCTGGCCGCCACCGGGGGCTGTCCCGGCGAGTCGCAGTGCGGCGACCTGGACGGGGCCGAAACTCGTGCAGAGTCCTGGACCGAGCCGGTTGCGGAGCGTTCTCAGCCGCAGGTCGCTGAAACTGCCGATGCAGATCCGGTCGAGGCTGTTCGTCCGCGTGATCGAGGCTGCGAGGCTGTCGATCGCACTGTCGGCCTTGCAGTCGACGTTGAATCGTGCGTCGGGAAAGGCACCGAGCAGGTCCTCGAACAGGGGAATCGGTTCTCCTCCGATCCGGGCCACCGCGACCTCGGCCCATGGCAACTCGTTGATGAGTCCCGTCCGATCGCAGGTCCGGGCGAGGTCGGGGTCGTGAAAGGCGACCAGGACACCATCGCTCGTTGTATGCACATCGGTTTCCAGATATGTGAATCCCAGGTCGACCGCGTGCTGGAACGCAGGCATCGTGTTCTCGGGGTTCTCGCTCGCTCCGCCGCGATGCGCGAATGCGATCGGCTGCGGCCACTCGAGGTACGGATGGTGTTTCAGCGGTGTCATCGGGAGGTCGCTCAGATGGTACGGCCGGCGGCTTGCCAGTACTCGTCTTTCAGGAGGCGCTTGTAGAGCTTGCCCGTCGGGTGCCGCGGGAGCTCTTCTCGGAAATCGATCGAACGGGGGCACTTGACGTCGGAGAGCTGTGACTTGCAGAACTGGATGAGCTCGCCCGCGAGCGCGGCTGCGGCTGCATCGTCATCAGGCATCTGTCGCGGCTGGACGACGGCCTTGACCTCTTCGCCGAAATCGTCGTTCGGCACGCCGAACACCGCGACGTCGATGATCTTCGGGTGTGTGACGAGGACGTTCTCGGCCTCCTGCGGATAGATGTTCACCCCACCGGAGATGATCATGTACGCCTTGCGGTCGGTGAGGAACAGGAAGTTGTCATCGCTCAGGTACCCGACGTCGCCGAGTGTGCTCCAGCCCTCGGGATGGCGAGAACTCTTCGTCTTGTCGGGATCGTTGTGGTACTCGAACGTTGCGCCGCCCTCGAAGTACACGGTGCCGGACTTGCCGCGCGGGACGGGTTCGCCATCGTCGCCGACGATGTGCACCGTGCAGTTGATGGGCGTGCCGACCGTGCCCTTGTGGGCGAGCCACATGTCGCTGTTGCAGTAGACGAAACCGTTGCCCTCGGTTCCCGCGTAGTACTCGTGGATCACCGGTCCCCACCACTCGATCATCTGCTGCTTGACAGGAACAGGACACGGTGCCGCAGCGTGGATGACGCACTCGAGCGACGACACGTCGTGGGCTGCGCGCTGATCGTCGCTGAGTTTCAACATCCGCACGAACATCGTCGGGACGACCTGGCTGTGGGTGACCCGGTGTTCCTCGATGAGCCTCAAGTACTCCTCGGCGTCGAAGTGCTCCATCGCGACCAATGTGGAACCCAGGGCGATGGCTGCCATGCAGAATCGAAGCGGGGCGGCGTGATACATCGGCGCCGGCGACAGATAGACCTTGGAATCGTCCATCGCGAACAGCAGTTGCAGCAAGCCCTGAACACCCGTGACTGCCTCCTCGAGTGGCTCTTGCTGGAAGGCCGGCATCACGCCCTTGGGCCGTCCGGTGGTGCCCGACGAGTACAACATGTCGGTGCCTGCCACGCGCCGCTCGAGTGGGTCAGCCGACTGGGTGGCGACTGCCGATTCGTACGACTCGTATCCGTCGATGACGCCGTCGAGCATGAGATGGAGTTCGACGTCGGGTGTGCTGCCCATGATCTCGGCAGCTTGGTCCGCCTTGTACTTCGAGGTGATGAAGGCCCGCGCCTCGCAGTCGTTCACGATGTACTGCAACTCGTCGCCGGTGAGCCGAGACGACACGGCGGTGTAGATGAGCCCTGCGTATCGACAGCCCCACAAGACCTCGATGTATCGGTCGTGGTTCTCCATGCAGATGGCGATGTGATCGCCGGGTTGCAGACCCGCCGAGCGAAGCAGGCGACTCAGGCGATTCGCAGCGGCATCGAGTTCCGAGAACGTTTGCGTGAAACCCGAACCTGCCATGACCAGTGCTGGTTTGTCGCCGTGCTTTGCCAGGTGCGAACCGGGATACATCGCGGGGCAAGGTAGTCCAGATCGTCGACAATTGGTGACTCGAGCGGTGTGACCGATCGCAGTGTCGCAGAGCGAGTACCGTCGGCACCGATGGCGGTTCGGGCAGAGTTTCGCGGCGATGACGCGCTCGCCGATCTCGCTCGGTTGATGGAAGGCTCGCCGGTCGGGATGACTCTCGACGAACCAGCACTGGCGCTCTCGGCGGTACTGCAGCCGCGACTCGACCGGCTCGAATGGCTCGCCAGGCTCGACGAACTCGCCGCAGCCTGCCCCACCCCCACCCGGGACGGTGTCGCCCGTTATGTCATCGGCGATCTCGGCTTCGCAGGCGATACTCGGAGTTACACGTCGTGGATGAACTCGTGTCTCGATCGGGTGGTTGCGACCCGGCGCGGTATTCCGATCTCGCTCGCGATCGTGACGATCGAAATCGCCCGCCGAGTCGGCGTGTCGCTGGTGGGCGTCGGCATGCCGGGGCATTTCCTCGTGGGCGATCCGGCCGACCCGGAGTGGTTCACCGACCCGTTCAGAGGTCACCTCGCCCTGACTCGCGACGAGTGTCGGCAGATTTTCGACGAACTCTCGGCAGGTCGGACCCCGTGGAGCGAACACCACCTGAGTCAGTCGCCGAACCGTCTGGTGATCGCTCGGATGCTGAACAACCTCAAGGCGTGGAGCATCCAGAACAACGATCGGGTGAAGCTCGCCCTGGTGATGAAGATGCGTGCGATTTTGCCCGAGTTCGGTGACGAATCGGTCGAGGCCACGGTCGCCCTGAGTGCACTCAACTGACGTGTCGTCGTTGATGAGGTGTGGCGGCGTCAGGGCGGCTGGGTGGCCGCCGGTCCGGGATTGTCGTCAGACCTCCGGCACGTGAGCGTGAGATAGTCGGCCAACGCCTCGTTCGGGCTCAGTGCGAGCACCGAATCGAGTTCGGTCGGGTCGCTCGTGGCCTCGACGACGACCTCGTCGATCGTGGTCGACGTACCCGTCGGGCTGGCCACGCCGTCGGCGACCGCGTCGAACACGGCCCGGATCTCAACTGGAACCAACGGCACGATCGTCCGGTATTCGCCGGCCAGATCGTCGAGATCGAGTTCTCCTGCGTCGATCTTGCGGTTGAGCGTTGACATTGCGTCGCAGAACGGAGCAATGTCGGGGTCGACCGTGATGACGAGGTTGTCAGCGACGACCTCGGGAGCCTCCGTCGCGCCGGTTTCGTCGGCCGATCCGGTGCATCCGGCCGTCAGAGCGACAGCCACAGCGACCGGAGCGGTGACGAGTCGGACGCGGCGCATCGACCGAGTGTGACAGGTCCGCTGCCATCGCGTTCGTCATCGTGGCGCCACGTTGTGGCGCCGGTGACCGCAAAACAGCACACGCTCACCTCGATCCGACTGCTCGGGTGTAGTCGGCGGTGTGCTGCTGGAACAGCGCGACGGCTTCTGTGTCGAACCGCGGGTGGCCGACCCCGTCGCCGGCGATGTCCCACATCGACGAGACATCGGCGGGATTGCGGTCGCTGACGAACTGGACGAAGGGCTCGAGCACCGATTCGTTCCAGGTGGCCCGATCCTTCGTGTACGAGATCGACCGGATCAGACCGTTGCTGATCGACATCGAGAACTGACCCTCGACCGGATCGTTCCCGGCTGCGTCGGACCAGGCATTGCTCTGGTGGACGGCGCAGAGAACCTGGTTCGGCGGCGCGAACTCGCAGCCGCGATCCTGGAACCGCCAGTCGGTCGCGTCGAGCCAGGCGAACTGTTCCACGAACTCGGTCGAGTCACCGGCACCGAACACGACCACGACGGCGTCATCGCTCAACAAACTCTGCGCAGCCGTCACGTCACGGGCGTGGATGGCCCGAACCATCGCGTCGCCGACCGACGTCGCTCGACGCGGCGGCTCGGCCCAGTCGGCGTACTCGCCGGTGTACTGCGCAAACATCCTGATCGACTCGTCGTCGAGGATCGGACCTGAGAGCTGGCCTCGTGTCAGGAACCACATCGAAGTGATGTCGGCGAAATGATGGGTCTTGAGGAATTGCAGAAACGGATCCACCACCGCGACGGTCCAGAGTTCGTCGTCGTCGGTGTACGAGATCGACGAGATCAGGGCGTCGGTCATCGACATCGAGATCTGGGTCTCGACCGGTTCGACGCCGGCAGCTTCGGACCAAGCGTTGCTCTGAAGAACCGCACACGTCACCTGATTCGGCGGGCCGAACTCGCATGCCGGTTCGCGGACACGCCAATCCGTCGCATCGAACCACTCGAGGAGTTGTACGAACTCGGCAACGTTACTCGCGCCGTAGGCCACGACGACAGCGTCGTCACGCAGCAGACTCGCCGCTGCCGTGACGTCACGCGCGCCGATCGCACGCACCATGGCGTCACCGATCGCCACAGGATCGCGAGGTGTCGGTGCAGTCTGGGCGTCGGGGTGGGCCGGCACCTTGTCGTCGGAACCGGCTACGAACGGACCGATCACGAACACGAGTGCAGCGATGAGAGCGACAACAGCGGCGACCTTCGACGGTGTAGCGCCCGGCGAAACCTCGTCGGTCGGGCCGAGTGTGATCAGCCGCCGACTGGTGGCAGGCACGTCCGTCAGAGTGAGATCCACTTGCTTGCGCATCACCACATCGACGCTCACGACACCAATGCCACTGCTCGACCGGCCTGTTGTCAACCGCTCCACCGTCAATCGACCCGCTGTACCGACACGCCGTACCGACCCGGTGGTCAGCAGATCGGACCGTCGGCGGTCGACGAGGCGCGCAACATCTCGTCGATCACTGCAAAGTCGATCTTCTCGGGCCGCGTGTACCGGACGCAGCCCTTGCCGAGGCTCGCAGCGGCGAGTCGGTCGCGAAAGCGGTCCAACACCTCACTTCTCAGGATGTAGATCGAGATGTACCGGGCTTGGCTGGCGAACGCGACCTCGATGTCGCCGCCGGGCCGCCGATAGCTCGGCATTCCGTAGTCCATGCACTCCTCGTACCCGGACAGTGTGGCCACACACATCGAACGGAGCCGATCGAGCGTGGCGCGTCGACCTTCGGGGACCTCCACGAGATAGGCGTCGACGTTGTCCGCGCTGCTCTGCATGACCCGCCAGTCTTGCCGATCGCCTGCGGCATCCCCCCGTACCCGCAGCCTCGCTGTCTTGTCGGGCTAGACCCCGGTGTCGAGGAGCTGACCGAGGAACATCGCTCCGATCGCGCTGAGCAATCCGATCGCGCCGCCGAGTGCGAGTGCCAACTTCGACGTGCCGACCTGATGAACGGCGGCGGCTGCGCCACTCAGGAGCGCCAACGTGATCTTCAGGAACAAGGTGACCTGGTAGGCCGTACTCGTGGAACCGACGCTGACCTCGGTGAGGTTCCACAGGCCGGTCAGCACCACCACGGCGAAGGCCGGCCAAGCGATGCGAGCGAAGGCCTGGGCTGCCACTTTGGTGGATTCCGGAAACGTCCGCCGGAGGCTCGGCACGAGACCGGCGAGCACGATCTGGCCGCCGACCCAGACCGATGCAGACAGGACGTGGAGGAACAGACGGACCGTGTGCAGGTTCGGCGACAACATGATCGTCAGTCTGCGAGGGCGGAGAGCACGTCGCTCGCGGGCAGATTTCGGTCTTCCAATCCTGGCCGGCTCAGCTGTGAGCCGCCGAGCATGGCCGTACTGGCCGCTTCGATGGAGTACTGGAGCTCACGGATGTTGCGAGGTGGCGGAAAATATTCGTCTTCATCGGTGATGCGAACGAGCTCCACCCCGTCTACCGGGTCGAGTCGCGCCAACACCGCGTCGACCAGTTCCTCGGGAGCAGATGCCCCTGCCGTGACCCCGACGACGCCAGAGAGATCGTCGGGCATCTCGCCGACGTGATTGATGCGCATCACGCGCCGGCAACCACTGTCGATCGCCAACTTCTCGAGAGCCCTCGTGTTCGACGAGTTCGACGAGCCGACGACGACGATCGCGTCGCATCGGTCGGCGAGAGCAAGCAGCGACGATTGTCGGTTCGTGGTGGCGAAGCACAGGTCGCTGCGCCCAGGGGTCCAGACATCGGGGAAGCGTTCGCGTACGCGCACGGCGACGCCTTCCCAGTCGCGGTGCGACAGTGTCGTCTGGGCGAGCAACGCCACGGGTTCGTCGAACTGTTCGAGGGCGTCGACCTCGTCGACCGTCTCGACGCGGCTGATCGAGCCGGGAGCAACGGCCATGGTGCCCACCGCCTCTTCGTGCCCGTCATGTCCGACGTAGACGATGCGGAAGCCCTTCCCGGCCCGAACCTTGACCTCGTGGTGCACCTTGGTGACCAGCGGGCAGACCGAGTCGACGACGAAACTGCCGCGGCGCCTTGCAGCAGCCACGACCTCGGGTGCCGAGCCGTGTGCCGACAACATGATCGGGCTACCCGTCGGCACGTCTTCGATCGAATCGACGAACACCACACCGAGGTCCTGGAAGCGCTCGACCACGATCCGATTGTGGACGATCTCGTGGTAGCAGTACACGGGTGGTTCGAACGTTCGCACCATCCAGGCGAGTGCCTTGATGGCCATCTCGACACCCGCACAGAAGCCCCGCGGTTCGGCCAGGAGGACTCGCTCAACGCTCATGTCTGACGTCTCCGGCTCATCGCGAAGCACAGGGTAGCTGCGAGGCCGACCGATAGCCTGGTGCAGCCATGTCCGCCCCCGTCATCGTCGCCGTCACGCCCAATTCACCGGCTGCAGAAGCTGGTCTCACGCCCGGTGATGAGATCGCGCGCCTCAATGGACAGGTGCCCCGCGACATCATCGAGTGGCAGCTGTTGGCCGACGAAGCCGACCTCGAACTCGCAGTGTCGCGACAGGGTCTCGATCTCGACATCACGATCGGAAAGCGAGCGGGGGAGCCGCTCGGGGTCGAGATCCAGAGTGCGGTGTTCGACCGGGTTCGCACTTGCGACAACCACTGCGAGTTCTGCTTCATCTATCAGCTCCCGAAGGGCATGCGGCGCAGCCTCTACTTGAAGGACGACGACTATCGGTTGTCGTTCCTGTACGGAAACTTCACCACGCTCACACGGTTCACCGAAGCCGACCTCGAACGAGTGATCACCGAACGTCTCTCGCCGCTCAACGTCAGCATTCATGCCACCGATCCCGACGCACGCAGTCGCATGCTGAAGAACCCGCGTGGAGGGATGAGTCTGCGGTGGATGCGGGCGCTCCTCGACCACGACATCGAAGTGCGTGGCCAGATCGTGGTCTGCCCGGGTGTGAACGACGGGGCGGTGCTCGCCGACACCATGGCCGGCATCCTCGATCGGTATCCGGAGCTGCATTCCGTGGCCGTGGTGCCGTTGGGGCTGTCGCGATTCAACAAGGAGTCGGCGATGCGGCTCCACACTGCCGAAGAAGCCGACGCAGTGGTCGACATCGTCGAAGACTGGCAGACGATCTTCCACTCGATCCTCGGTCGACGCATGGTGTTCGCCGCCGACGAGTACTACTTGATGACGGGTCGGCCGTTCCCCGGGCCGGAGGCATACGAGGGTTTCCACATGCACGAGGACGGCATCGGCATGGCCCGCACGTTCGAAATGGAGTTCCACGGCGTCGCCGAGTCGGTCACCGGCACGCGCAGTGGCTTCTTCGCTGCGGTCGACCTTCCCTCGAATCCGGCTGCATACACCGGTCTGCGCTCGTCGTCCGCCTGCGGCGGAGCGAAAGACGACCATTCCAACGGCACGAGCGCGACCCCGGTGGCGTTGCTCCCGCGGTCGAGTGCGCCGATCGGGGTGCTGAGCGGCCCCTTCGGATCGCAGGTCATCGGGCCGCTCGTCGAGGAGCTCGGTCGTGCCGACGTGCGCATTATCACGGTCGACAACGAGTTCTTCGGTGGCAACACGGGCGTGACGGGTCTGATCACCGGTGCCGATCTCACCCGCGTCCTGGTCGACGAACCCGTCGGCCACCGTTACCTGCTGCCCGACGTCTGCTTGTCGGACGACGGTCGATTCCTCGATGGGGTCACCGTCGGCGATCTTCCGCGTCCCGTCGAGGTACTGCCAACTGATGGTTCTGCCCTTCGCCGGGCTCTGGAGCGCACATGAACACCGAACAGGTCCTCCCCACCGTGGTCATCGTCGGCCGCCCCAACGTGGGCAAGAGCACGCTGTTCAACCGCATCATCGGCAAGCAGGCCGCGATCGTCGAGAACCAGCCAGGCGTGACGCGCGACCGGAACGAACTCGAGGCCGAGTGGCTCGGTGTTCCATTTCGCGTGATCGACACCGGCGGTTGGATGCCGGTCGGTTCCGAACTCGACGAGAAGGTGAGCCGGCAGGTCGAGGCCGCCGTACAAGAAGCAGATGTGGTGTTGTTCGTCGTGGACGCATCTGTCGGTGCCGTCGACGACGACGTATCGGTCGCCGAGTGGCTCCGCCGCGCCGACTGCGACGTGATCGTCGTCGCGAACAAGGCCGACAACAACCAGCGCGAGATCGAACTGTGGGACTTCCTCCAGTTCGGGCTCGGCGATCCGGTGCCGGTGAGTGCGCTGCACGGGCGACGCGCAGGTGACCTGCTCGACGTGGTGCTGGAGCGACTCGGCGACAAGGCCGTCCGCAACGAGTACCCGGACCAGCCGAACTTCTATCCGGACGATTCCGAAATCTGGTCACCTGACGACGCCAGGCCGCCCAGGGTTGCCATCGTCGGACGGCCCAACGTCGGCAAGAGCACCTTGTTCAACCGCCTCGTCGGGCAGGACCGCGCCGTGGTGCACGACATGCCGGGCACCACTCGGGACGCGGTCGACACCCTCGTCGAAACCGACGATGGCCCGATCGTGTTCATCGACACCGCCGGCATGCGGCGCCGAGCGAAGATCGACGAGTCGGCCGAGTACTACTCGCTCGTGCGGGCGCTCCGCGCGATCGACGACGCCGACATCGCGTTGCTCATCATCGACGCCACAGAAGGTGTGACCGGACAGGACCAGCGACTCGCCGAACGTGTCGACGCCTCCGGCTGCCCGATCGTGATCATGCTCAACAAGTGGGAACTCGTCACCGACACCGAGCGGCGCCTGGAGCTCCAAGGAGACGTCAACCGCAAGTTGGCGTTCCTCGGCAACGCACCCGTCCTGAAGGTCTCGGCGCTCACCGGCAAGAACGTGCACAAGTTGCACCCCGTGCTGCAGGACGCAATCGAGCAGTACCACCGGCGCGTGCCGACCCGCGATGTCAACAAGGTCATCGCAGAGGCCCAGCAACGCCAGCCGGCCGGTGGGGGAGCGAAGGTGATGTACGCGGTTCAGGGTGCCACCGACCCGCCGACGTTCACGTTGTTCGTCAATCGCGAGCTGCCCCACCACTACCTGCGGTATCTCGAGCGCATGATCCGCGAGGCGTTCGATTTCGGATCGGTTCCGCTGAAGCTGCGTGTGCGAAAGCGACAGAGTTGATGCCGTGGTGTGAAGACTGCGGCAAGTACATGACCCCGAATACGTTGCGCGACGACGGCAGCTGCCCGACCTGTGGTCGCGTCGTCGAGGAGCCGGTTGTTCCCGACGACGAGACGACCCCGTGGCATTTCAAGCTGTTGGTCGTTGCGTTGGTGGTCTACCTCGGATATCGCTTCGTCCAGATCTTTCTGTAAGGAACGAGCAGGCGAGTCGGTAGGCTCCAGTTCCGTCACAACGGGCTGTAGCGCAGCTTGGTAGCGCACCTGTCTGGGGGACAGGGGGTCGCAGGTTCAAATCCTGTCAGCCCGACCGGGGCCGATCACATCAGTGACCGGCCCGCGTTCGCGCGGCCCGGCGCCACATCGGCGCCGGTTGGCGTACGGTGAGGTCCGGGGTGACGACAGTGTTCGACGAACCGACTGGCGACGACGACGACCGCACTGCCGGGTCAGCCGACGCGCCGGTGCCCGTCAGCCCGTGGGCGCGAGGCGGATCGATGTCGACAGGCGTGTTCGCCGATGAACCGCTTCGGTCATCGTCATCGTCATCGTCATCGCCATCATCAGCGTCATCATCGACGGTCGACCGCCGCCAATCAGATTCGATCGAGCGTCACCGCTCGGATCGGGAGCCGTTCGTGATCGCTCGATTCGGTCGCGCCACGATCGCGGCAATGCTCGTGATCGTCGCCGCGATCGTCGCCGTTACCGCGTCGACTGCCACGACGCCAGAGCACGCCGACCCCATCGGGAGTTCCGCTTCGGAGACGATCGCAGTCGGCACCTCGGCAGCGGCGCTGCCGCCGGTCGACGAGGCCGACAACGGTGAAGCAACGGTGAACCGGGTGGTCCGAAGCGACGAGGCGATGGCGACATCGATCGGCCCGATCACCTGGACGAGAGTCGACGGAGACGGTTCATCGCTCCCGAGAAATGTCACTCGTTCCGTCGGGTCGGCCCTTGCCGGCGATGAAGCCGAGGGGCAACAGGTCTGGCGCTCGCTCGACGGTGGCATCACATGGTCGGCCGCCGATGCGTCGAGCGAACGTCGCGTTGCGGATGCCCGCTGGTCGGTCCGCGATGTCGACGGACGTCGCCTGCTGTTCCGGGTCACCGACACTGGCGAGGTTCCCGTCGACGTCGATGCGGCGGGACGCGCTGCGCCGCAGGGCTTCCGAGTGACCGAGGAAGTCGCGTCCGATCCAGCAGACGGGTATCCGATCATGCTCGGCGGCCGAGCGTTCCTGCTGGCGGTGAGCGACGTCCGTGTGCCGTGGGACCAGATCGCCGGCATCGGCGGGGCGTATCGCGTGAACGTGGCGTTCGGCAACGAGTCGATCGCGCTCGCCTCCGGAGACTTCCACGAACTCCCGGTTCAGCGATTCACCATCCGGCGCGTTCCACACAGTCGGCAGTTCGAACTGGTCGACCTCGACGACTCCGTCGTGTGGACCATCGATGGCGTCGGCCTCGATCGGGTCGGCACGTCATCGCCGATCTGGGCGATCGCGGGCTCCACGACGACCCGGTGGCTCATGTGGGACGGCGACCGGTTCGACCCGGTTGCGGCTCCGTGGTCGACGGCCGACCCGGTCGACATGGTTGCGGTCGGGAACGGCGTCCTCGTGCGAGGGTCGTCGCTCGATGAGCGGACCACCGAGTTCTGGTTCACCACGAACGGCCGTGATTGGGACGAAATCGAAACTCCTGGCGATGCTCCGAGCGCCGGTCCCGGCCCGACGTTGCGATCGGGCTCGAACGAAGCCATCGTCACCGTGTACAGGAGCGGCGGTGTCGAACACTGGTCGTCGCCCGATGGCAGGACCTTCGAACGGCTCGCCGATGTTCCCGGGATCGAGAACCGCTCCGCAGGCGCGCTCGGATGGGTCGCAGCAGATCCACGCAGCTCACCGCGGCTCCGGGTCAGTCGTGATGGCGAGGTGTGGGAGTCGGTCGATCTCGCGGAACTCCTCCATATCGACCGTTCATCGTGGGATCTGTCGATCAACGCTCGAATGCTCGGGTCCACCATCTATGTCGTGGCCGAACGGCCGGACAGTCGGGTGCTGCTGATCGGCGACATCGAACCGCCGCGATGAAGACCGCCGGCACACCCGGTTCTCAGTCGACGATCGCCTGATACACGAGTTGCTTCAGTTCCGGCCGAATCGGATATGTGCTCGACGGCAGCAACTGCGTCAGGAACAACACGACGAGCTCCTCCACGGGATCGACCCAGAACGCCGTGCTCGCCGCGCCGCCCCACGCATAGTCGCCCACGGAACCCGGAACCTTCGCTGCGACGGGATCGATCGTGACCGAGAAGCCGAGTCCGAACCCGACTCCGTCGAACGTGGTCTCGGCGAACAACGGACGCCCGAATGCCTCGAGATCAACGTTGCCGGGGAGGTGGTTCTTCGCCATGTAGTCGACGGTCCGGCTCCCGAGAAGGCGCACACCGTCGAGTTCGCCGCGTCCGAGCAGCATGTGGGCGAACCGGAGATAGTCGGCCGCCGTGCCGCACAGACCACCGCCGCCGGAGAGCATCGTCGGCTGCTGGTCGATCGGCAACAGGTCCGGGATCGGCGTGAGTTTTCCCGTTGCCGGGTGCGGCATGTACAGCTCGGCGAGCCGTTCTCGGCGGTCTGGCGCAACCCAGAAACCTGTCTCGGTCATGCCGAGCGGCGCGAAGATCCGCTCTGTGAAGAACTCGTCGAGAGCCTGTCCCGATGCCACCTCGACGACACGGCCGAGCACATCGGTCGACACGCCGTAGTTCCATTCACTTCCCGGTTGGAACACCAGCGGCATCGCAGCCCAGCGGTCGCAGCAGTCGGCGAGGTCGATTCCAGGGGGGTGCGCCCATTCGAACCCGTTCTTGCGATAGATCGCGTCGACGGCGTGCGTGTTGTGGAAGCCGTAGGTGAGCCCGGCCGTGTGTGTCAGGAGGTGCCAGACACGGATGGGTTCGGTCTGCGGCACGGTTTCGGGCTTGAGGAACGAACCCGAGCGGTACACGCGGGTGTCGGCAAACGACGGGATGTACTTGCTCACCGGGTCCTTCAGACCGAGTGCACCCTCTTCGTGGAGCATCATGGCAGCCACGGACGTGACCGGCTTGGTCATCGAGAACATCCGCACGATCGTGTCCGGCTCGAACGGCGAGCCGGCAGCGAGATCACGATGGCCGTACGTCGACGAGTGCACCACCTTGCCGCCCCGACTGACTGCGAGCTGCCATCCGGCGAGGCGGCCATCGTCGACGTATCGCTCGAAGTGGCGGTCGAGGCGACCCAGCCGGTCAACGTCGACTCCTGATTCGGACGGGTCGATCTCGATGTGTGGCGCACGCATCCGCCGATATTGCCAAACACTCGGGTCCGGCGTCCGGTCGGACGATCCTGACGCCGGGCAGCGCGGGAACCAGCTCGGAACGATCAGGTCGGGGTGATCACGACGACGACGTCGCCGTAGGGAATCTTGTTGCGTTTCACGATGCCGCTGATGGTGCCGAGCAACTTGGTGACATGCCTGGCGTAGCCGTACTTCGCCTTGATCTTGCGCTGCACCTCGTCGAATTTCGGTCCGGACGTCACCATCTCGGCCGTCGCCTCGGTGACCGTTGAACCGTCGGTGGGCTTGCCCCGCGCATCAGACGGTTGGACCATGACCCGACTGGTGTGGGCAAGTCGCTTCGCCTTGCCGGAACCCGAGCTGGTCCAGAAACCGAACGACCCATCGTCGAGCCGGCTGATCCACACCGGGCTCGACACCGCTTCGCCGGTCTTGCGGAAGGTGGTGAGCGCCACGTACTTGTTGTCGGCGAGGTCCTGATGATCGGTCGTCATCTCGTCAACACTAGGGCAACGGGCGGGTGCGGCCGCAGAGACCCTGAACGCGGAAGAGTCCCGCCGATTCGTACCAAGTAAACCGGTGAAAGTTTTACCCTGGTGCCACCTGCATCCGACGGGCGGTACGGGTGGAGCGTTGGGTCCGTTTTGGTATCGACGGGATCTTCCTGAACTGCGGCCATTGTGCGCCATTCGCGGCGCGACATCAAGCACTTTACGGAAACGATATGGTCCGGTGTGTGTGTGGTCGTTTCGTTTCGTCGTCGTCGCCGGACCGTATTGCCGCATACTTCGATGCCGAAACCGACGTCGAGACGCTGGGTGAGAACTACAACGTGGCCCCGACCAACGACATCTATGGCGTCGTCCAGGGGGCCGATGGACAATCCGAGGTGCAGGTGTTCCATTGGGGGCTCGTGCCGATCTGGGCGAAGGAGCGCAAGATCGGCCAGCGGATGATCAACGCCCGTTCCGAGACCCTGGCCCAGAAGGCGGCGTTCAAGGGTGTGTTCAAGAAGCACCGATGCATCATCCCGATGGACGGTTTCTACGAATGGGCGCCGGGAGTCGACGGCGGACCCGTCACGAAGCAAGGCAAGCCGGTCAAGCGACCGCACTTCATCCATCGGGCCGACGGCGAGCCGCTCGCGGTCGCAGGGCTCTGGTCTGCGTGGCGCGACAAGTCAGAGGGAGCCGACAGCCCGTGGCTGCACAGCGCCACGATCATCACCACGTCTGCGAACGACACGATGAGCACGATCCACGACCGGATGCCCGTGATCCTGCCCAAGTCGATGTGGAACATCTGGCTCGATCGCGAGAACGAGAACATCGACATGTTGGGAGCGCTGCTGGTTCCGGCACCGGAGAAGTTGCTCATGATGCACGAGGTTTCTACCGATGTGAACAACGTGCGGAACAAAGGTGAACAGCTCGTGGCGCCCACCCGCGCCACACCATGACCCAACAGATCCTCGAACGAACAGCGCACGTCGACGAGATCGACGATTCCGCCGATCCGTACGGCGAAGCGACTGCCGAGTTCTACGACCTGCTCGCTTGCGGCATGTGGGATCACTTCGGGCCCGATGTGGCTCGCGAGCTCGCACACGTCGATCCGACCACGGGTCCCATCGTCGACGTCGGAGCCGGGACCGGGATCGGTCTGAGCTACATCCACCGGAGTGTTCCGACAGCGTCGATCCTCGCCATCGAACCGTCACGTGCGATGCGGTCGATCATGCACACTCGTCTGGCATTGTCGCCGGAGCTGCTCGACCGGGTCACCGTGATGCCGTTCGATCTGTGCCCTCGCTACCTACCCGACCAGATCAGTGGCATGGTCGCATCGGCCGTGTTGGGACACTTCGACGAGACGGGCCGACACGACCTGTGGCAGATGCTGGCCGATCGATTGGCGCCGGGTGCGCCTGCGATCATCGGTGTGCTCCCTCCGATTCGACCGATGTCGATCCCGCCGACGCGCTACCGGGCGCTTCCCGTGGGTCAACATGTCTACGAAGGCTGGATGTCGGGTGATCCGATCGACGACCGCCGAATGCGTTGGACGATGACCTATCGGGTCCTCAGTGGCGACGCCGTGCTCCTCGACAGGACCGTGCAGTCCCTATGGACCACATCGGGCCCCGACGACGTCGAGCTCGAGTCGCGGCCGTATGGCCTGCTCACGGAACGGCCCGAGGACCCCGACGCCGGATACGTCACGCTGCGACGGCGTTAGACGTCGACGACCTCTTCGCCATGGCCGGCCGTGCGCAATGCACTCCGGATCGCATCGGCTGCGCGATCGAGCTCGTCACGGTCGACTGAGTCGGCCGCGTTCGCGAACGACAGCTCAGCCATGGAGTTGGTCGGAACGACGTGGATGTGGGTGTGGGGCACCTCGTAGCCAGCGATGATCACGCCGACCTTGGTCGGAGCGAACGCAGTCTGTTGTGCCCGGCCGATGTGACCACTGACGGCGAAGAGATGAGCCGCCAGCTCCGGTGGTGCGTCGACCCAGTGGTCGATCTCGGCGATCGGTACCACCAGGGTGTGACCGTGTGCCATCGGATTGATCGACATGAACGCGACACACTGATCGTCGCGCCAGACGAAGGTGCCACCGATGTCGCCGTTGATGATGTGCGTGAAGATGGTCGTCACTCGAAGCCTCCGCTCGCCTGGAACACGTCGCCGGTCATGCCGTGACCCTACGCTTCGGGTTGTGAGCGCATCGGACACCGAGTCTGCGACGCCCCAGGGCGAGGGCGATGCCGTCCTGACCATTCCCAATCTGATCACGCTGATGCGGCTGCTCTGCCTTCCGCTCTTCCTGTACCTCCTGTTCGCACGCGACGAGCGTGCGGCAGCGGCATGGTTGCTCGCCGGGCTGGGCGCAACCGACTGGGTCGACGGCTACCTCGCCCGACGGCTGGGCCAAACCAGCGAGTTCGGGAAGATCTTCGATCCGACCGTCGATCGCCTGCTCTTCTTCGTCGCCATCGTGAGCATCATCATCGACGGCTCGGCGCCGCTCTGGTTCTGCATCGTCGTCCTGGTGCGGGAACTGCTGATCGCCGCGGCCGTCACCGTTGCGACGTTCGCGTTCAGCATGCGCAGATTCGACGTGACGTGGTTGGGGAAGACGGCGACGTTCCTCCTGATGGCGGCGTTTCCTGGTTTCATGCTCGGATCCAGTAACTTCCCGGGTGCCGAGGGTTTCGAGATCGCCGCCTGGATCGCCGGGGTCCCCGGGCTGATTCTCAGCTACTACACCGCAATCGCCTATATTCCTCTTATCCGCGACGGCATTCGGGTGGGACGGGCCAAACAACAGGTGGCCTGAACACTCCCGACGGCGATGTCCGCCGTCGACGCCCACCACACTCACACGAGAGCACTACGGTTGCACGCATGAACATTCCCGATCAGCTCCGGTATTCGTCCGATCACGAATGGGCCGTCGCCGTCGATGGTGGAAGGGTGCGGATCGGCATCACCGACTACGCCCAAGACGCACTCGGTGACGTGGTCTACGTGCAGCTGCCCGAGGTGGGCGACACCATCTCGGCCGGTGATTCATTCGGCGAGATCGAGAGCACGAAGTCGGTCTCGGAGATCTACGCTCCGGTCGCTGGTTCGGTGACGGGACTCAACGACGCACTCGCCGACAATCCGGCACTGCTGAACGAGGATCCGTACGGCGACGGATGGATCTGCGAGATCCAGATCGACGACGTTGCCGAGTTCGACGAGATGCTCGACGCCGATGCGTACCGGAAGCTGCTCGAGGGCTGACGTGTCGTACGTCTTCTGCAATCAGTGTGGACATCGCAATCCGCCTGACAGCGCCTTCTGTTCGAGCTGCGGCTCACCACTCGACTCGCTCGACGATCGAACCATCACCCTGACAGCGGTCGACCCGTTGCAGGACGCACCCGGACCGCACGACGACGTCATCGTCCCGGTCGGCGAGATAGCGCGCGGCACCGGCGTGCTTATCGTGCGTGCCGGTGCTCAGGCCGGCGAACGATTCACCCTCGACACCGACATCACCCGCCTCGGGCGCCACCCCGACAGCGAGATCAGCCTCGACGACATCACGGTGTCTCGACGTCATGCTGAGATTCAGCGTACGGCCGACGGATATGTCGCCACCGACTCCGGCTCGTTGAACGGCACCTATGTGAATCAGGAACGAATCGAGCGTGCGCCGATCCAGCACGGAGACGAACTGCAGATCGGTAAGTTCCGGCTCGTCTTCTTCGAGCGCTCCGATGCCTGAGACCCAGGATCTCGGTTACCTGTCGATCGGCGAGGTCCTCGGGCTGCTTCTCGAGGAATTCCCCGACGTCACGATCTCGAAGATCCGATTCCTCGAGAGCCAGGGGCTCATCGCGCCCGAGCGCACAGCCTCCGGTTACCGCAAGTTCTTCGAACCCGATGTGGAACTGCTCCGGGTGATCCTGCGGGAGCAACGCGAGAACTACCTGCCGTTGCGAGTCATCAAGGACCGTATCGAGACGGGAGAGATCGACGCTTCCGGTGAGATGCCGCGCCCTGACGACGATCCGGCAAACGGCTCGGTCGGTTCGTCGAACGCTTCCGCGACGCCGGCGCTGATTGCAGGTGCCGCGGCCGTACCGCGCAACGACGATCAAACCGGCGACATCGAGGTGCCCCAGTCGCGTGTGGCTGCTCACCCCGCCGCCCGAGGGAGCGCCCGGTCCGACACGACTACGTCGTCGGCCCAGTCGGCCGCGCCGCAGTTGTTGCCCGGCGTGGTGCTCGACCGCGGCGAGTTGTGCGCCATGACCGGTATCACCGACGACGAGCTCAGTCAGCTCGAGAGTTACGGCATCGTGGCCGGGCGGAGCAGCGGCGGATCGATCGTCTTCGGTGACGACGCTCTGGAGCTGGCAAAGGTATCGGTGGAGTTCCTGCGCCTGGGTGTCGACGCGCGTCACCTTCGAGGCTGGCGCACTGCTGCCGATCGTGAGGCATCACTGTACGAGCAACTGATCACGCCTCGTCTTCGACAACGTAACCCTGAGGCTCGCGCCGACGCCGTCGAACTGCTGCGCAATCTCGACGGGCTCGGTGGAAAGCTCCGCACGGCCATGATGCGCGACGCGTTGCGCCACCACTTCGAATCTTGACCGAACTTGGTCCCGAATTCGCGCCACCCGATCCGCAAACGGGGAGTACAGTCGACAACGTGATCCCCATGGAGTTAGTCGGCGTTCGGGTCGAGATCCCGGCGAACACCCCAATGGTGCTCCTACGCGAGCAGGACGGTCGGGCGCGGCTGTTGCCGATCTACATCGGGTCCGCTGAAGCGTCGTCGATCCAGTACGCACTCGAGGGCATCGAGCCGCCACGTCCGCTCACCCACGACCTGTTCCTCACCACGCTCCAGGCACTCGGGGCGACGCTCGACCAGATCGTCATCACCGAAGTTCGTGATCACACCTACTACGCCGAGCTGCACTTCACCGATGCGGCGGGGGAGAAGCGGATGTTGTCGAGTCGTCCGTCCGACGCAATTGCGCTCGCCGTGCGATCCGATTCGCCGATACTCGCTACCGAAGCACTGATCGACGAAGTCGGCCAAGAACCTGAACCTGAACCTGAAGATGAGGCAGCCGAGATCCTCGACGACTTTCACGACTTCCTGGAGAACGTGACACCGGACGACTTCGCCGGTTAGTGAGTCGGTTCGTAATTGGGGCCGACGCGGGCCGGTATTTCCGCTTGAACAGTTGACGGCGCGCGCAGCCGCGCATAGAGTCACGAACTCACAATCCCGTAACTACACCGGTGTTCCTGTGGGCGTCTGGTTGGGGCAAGTGCGGGCAACATTCTGGAAAGGCAGGTTTCGGCGTGGACGACAACGGCTACAGCGGAACGCAGACGGCGAAGCTGGTCGGTATCACGTACCGGCAACTCGACTACTGGGCTCGAACCGATCTGATTCGACCGTCGCTCAGTGATGCCAGCGGAAGTGGGAGCCGACGACGCTACAGCTATCAGGACCTGCTGGAGCTGAGGGTGATCAAGACGCTCATCGACGCCGGTATCAAGCTGGAATCGGTGCGCGAAGTGTTCGAATATCTTCGTACCCACGTGACCACCGACATCGCCGCAGCGCACCTCGTCATCGACGGAAGCAGCGTGGTGTTGTGCCAGGGAAGTGAGTTGATCGACGTGTTGAACAAGGGCCAGGGCGTGTTGAACGTCTTGTCGCTCGCCAACGTGAAAGGTGACATCGACGCCGAGTTGGTCACCTTCGGAGGCGACCTCGACCTGCCCCCCGTTGCCGGCCACGGCGGCTGATGGAGTATTCGCCACTCGATCAGGTCCATCGAGCACTCGGTGCCAAGATGGTGCCGTTCGGTGGCTGGGAGATGCCGCTCGAGTACGCCGGCACCATCGACGAACACCTCGCCTGCCGCAGCGATGCCGTCATGTTCGACGTGTCACACCTGGGCACGGTGCGGGTGGCCGGCGACGACGCATTCGAACTCCTCCAGTCCGTGTTCACCAACGATCTCGGCAAGATCGAACCGGGCCGGGCCCAATACACACATCTGCTCGACGACGACGACGGTTCGGTGCTCGACGACATCATCGTGTGGTGGCATCCCACCTCGGACGATTCGAAGGTCTTCGACGTGATGCCCAACGCCTCGAATACCGACGACGTCCGTGCTGCGATCGGCGGGAACGAAACCACTGCCACACGTGCCGTCATCGCGGTTCAGGGGCCGCGGGCACGCGAGCGTGTCGCCAGTGTGTGGCCTGAAGCACCCGAGGTCAAGCGTTTTCGCGTGGCCGCGGTCGACTGGAACGGTCACCGCTGCACGGTTGCCGGCACGGGCTACACCGGAGAACCCGGCCTCGAGATCGCGGTGCCTGTCGATGGTGCAGCTGAACTCTGGGCTGTGCTTGCTGCCGCCGGTATCGTGCCGGCGGGTCTGGGCGCACGAGACACGCTCCGCCTCGAAGCTGCCCTGCCGCTGCACGGCCACGAACTCGGTCGTGGGATCACGCCGCTCCAGGCCGGTCTCGGGTGGGTCGTTGCGTTCGACAAGCCGTCGTTCCGTGGGAAGGCCGCGCTGATCGCTGAACGCGAGACCGGGCTCTCCCGCAAGCTGGTCGGAGTTGCCACCGAGGGTCGGCGCCCTCCGCGCAGCGATTGCCCGATCCTCATCGATGACGAGGTGGTCGGTGTGGTCACATCCGGGAAT
>JBBKWQ010000397.1:0-7404 GCA_037969115.1 Ilumatobacteraceae bacterium
GTCGACGCGCCGCTCGCCGCGCCGCTCGACGCCCCAGCGACCGTCGGTTCGGCGCCGGCGTCGGCGGTGTCGATCCGGATGAGCGTGGCACCGACTGCGAGCACGTCGCCGACATCGCAGGCGACCCATAGCACCACGCCACTGACCGGCGACGGCAACTCGATCGTCGCTTTGTCGCTCATCACATCGGCGATCACGTCGTCTTCGGTGATGACGTCGCCGACGGCGACGTGCCACTCGATGATCTCGGCCTCGGCAACGCCTTCTCCGACGTCGGGCAACTTCATGACGAATTCACTCATGTCGGCGCTTCCACGACGCGGCGCAACGCAGCTCCGACGCGAGCCGGGCCCGGGAAGTAGTCCCACTCCTGCGCGTGTGGATACGGGGTGTCCCAGCCGGTGACGCGCTCGACGGGTGACTCGAGGCTGTAGAAGCAGAGCTCCTGAACCGTCGCCATGAGTTCCGCACCGAAGCCGCTCGTCCGGGTCGCCTCGTGGACGATCACGCAGCGGCCCGTCTTGTTGACCGACTGCTCGATCATGCCAGTGTCGAGCGGCAGGAGCGACCGCAGGTCGATGATCTCGGCATCGACGCCCGTTTCGTCGGCCGCTGTCTCGCTGACGCCCACCATCGTGCCGTAGGCGAGCACCGTCACGTCGTTACCCGCGCGTCGAATCGATGCCGAGCCGAGCGGAATGCGGTAGTACTCGTCGGGGACGTCGCCGAGGGGGTGATCGGCCCAGGGCACGATCGCCCGATCGGGGTGTCCGTCGAACTGGCCGTTGTACAGACGTTTCGGTTCGAGGAACACGACCGGGTCGTCGTCCTCGATCGCCGCGATGAGCAAGCCCTTCGCGTCGTACGGGGTCGAGGGGATGACGGTCTTGAGTCCGCAGACGTGCGTGAACAGCGCTTCAGGACTCTGGCTGTGCGTCTGCCCACCGTGGATCCCGCCACCCACCGGCATGCGCACCGTCAGCGGCGCGGTGAACTCGCCACCGGAGCGATATCGCAGCCTCGCCGCCTCCGAGATCAGCTGATCGAGGCCGGGGTACACATAGTCGGCGAACTGGATCTCGGCCACAGGTCGGAGGCCGTAGGCACCCATGCCCACCGCGATGCCGATGATGCCCCCTTCGGCGATCGGAGTGTCGAACACTCGATGCGTCCCGTAGCTCGCCTGGAGCCCGTCGGTGCAGCGGAACACGCCGCCGAAATAGCCGATGTCCTCGCCGAACACGACCACCTTTTCGTCTCGCCCCAACATCGTGTCGAGCGCTGAACGGATCGCCACGTTCATCGTGAGCACCGTCATTGCGTGCCCTCCAGTTCGTCGCGCTGACGCTGGAGGTGGGGCGGCATCTCGGCGAAGACGTCCTCGAACAGGCTGCGGCGGTCGGCGAGATGCCCGTCGAGCAGCGTGCCGTACCCTTCGGCCTCCTTGGCGGCCGCGCGCACCTCCTGATCGATCTCAGCAGCGAGTGCCGCATGTCGGGCGTCTGACCACTCGCCGAGATGCACGAGATGCGCCGCCAAACGATCGACAGGATCGCCGAGCGGCCAGGCCTTCCATTCGTCACGCGGCCGGTACTTCGACGGGTCGTCCGACGTGGAGTGAGCGCTCGCCCGATAGGTGATCCATTCGATCAAGGTCGGGCCGTGATTGGTGCGAGCCCGCTCGGCAGCCCACCGTGTCGCCGCGATCACCGCCAGATAGTCGTTGCCGTCGACGCGCAGCGCCGGGATGCCGTGCCCGATCGCGCGCGACGCGAACGTGCTGTCGTCGCCGCCTGCGATGCCCTGGAACGACGAGATCGCCCACTGGTTGTTGACGACATTCAAGATCACCGGCACCCGGTACGTCGTGGCGAACGTGAGAGCGTGATGGAAGTCGGCCTCCGCCGTGGCGCCCTCCCCGACCGTGGCCGAGGCGATGCACGTGTCACCCGAGATCGCGGCGGCCATCGCCCAACCGACGCCCTGTACGAACTGCGTGGCCAGGTTGCCGGAGATGGTGAAGAATCCGGCGTCCCTGGCCGAATACATCACGGGCATCTGACGGCCGTGCAAACGGTCCATCTCGTTCGAGAACAATTGGCACATCATGTCGACCAGGGGCCATTGACGCGCGATCAACCAGCCCTGCTGACGGTAGGTGGGAAAGAACATGTCTCGCGGACCGAGTTCGAGGGCCTGGACAACAGCGATCGCCTCCTCACCCCGACTTCCCATGTAGAACGATGTCTTGCCCTGTCGCTGCGCCCGCAGCATGCGGTCGTCGTAGGTACGGGTCGTCATCATCGATCGCAGGCCGGCGCGCAGCGCCTCCGTGCCGACATCGGGCGCCCACGGGCCGACGGCACGGCCGTCATCGTCGAGCACCCGGACCAGCGAGTCGGCGAGATCGCGAATGTCTGCCGGCGCAACATCGACAGGTGGACGACGTACCTCGCCGGCTGGCGAAAGCGCAAGATACGAGAAGTCAGGGTCGTCGCCCGGCCGGGCACTCGGTTCGGGGACGTGGAAACGGAGTGGGCCCGTCTCGGCCGAAGGCGACATCCTCACATCCTCGCGCGCCGCGGGTGTGGTCACGAACAGCGGTCTCTGGGAATGACGCCGGCGCTTCTCGCGATCCGATCGATTCGCGCCGCGTCTGAGCGCCTACAACGGCACGTTGCCGTGCTTGCGCTGCGGCAACTCTTCGCGCTTCGAGCGCAGCATCGCCAATCCGGCGGCGACCTTGCGTCGCGTGTCGGCGGGATCGATGACGTCGTCGATGTATCCCCGCTCTGCCGCGGCATACGGGTTGGCGTACTTCTCCGTGTACTGCGCAACGAGTTCGGCGCGACGCGAGGCCGGGTCGGCGGCCTGCTGCAACTCCCGGCGATACACGATCTCGACGGCCCCCTGCGGGCCCATCACGGCCAATTCGGCCGATGGCCAGGCGAATGAAAGGTCGGCACCAATCGACTTGGAGTTCATCACCACGTAGGCGCCTCCGTACGCCTTGCGCGTGATCACCTGGATGCGAGGCACCGTCGCCTCACAGAACGCGTAGAGCAACTTGGCGCCGTGGCGGATGATGCCGCCGTACTCCTGGTCGACTCCGGGCAAGAACCCCGGCACATCGACGAACGTGACGAGTGGAATGTTGAAGGCATCACACGTTCGCACGAAGCGGGCCGCCTTCTCGGACGACTCGATGTCGAGCACACCGGCGAGCACCATCGGCTGATTCCCCACCACGCCCACCGGCTGGCCATCGATGCGCGCGAACCCGCACAGGATCGACTTGGCCCAATGCGGGTAGTACTCGAAGAACTCGCCCTCGTCGACCGTGGCCTGGATGACCTTGTGCATGTCGTACGGCAGGTTCGGACTGTCGGGCAGCAGCTCCGTGAGTTCGGGGCAGAGGCGGTCAGGATCGTCACCGATCCGATCGATCGGTGGCTGCTCGAGGTTGTTCGACGGCAGGAACGACAACAGGAAACGCACGTCGTCGAGACAGGCCTTCTCGTCGGCTGAGACGAAAGTGGCAACACCCGACTTCGACGCATGACTCATCGCCCCGCCGAGCTCTTCGAGCGTGACGTCCTCGCCGGTGACGGTCTTCACCACGTCGGGGCCGGTGATGAACATGTGCGACGACTCACGCACCATGAAGATGAAGTCGGTCATCGCCGGCGAATAGACCGCGCCACCGGCACACGGCCCGAGGATCACGGAAATCTGCGGAATCACGCCCGACGACTTCACGTTCCGATGGAAGATTCCCCCGTAGCTCGCGAGGCTGACGACGCCTTCCTGGATACGCGCACCTGCCCCGTCGTTGAGGCCGATCATCGGAGCGCCGGTTTTCAACGCGAGGTCCATGACCTTGTGGATCTTTTCGGCGAAGACCTCACCGAGGGCCCCACCGAAAACCGTGAAGTCCTGCGAGAACACGAAAACCTTGCGACCATCGACGGTGCCCCATCCGGTGACGACGCCGTCGGTGTAGGGGTGTTCGTCGAGCGCATCACCGGCGCGGTGCTTGGCGAGCTGATCGAGCTCGTGGAAACTGCCGTCGTCGAGGAAGTAGTCGATGCGCTCGCGGGCCAACATCTTGCCCTTCGCGTGCTGCCGCTCGACCGAACGTTCAGACCCGGCGTGGATCGCGGCATCCTTGCGGGCTTGCAGGTCATCCAGCTTCTGCTGCATCGAACTCGTCACGTCCACGAACGCTAGTGCGTCGAGTCGACGGGCCTTCAAGGGTGCGTCGCCCGGCCTCTTCGCCGGCCGCAGGCCAGCACTACGGTTGCCGACATGACGACGTTCGACAAGCTCTACATCAACGGTGCCTGGGTACCTTCCACATCCGCCGACACGATCGACGTGATCGACTCGGTGACCGAGGAGGTCATGGCCACGGTGCCGTCGGCCGACACCGCCGACCTCGATGCGGCCGTCGCCGCTGCGCGCGCCGCTTTCGACGGTTGGGCCGCCACGCCGGCCGACGAGCGCGGCAAGTACCTCACCCGCATCGGGGACGCTCTCGGCGCACGTATGGACGAGATCGCGACCACGATCTCGAAAGAGACGGGCATGGCGAAGTGGCTCGCACAACTGGTGCAGGTCGGGCTGCCGATCAACAGCTTCAATCAGGCCGGCGCGCTCGCCGCGACGTACGAGTTCGAGGAGATGTTGGGCAACTCTCTGATCGTGCGCGAACCGATCGGCGTCGTCGGCTGCATCACGCCGTGGAACTACCCGCTGCACCAGATCGCAGCCAAGGTCGCGTACGCACTGGCTGCGGGATGCACTGTGGTGCTCAAGCCGAGCGAAGTCGCTCCCGTCGACGCCTTCCTGCTCGCAGAGATCATCGACGAGGTCGGTCTGCCCGCCGGCGTGTTCAACCTCGTCTCGGGCTACGGCCACACGGTGGGCGCGGCCATGTCGGCACACGACAACATCGACATGATGTCGTTCACCGGTTCCTCGCGGGCCGGCACGCTCGTGGCGCAGTCCGGAGCGGTCACCGTGAAGAAGATCGCCCTCGAACTGGGCGGCAAGTCCGCCAACGTGTTGCTCGACGACCTCGATTCAGCCGCATTCGCGAAGGCCGTCACTGACGGTGTTGGCAAAGCGTTCCTGAACTCGGGGCAGACCTGTTCGGCTCTCACGCGCATGCTGGTTCCGCGTGATCGTCTGGAGGAAGCCGAAGGAGTTGCCGCCACCACGGTCGAGGCGCTCGTGGTCGGCGACCCGTTCGCCGAGGGCGTGAACCTCGGCCCGCTCGCATCGGCCGCGCAGCGCGACCGAGTGCAGGGTTACATCCAGAAGGGCATCGACGAGGGGGCCACCCTCGTCGCCGGTGGGCTCGGCGCCCCGGAAGGACTTGACCAGGGCTACTACGTCCGCCCGACGGTGTTCTCGAATGTTGCTCCCGACTCCACCATCGCGCAGGAAGAGATTTTCGGACCCGTGCTGTCGATCATCGGCTACGACGACGAGGACGACGCCGTTCGCATCGCCAACGACGTCGTCTACGGACTCGCCGGTGGCGTGTGGGGTGCCGACGACGAGCGTGCCCGCAAGGTCGCGAAGCGCCTGCGCACCGGTCAGGTCGAGGTGAACGGTGGCCGGTTCAACCCCAACGCACCCTTCGGTGGTTACAAGCAGTCCGGAATCGGACGCGAGTACGGCAAGTTCGGCCTCGAAGAGTTCCTCGAGGTCAAGGCGATCCAGCTCTGACCACACATGGCGTTGCCGTTCCGGCTACCACATCGGTGGTTGGAGCGGGCCACGCCATGGTGGCGGCACGATCGGCGGGTCCCACGGCAACGCGGGTTGAATTGCCCGGGCAGCCAACGACGACGCCGCTGACACGATCTCGTCCTCGCTCACCAGCACCAGGTTGGCTGCGTCGCCGAGCGGTATGAACGTGTCGTGGGCGGCCACGCGATGTACCGGTCCCTGGAAACCGCCCTCGATGAGCGCAGCCATCAACGCCTCGGCGACGCCACCCGATGCTCGGGTCTCGTCGACGATGAGGACACGACCGGTCTCTCGGGCGTGTCGCAGCACGTCGTCGACGGGCAACGGCGCGAGCCAACGAAGGTCGAACACGCGGCTCGACACCCCGTCGGCGGCGAGACGTGTCGCCGCGCGCAGCGACATCGGAACGCCGTTCCCGAACGTGACGATGACGAGGTCGTCGCCTTCGCGCACGAGCCGTCCCGAGCCGATCGGAACATGAACCTCGGCCCACCGCTCGGGCGGTTCGTACCGGGCCTGCCACACCCCGTCGCCGTCCTCTCGAAGATCGCGGGTGTGGTACAGCGCGATCGGTTCCAGGAACGCGGAGACCGTGCCGTCGTGCTTCGCAGCTGCGACACACGAGCGGAGCATCGGTGCAGCGTCGGACGGGTGCGCGGCGCTGGCGATCACCAGCCCGGGGATGTCGCGCAGCACGGCGATCGAGTTGTCGTTGTGGAAGTGCCCACCGAACCCCTTCTGGTATGCGAGACCGGCGATCCGCACCACGAGCGGGTTGCGATACTGCCCGTTGGAGAAGAACGACAGGCTGGCCGCCTCGCCACGCAGTTGGTCCTCGGCGTTGTGGAGGTACGCCAGATACTGGATCTCGGGGATCGGCAGCATGCCGGACACACCTGCGCCCAGCGCCAAACCCAGTATCGACTGCTCGTCGAGCAGGGTGTCGAACACCCGTGCAGCTCCGAACCGCTTCTGGAGCCCCCTTGTGACGCCGTAGACACCTCCTTTGACGCCCACGTCCTCGCCGAACACGAGCGAGTCGGGAATGAGCGCCAGAACGTCGACGAGCGTTCGGTTGATGGTCTCGGCCAGCGTGAGCGGTTCACCGTCTTCCGGCAGGGCATTCGCGAACGCACGCGCACGATCGGTCGGGGCAGCCGCCGTCGCCGCGAGCACTGCGACGCCGTCGGGTCGTCGTGGCGACAACGGCGCGATCACATCGGAGCGCCGCTCGATCGTGCCCGAGCCGGCCATTGCCAAGGCCAGCACCCGCATCTCCGCACGCGACTCGAGGTACTGCTCGATCAGGTCGTGGCGAGCCGTTCCGCCATCGACCAGATGACGGGCCGTCGCGAGGATCGGATCGAGCTCGTAGTCACGTCGAATCGATCCCGAGGTGCGATAGCTCTGCTCGACATCGGTTCCGGCGTGACCGAGGTACCGAACGGTGCGGACGTGGAGCAGCGCCGGTTTGCCGGTCGAGCGCACGGCGGCTGCGAGCTCGCTCGCGGCGGAGAACACGCCGACGGGGTCGGTGCCGTCGACTCGCCGATACTGCAGCCCGGCTCGCGACCCGAACGACGACTCGATCCAGCCGGACGGTGACGGCACGCTGATTCCCCATCCGTTGTCCTCGCAGACGAA
>JBBKWQ010000398.1:0-8351 GCA_037969115.1 Ilumatobacteraceae bacterium
GCGGCGGCGCCGCCGGGGGCAACGTCGTTCCCGTCGGCGGCGCAGTCGTCTCCGGCGCGCTCTGCGGAGCGAGCACACCCTGACGTTCGGAGATGTCCTCGGCGGGAGCTTCCGGCGGCGCAAGTGTGGGCGCCGGCTGGTATCCGACGAGACGGTACAGACATTCGGTCCCCGGGAGGTACAGGCGCACGGCGGGGCGAGAGGGCGCGGGCGCTTCCGGCCAGTCGGTGATCGGTTCGAATTGGTGCGCCGGAGTCATGAATGCATCCCAAATTCGAGCCGGGAACGTGCCACCCTGCACCTTCGACACACCCGCCGCCTGGAACTCGGGGATGCCGTTCATCTCGGTGTAGCGGTCGGGGTCGCGCACGACGACGGCCGTCGACAAGTACGGCGTCGCACCCACGAACCATGCCGTGGTGTTGCTGTCCTGGGTTCCGGTCTTGCCGGCCGCGGGACGGATCTCGGCGAAATCGGCAAGCTCACGCCGAGCCGTGCCTCTGGTGAGCACGTCCTTCATCAAGTCGATGGTCGTGAGCGCGGCGTCGCGGTCGAGCTCCTGTGTGCCCTCACTCTCGTGCGTGTAGATCCGATTCCCCTCGGCATCGTCGACCCACTCGACGTAATACGGCTGTTGGTGCACGCCCTCGTTGGCGATCGTCTGCATCCCGGCGGCCATGTCGAGCGGGCTCATCTCGTTGGCGCCTGTCGCGAAGCTCGCGAACGGCTCGATCGGACGATGGTCTTCCGCTGGCTGACCGCGGTACAGATACGGTGACGCCGCCATCCGATACGTGGTGTCGACCATGCGGTTGAGCCCCACGATCTGCGACAGACGCGCGAATGCGCAGTTCACCGATCGATAGGTCTGCTCTCGCAACGAGAAGAGCCCACCGGACACCCCACCGGTGATCTGGAAGACCGGATCGTTGGGGTTCCCGGTCGGCAGCTTGCAGCCACGCGTGCCGTCGATCATGTCGGCCGGCTCGGCGCCGGCCTGTACCGCCGCTGCGAGGATGAACAGCTTGATGCTCGACCCGGTCTGGCTCGGGGCGAGAGCAAGATTCACCTCGTTGCGTCCGGGGACGAAACCGCGGCCGCCGACCATGGCCCGGATGGCACCCGACTTCGTGTCGAGCGAGAGGAGCGCCGCGTCGAACCCCTGCGCGTTGGCGGGCAACTCGTTGCGGGCCTGTTCGGCCGCCACCTGCAGATCAGCGTCGAGTGTGGTGTGGATCCTGAGTCCGCCGCGGAACAGCTTTCCGTATCGCTCCTGATACGTCTCGCCGAGGATGTCGGAACGATTCAGCAGGTACTCACGGAGCGCTTCGGAGTAGTAGGTGCGCTCGGTGACTCGGGTGGCCAGCCGCTTGGTTCGTTCAGGCAGCACGAACGTCGCCATTTCGTCGAGGGCCTCCTCCTCGGTGAGATACCCACCTTCGACCAGGCGGTCCATCACGATCTGGAATCGGGTACGGCTGCGCTCCGGATTGCGAATCGGGTCGTGCCCGGACGGTGACTGCACGAGCCCGGCCAGGAATGCCGCCTCGATGAAGGTGAGGTCGGCAGCGGTCTTGCCGAAGTAGGTCTCGGAAGCCGCCGCGATCCCGTAGCTGTTGTTGCCGAAGAACACGGTGTTGAGATACCGCTCGAGAATCTCCTGCTTCGTCTTCTCACGTTCCAGGCGGCGGGCATACACGATCTGCAGCAGCTTGTAGCGACCGTCGCGGTCGAAGCCGGCGAGGAAGTCGTTCTTCACCACCTGCATCGTGATGGTCGAGGCGCCCTGTTGTGCACTATCGGTCGCGAAGCTCGACAACGTCGCCCGGAACAGACTGCGGACATTCACACCGTCGTGCAGCCAGAACTGCTGGTCCTCGACTGCGAGGAACGCCTCGATCACATCCGGCGGCACGTCGGACAACGGAACCGGCTGGCTGTTCTCGAGTTCGTAGATGCCGATCTCGTTGTCGTTCGCGTCGTAGATGTACGTGCGCTGCGCAAGTGACAGGAACTCTGGAAGCTCGATCGGCACCTCACTGTGGGCGTTCGCGATTCGCCACAACCTGGGCGCGATTCCCGCGACCACCGAGGTCACGAGGAGTGCACCCGCTCCGATGACGAGCGCAAGACGAAACACCCAGCTGACGCGACCCACAGTCCGACCGACACTACCGAACCGAGCCCCCATTACGGTGGCAGCCCATGCCCGCTTCGACGCTTCGTCCGTTCCGATTCGGAGTTCAGGTTTCCACCGGACTCGATCGTGCCTCCTGGGCCGAACAAGCACGCAAGTTCGAAAGCCTGGGCTACAGCGTCATGACGATGCCCGACCACTTCGGCGATCAACTCGCACCCGTACCGGCGCTCCAGGCCGCTGCCGACGCCACGACCACGCTTCGGCTCGGCGCACTCGTGTACGACAACGACTACAAACATCCGGTCGTGCTCGCCAAAGAGTTGGCCACGATGGACGTGTTGTCCGACGGCCGGGTCGAGATCGGCCTCGGCGCCGGCTGGATGGTGTCCGACTACGAGCAGTCGGGCATCGCATACGATTCTCCAGGCGTACGCGTGAGCCGCATGATCGAAGGATTCGCCGTCATCAAGGGCGCGTTGGGCCCCGACTCCTTCTCGTACGAGGGCGACCACTACACGATCACCGACTACAACGGCCTTCCCAAACCGGTACAGGCGCCCCGACCACCGATCCTCATCGGTGGAGGCGGTCAGCGGGTACTCACCTTCGCCGCTCGCGAGGCCGACATCGTCGGGATCAACGCAACCCTCACTTCGGGCGCCGTCGACCAGTCGACGTTTGCCACGATGACGGCCGAGTCCGTCGACAGCAAGGTTGCGATCGTGCGCGAGGCCGCCGGTGACCGGATGGCCGAGATCGAGTTGAACATCCGCACCTTCCTCGTGTCGATCACCGACGACATCGATGCGAGCGTGTCGATCTTCGCTCAGATGGGCGGCGTTTCCGACGATGCCATCCGCACGTCGCCGTTCGCTCTGGTCGGACCGCCGGCGAAGCTGATCGACGATCTGGTCGCGCGCCGGGAGCGGTGGGGGTTCAGCTACGTAATCATCGGACCGGAAGAAGCCGATGCGTTCGCGCCCGTGGTCGCCGAACTCGCCGGGCGTTGACCACCCGCACGGCGGGGCCCGCGGGTCTCGTCGAAAGGCCGCGGCTTACGTGACGCGGCGGCCCTTCTCGATGACCACGACACCGGACTCACTGACCGTGTAGAGCTTGCGATCTTCGTCGAGCTCGTGGCCGATCCGTGCGAAATCGGGAATCACGACGTTCTTGTCGATGATGCAGCGAGTGAGACGGGCACCGGCGCCGACGTGCACGCCCTCGAACAAGATCGAGTCGGTGACGTGCGCATCGTGGTCGATGAACGCGCTCGGACTGATGATCGACCGCTCGACGTGAGCGCCCGAGATGATCGAGCCCTGGCTCAGCAGCGAGCCGTCGACGTAGGCCGGTTCGCCACCCTCGCCCCTCGAAACCTTGGCGGGCGGGAGCGCCTTGCGGTGGGTGTACACGGGCCATGAGTCGTTGTAGAGGTTGAAGACCGGCACGGGTGCGATCAGGTCCATGTTGGCCTCGAAGTACGCGTCGATGCTGCCGACATCTCGCCAATATCCGCGCTCACGCTCGTCCTGACCTGGCACCTCGTTCTTGCTGAAGTCATAGACGTGGGCGACGCCCTGCCGGGTGAGTGCCGGAATGACGTCGCCACCCATGTCGGTGAGCTGGTCTTCGCGTGGGGTGACGATGTCGATCAGCGTTTGTGTGTCGAACACGTAGTTGCCCATCGAGGCGAGGCATCGTGTGTCGTCACCCGGCATGGTGGGCGGGGTCTGGGACTTCTCGTGGAAGTCGACGATCTTGCCATCGTCGTCCGACTCGATGACGCCGAACTCGGTCGCTTCCTTGATGGTCACGGGGATCGCGGCCACGGTCACGCCGGCCCCGCTGTCGCGGTGCTGCTGGATCATCGGACGGGGATCCATGCGATAGATGTGGTCGGCACCGAAGACACAGACGATGTCGGGTCGCTCGTCGTAGATCAGGTTGAGGTTCTGATAGATCGCGTCGGCTGACCCCTGGAACCACTGTGGACCACGCCGCATCTGTGCAGGCACCGGGGTCACGTAATCGTCGAGCAATGTCGAGAATCGCCACGTCTGAGAGATGTGGCGGTCGAGGCTGTGGCTCTTGTACTGCGTCAGCACGACGATCTTCAACAAGTTCGCGTTCGCGAAATTCGACAGCGCGAAGTCGATCAGTCGATACGTGCCACCGAAAGGAACGGCGGGTTTGGCGCGATCGTTGGTGAGCGGCAGCAGACGCTTGCCTTCTCCGCCGGCGAGCACGATGACGAGAACCTTGGGTGAAGAGGACATCGTGCACGACAGTAGTCAATCGCCGGCGACGAGGCGTTCGTAGAGGTCGATGTACTCGCGGGCGGGACTGGCCCATGACCAGTCGACGCTCATGCCTCGCTTCTGGATGCCGGTCTTGCGGCGATTGTCGCCCGTTCGCCGGACAGCTCGGAACAACGCTGCCAACAGGTCGATCGACGTCGGCTGTGCAGCAAGGAATCCCCGACCATTTCGGACGTCGGCGTCGGCATCCGGAACCGTGTCGACGAGACCTCCGACGGCGGTTGCCACGGGAATCGTTCCGTAGCGCATCGCCTGCAACTGGGTCAGACCGCACGGCTCGAATCTCGATGGCATCAAGAACAGGTCGGCACCCGCGAACATGAGGTGCGACAACGCCTCGTCGTAGCCTTCGACGAACCCGAATTCGTCGGGGTACGCCGCGGCAGCCATCCGCAACTCGTGCGCCAATGCCTCGTCGCCGCTGCCGAGTACAGCGACGCGGACAGGGACGTCGGCCAGTAGTCGCAACACCGGCAGCAGGAGGTCGATGCCCTTCTGCGGTGTGAGTCTGGTCACGACAGTCGCGACCGGCACCCGATCATCGGCGAACCCGAACCGATCGAGTAACGCCTGCCGGTTGGTCTGCTTGCCCGAGAGATCGGCCACATCGAAACGGGCGGGCAGGAGCGGATCGGTTGCAGGGTCCCACAGATCGGTGTCGATGCCGTTCAAGATGCCCATGAGCGCGGGGCCACGAGCCGCCAGCGCGGCATGCACGCCACACCCACCTTCCGGCGTCAGGATCTCGGCGGCATAGTTCGGTGAGACGGCGACGATCGCATCAGCAAGCGCGAACGCGCCGGTGAGAGGGTTCGTGGCACCCCACCACTCGTAGTGCCGGGCACGGGGTCCGATCGCGTTCAACCAACTCCCGTCGGTCGTTCCCTGGTACGCGAGATTGTGGATCGACACCACCGAGGGCATTGCCTCGTCGATCGCCGCGAGCGCTGTGCCGGTGTGCCAGTCGTTGAGATGAACCAGATCGGGTGGATCGAGTTCGACGAACGCGGCGACTGCCCGTGAGAAGCGAAAGAATCGGTCGGCATTGTCGCGCCACCCCTCGCCATTCGGCTGCTGGTACGGGTGACTCCTCGCGATCCCCGGAACGTCGACGAGGTGGAGTTCACCCACCTTGTCGTGCAGGCCCACGCGCACCCGGCCCGGTCCGGCCCACTCCGGCATGTCGAGATCGATGATCCGCTCGTCGGCGAGTTCGATGCCGCCGTAGTCGGGCATGACGATGTCGACCTGAACCCCTTGACGACGCAACTCAGCGGACAGTCCGGCAGCAGCGGAGGCGAGCCCTCCGACGGTCGCGATCGGGGACAGCTCGGCGGTGGCAAAGACAATGCGCATACCCCCATCATGACCGACGATCTAGCGTTGTGATGTGGCTCCTCGGCGAAAGTGCGTACTCATCGGCATCGTGGCCGTGGCCCTCAGTGGCTGCGCCGGCGACAACACGGTGCTCCCCCCGGCCAACTCGCTGACATCGGCTGCACCGACGTCGCCCCCACCGGCGGACGACGACGGTGCAAAAGCCGAGGAACAGCAATTCCCCGACATCGTCGACGTCGTTGCCTTCCCGACGCCAGGCGAGGGCGGTTGGTCGTTCGTGGTCACGGTGTCGTCGGCGTACGACTCGCCCGAACGCTACGCGGATGGCTGGCGCGTCGTCGGACCAGACGGCACGGTCTACGGCGAACACATGCTGACCCACCATCACGCTGCCGAACAACCATTCACGCGCACACAGATCGGCGTCCAGATTCCGGCCGACCTGACCGAAGTCGTCATCGAAGGACGAGATCAGCAGTACGGCTACGGCGGGACCAGCTTTACGGTGCAGCTCGGCCGAACGGATGACCCATGATGGTGGTACATGGACGACTCGACCCACTCCCCCACGACTGCGCCCCCGAGCAACTCCGGTGCCGGGCCGAACGTGAGCGCTGACTCGACGACCGGTAAGGACGCCGACGTCGGCGACGACATCCGGTTGCTCGGGCATCTCGTTGGCGAGGTGCTCCGCGAGCAGGTCGGCGACGATGCGTTCGAACTGGTCGAGTCGGTCCGCACCATCGCCGTGTCGAACCGCCGAGACGACCGCGACCCTGTTGCCGAGCTGCGTTCGAAACTCGGCACCGCCGACATCCACCAACAGCTCCACCTGATCAGAGCCTTCGGGTGGCTGTCGCTGTTGGCCAACACCGCCGAGGACGTCCACCACGAACGCCGTCGGCGATTTCACCGCGATGCCGGGTCAGGGGCGCAGGAGGGCAGCCTCGCTCGGAGCTTCGCCAAACTCGATGCGCACGGGATCACCCCGCAGGCGATCGCCGACGTACTGCGTGACATCATGGTCGCACCGGTGATCACCGCACATCCCACCGAGGTGCGCCGCCAGACCGTGTTGACGGTGCTCACACGAGTCGCCGACCTCCTCGATCGTCGTTCGCGATCTGCGAACAGCCCGTCCGAAACGGCATCGATCGAAGCCGAGCTCCGCGTCGAGGTGCTCACGTTGTGGCAGACGGCCGTGCTGCGGCTGTCGAAGTTGCGGGTCCGCGACGAGATCAACGAGGCACTGCGCTACTACCGATCAAGCCTGTTCGAGACACTTCCGGCCCTCGTAGCCGACGTCGGTCGGATCACGACGGAGCTGCTCGGTGAGCGCGTCGAGAATCCGAATATCATCTCCATGGGATCGTGGATCGGCGGCGATCGTGACGGCAACCCGTTCGTCACGGCAACGGTGCTCCAGCTCGCAGTCGAACTCCAGGCATCGAGCGCGTTCGAACACCATCTCCTCGACCTCAACACGCTGTCGTTCCAACTCTCGATGTCTGCTCGGCTGATCACACCGAGCCCAGCCGTCGCGGCCTTGGCCGAGGCGAGTGGCGACGATTCACCGTTCCGCGCAGACGAGCCCTACCGGCGAGCACTGCGGGGGATGCACGCTCGGCTGTGGGCTCGCGCCGCCGAGGTGCTCGACGACGTACCTGGTCCGGCGCCACACGCCGACCTCGCCCCATACGCCGACGCCGACGAGTTGCTCGCCGACCTCGAGGCGATCGCCGAGTCGCTGGGCTCGCACGGTGCCGGGCTGCTCGCCGACACGAAGGTCGAGCCGGTTCGTCGCCGAGTCGAGATCTTCCGGACGCATCTGTGTGGCCTCGACATGCGGCAGAACTCGGCCGTGCACGAGGAGGTGCTCGACGAGCTGTTCCGCCGGTCGGGCGTGACACCGGACTATCTGGCGCTGCCCGAGCCCGACCGCATCGCCACACTCGTCGCTGAACTCTCCACGCCACGACCCCTGCTCGCCGGCACCGAAGGTTGCTCCGACGTGGTCATCAGCGAGCTCGACGTGCTGCGCGAGGCCGCGTCAGCTCACCGGAGATTCGGCGCGCGCATCATTCCCCACTACGTGATCTCGAAAGCAGAGTCGGTGAGCGATGTGCTCGAGGTGGCCGTGCTGCTGAAGGAAGTCGGTCTCGTACACATCGATCGTTCGGGCGCTACCCCGCAGGTCCGCAGCGAGCTCGACATCGTGCCGCTCTTCGAGACGATCGACGATCTTCGCAACGCCGCCACCGTGCTCGATGCGCTGCTTGCTCAACCTCTGTATCGCCAGATCGTCGACCAGCGCCGTGGTTGGCAGGAAGTCATGATCGGCTACTCCGATTCCAACAAGGACGGTGGCTACCTGAGTTCGCAGTGGGAGCTGTACCGCGCGCAACGGTCGCTCGTCGATGCAGCGAGAGAGTCCGGCGTGCGACTGCGGTTGTTCCACGGGCGTGGCGGCACGGTCGGCCGCGGCGGCGGCCCTAGCTATGAAGCCATCCTGGCGCAGCCGAATGGCGCCGTGCAGGGTCAGATTCGCGTGA
>JBBKWQ010000399.1:0-3442 GCA_037969115.1 Ilumatobacteraceae bacterium
GCCGGCCGTTGCAACCAGCACCACCAGGAACACGAGGATGGTTGCGGCGGTACGCCCGACGAAGCGCTGCAGCCACGTGACCGCCGGAGCCAGCACCGCCGACAGGACTGCCGCGAGCAGTGCGAGTGCGACCAACTGCTGCGTCCGGTCGATCGCCCGCAGGAGCAGGATCGTCCCAACGCCGATCAGGCCGAGAACGATGAGGGCCGAGAGTGGGATTTCCACGTGCCTGACCCGTTCGGGATCAAGCTCGAGCGAGCCGTCGGCAGCTCGCTCGCTCGCGGGTCGACCCAAGCGGCGTTCAGCATCGTCGACCATGGCCGCCTTCCGAAGGTTCGTCGCCGCTCCGATGATGGGGCGGTCGTTCTGCGCATTCGATCATCGCAAGCCTGACGTTCGGATGATCGGAAGAGTTCGCCGGAAGCAGGCCAACCAAACATGGTCGATGATCGACATGGCGCTCGGCGAGCCGCACGATTCCATGTGCGCGGCTGTGAAACCATCAATGACGAACTCGGGCCGACGCCTGATCGAGGAACTCGTTCAGGATGGCTGCCACGTCGCATTGCCACGTTCGGCTCCAACCTGGAACAACACAGAGGACTCGCCCTCACCGCTGAGGTGGACGTCGAAGAAGGCGACGAGCGCTTCGATCGAGGTCGCTCCGGTCGCCGTCTCTGCACCGTCGTAGATCGGTTGGAAGTGGTCGGCTCCGTCGATCTCGAGAAGGTATGTGCTCTCGGAACCTCGGTCGAACACCGTCTGGCTCCCGGCCGTCGGGGCGATTGCATCCGCCGAACCCGTGATCAGCAGCAATGGGACGCCCTCGACGGCGAGGTCGGCGAAGCCGTGTGCCTCGAGTCGCGCAGAGCCGTAGGCCGCGACGGCGTCGATCCGATCGTCTCGACAACAGTCGTGGAACGCAAGCGCGAGAACGGCATTGGCACCCACGCTGTGTCCAGCGGCACCGATCCGCGTCGAATCAATTGCGGGCTGGAGGTCGTCCGCCACGCCGTCGGTGGGGTCGACCAGGGCGTCGATCACCGCTGCGGCGTCGGCAGGCAGCTCCGGGACGTCGTTGTCCTGGCCCGCCGGGGCCGACACCTCCGGGGAGTTCGGCGCCGCGACGATGTAGCCGGCGTCATGAAGTGCCAACAGCAACGGATCACCGGGCGCCGCTCGACCGCCGAGTCCGTTGATCCAAATGACCAGTGGACGCGTCACGCCCGCCGCGTGCGACGCGTCTTGGCCGCCATCACCTTCTGCCGGGTAGACGATCTCGACGGGAATCGTCCGGTCGGTCGCAGCTTCGAGGACGACACTTCCCTCGCGAATCACCTCGTCGGTGGGCCGGGTCGGGTCGATCACCTCGACGGTTCGCCATCCGATCGCCGGGGGCTCGGCTTCGCTCTGCGCCGACGTCGGGGGCACAACCGGCGCCGTGGTCGTCGGGCTGGTGGGCTCGGTGGTCGTGGAGGTGCTCGTGGTGGCGGTCTCCGCAATCGACGGCGCTGTCGTCGCCTCAGACGGCGAAGTCACCTCCTGATCGATGCCGTCCGGTGCATCTGCCACGGAGGCTGGCACGTTTTCGTCGCCGGCCGGATCGCCGTCGGATGCGCATGCGGCAATCGCGCCCGCAACCAACAGAATCGACGTGGCTGCGATCGTTCGTCGCTGATTGTCGATCATCCGTGAGCCAGGGCAGAGCCCGAGAAGGCCTCTGCAAGGTCCAAGCGTGCGATCGAAGATCGGGAAGTGATGAGTGGTCCGTACATTTGCTCCGCTCCTACGTCGTCTTGCTCCAGCATCGCTCAGCCGAATTTCGTCTGTCAACGACGACGCAATCGACGAACTCGTCGAGCGCAACACCCCAGCGTGTGGTACTCGAACAACTCTGAAGTACCCCCTGACTAGGTTGATCTACATGGAGATCACCGGGGCGATCGAGGCAGTCGGCAACGCCGCCGACTGCTGCGCTCGGGTCGACCTCGACGAGGTCGTCGTGACGGATCTTCGGGCCTCACTCGCCGAGTTCCGCACCGGCCTGTCTCGCCTCGAAGCCGAATTTGCTCGCATGACCCACGCCGCCGACCGGGCGGGAGCACACATCGGCACCGGCGCACGCGACACCGCCGAGTGGGTCGGCCAGCAGACCGGCACCTCGACCCGCAAGAACCGCACCGCCGCCGAGCTCGGAGAGGCGATGGCGAAGTCCACCGAGTTGGCCGACGCGGTCGCCTCCGGGCGCATCTCGAACGACAAGGCCACCGCCGCTGTCGGTGGCGCCGGTGGACTTGCGCTCGATGCGGAACTCGTCGACGCGATCAGCGACCTCCCACTCAACGCGGTCCGCCCGGCGGCGGAGAGTTGGCGTGCACGCCACGACGCCGAACACGAGGCCACCTGCGCCGAGCGACAACGGGCGCGCCGATTCTTGAAGCTGACCGGGCAGGCCGATGGGATGACGCGCGTCGAAGGGCTCCTCGATCCCGACTCGGCGGCAATCGTGCGCACCACCCTCGATGGGGTGATGAACGAATCAGCCTTCGACGAGTCGGGTCGCCGGCGAGACCAACGCTGCGCCGACGCCTTCGTGCAACTCGCCAAAGCGGCCTCGAAGGGCAACATCGTCGGCGGCCGCTCCACGCCAAAGTGCTCGCGACGGTGCCGTTCGAGACGATCACCGAACGCGGCACCGCACGCGGTCTCACCCACGCCGGGCCCACCATCGACGCCGGCTCCGTCCGCCAAATGGCATGCGACGCCGGCATCCATCGGGTGATCACCGGGCCCGGCTCCTCGATCCTCGACTTCGGTCGAGAGAACCGCCTGGTGTCCGAGAACCTCTTCCTGGCGCTCGTTGTTCGCGATCAGCACTGCCGCTGGCCCGGCTGCACCATTCGTGCGACCTGGTGCGATGCCCACCACGTCACCGAGTGGGGCCACCACGGGCGCACCAATGAAGCAACCTGTGCGCTCCTCTGCCACTATCACCACTCGCTCACTCACCAACCCGGTTGGAAGATCACGGGGAACGGCCACGAGTTCGCGATCCATCATCCCGATGGGACCGTCGACACCAGCCGCCCGCCCGCCGTGCCGGTGACCGGATCCGCAGGCGGACTAGGCACCGAACCGACCCAGCCCCGACAACGGCAACAATCCGAGCCCGAGCCGCCACCCGAAGTCGAATCATCCCAAGCCGACACGATCGGCCGAGAGCCAGTATCGAGCGGCGCCCCGGCACCTCGACAACTGAGCTTCGTGTGACCACTCCGGGGATGAGAAGCCCCCGTCGCACGCCACGGGCTCGACCGCAGCGGCTCGCAGTGTTCGGTTGCCGTGGGCCGCAGACGACACTCGCCGTTTGCGCTCGCTCAAGGCTCACATGCCCATGGTGATCACGGTCTTGCCATGCGATTCTCCGGCCCCGACGCCATTC
>JBBKWQ010000400.1:0-6215 GCA_037969115.1 Ilumatobacteraceae bacterium
TTCCACTACGTCAACCCACGCCTCGCCGAACTCGACGGCGACCACCACGGATACGACGGCTTCCGCAACTTCTTCGAGCGACTGCACCAGGAAAGCGACAACGGCTTCCACAACGAACCCCACTCGCTCACTCCCTACGGCAACGAGCTCGTCGTGGCGTACGCGACGAACACGTTGAGCTTCGCGGGCACTGTTATCGACGTCGACGCGATCGTCGTGTGGCGGATCGTCGACGGGCGCATCAGCGAAGCGTGGGACATCCCGGCGATCAACACCGTGCGCCCGCATCAATCGGCCACCGAATAAGCCCACGGTGCGTTACGAGGACGCCGCACCACGCAGGTCCGGTCAAACGATCGTCGCTGGATTGCCCAGCGCGCCCTGAGCTACGGATGCAACGCACTCCGAGTACCGGAACGTCACTCAGGGTCAAAGATTGCGACACTGTGACCCGATCTGCGACGTGTAGTTATCGACGTAGCGACATGTAGGCCGATAGCGACACTTCAAACGCGCTCCCCATCAGACTCCCCTGGCGGCGTTGTCGAATCGCGTGTACTGACCGAGGAACACCAGCCGCTTCGTGCCGATCGGCCCCGACCGGTGCTTCGCGATGATCACCTCAGCTGACCCCTTGTCGGGCGACTCCGGGTTGTAGACCTCGTCGCGGTACAGGAACATCACGACGTCGGCGTCCTGTTCGAGCGAGCCCGATTCGCGTAGATCGGACAACATCGGACGCTTGTCGGCACGCGTCTCGAGCTGTCGGCTGAGCTGGCTGAGTGCCACGATCGGCGTCTCGAGCTCGCGGGCGAGGATCTTGAGGTTTCGGCTGATCTCGGACACCTCGAGCTGGCGGTTCTCGGAGTTCCCCCCACCGCTCATGAGCTGGAGGTAGTCGATGAGGATCACCGAGATGCCGCCGTATCGAGCCTTGATACGGCGGGCCTTCGCCCTGATTTCCATCACGGTGACTCGTGGGTTGTCGTCGAGGAACAAGGGCACTTCGAGCCGACCGATGGCCTTACCGATCTTCGCCCAGTCGGACTCTGCCAACTTGCCCGTGCGGATCTTGGTGGAGTCGACGCGCGCCTCACTCGACAGAATTCTCTGGGTGAGTTCGGCATGGCCCATCTCGAGCGAGAACACGAGCGCCGGCATTGCGCTGTGTTGGGCGATGTGCGAGGCCATGCCGAGCCCGAACGCCGTCTTGCCCATTGCCGGCCGCGCGCCGACGATGTACAGAGCGCTCTGCTGCAGGCCCGACAAGATCTCGTCGAGGTCGGTGAAGCCCGTGGGCACGCCCGTGATGGTGTCGCCTCGGTCAAAGGTCTCCTGCAGCCGATCCATCGCCTCGGACAGCAGCTCGTCGAGCTGACGTGTGGAGTCGGTGACTCGTTCCTCGGCAACGTTGAAGACCTTGGTCTCGGCTTCGTCGAGCGCCTTGGCAACGTCGTCGGGATCGCTATAGGCGATCTCGGCGATGTCGCCCGCCGCGTAGATGAGCTTGCGCAACATCGCAGTGTCCTGGACGATCTTCGCGTAGTGACCGGCCGACGAGATCGCCGGGGTCGCGTTCTGGAGTTCGTGCAGGGCCGAAGACCCGCCGACTTCGTCGAGCAGACCGGCTCGACGAAGTTCTTCGGCGACGGTGACGGTGTCGGCCGGGTCGCCACCGGAATACAGCGCTCGAATCGCGTCGAAAATGTGCTGGTGGGCCGGCCGGTAGAAGTCGGACGGGTTCAGCCCCATCTCGCTGACGGCGCCGATGGCGTCGCGCGACAGCAACAACGCGCCGAGCACCGACTCTTCTGCTTGCAGGTTGTGGGGAGGAACGCGACCCTGGGTGCTGCGCGACTGAGTTCGGTCGCCCCGCCGAGGGCCACGGTCGTCGAATGGGAAATGCTCATCGCCGGCCATGAGTGGACCACTCTCGCAGAGGTTGCTTGTGGGGAGGAAGGGGCACAACCGTGTGAATTGCCCTGTGGACGGGGCGTGGACGTTGTGGAGAACGTTGCACTTGCGCACAAGTCTGACCGACGGGTGCGCGAGAGATGGCGATCCTCAGAGCCCGAGAACGGACGAACCCCGCGGAAAACCGCGGGGTTCGTTCTTCCCGGCGACGAATCACCGAGGATCTGGGGTCGGGGTCGCCGACGCAGCTGAGCCTTACTCGGCGGCTGCGACCTCGAGGGTGATCGGGAACGACACATCGGTGTGCAGCGACGCCGTCACGGTGTGCTGACCGAGCGTCTTGATCTGCTCATCGATGTGGATGGACTTGCGATCGAGCTCGATACTGGTCTGCTCGAGTACCGCTGCAGCGACATCGCTGGAGGTGACCGAACCGAACAATTTGCCTTCGGACCCGGCCTTCATCGTGATCGTGATGACCTTGGGCACCAGCGTGCTCGCGACGGTGCGTGCCGAATCTCGGTCGCTCGCGTCACGGAGGTCGCGCGAGCGACGCATCTTGCCGGCCTGCTCGACTGCACCGGCCGTCGCCTTCAGGGCAAGCCCCTTCGGGAACAGGTAGTTGCGGGCGTGCCCGTCGGCAACGTCGACGATGTCGCCACGCTTGCCGAGACCATCGAGATCGGAACGAAGGATGATCTGCATGACTCAGACCTCGCTGTTCTCGGGGGTGGCGGCGGTCGTCTCGGCCGTCTCGGTGTTGACGTCGTCGCCAGAGTTGGCGGTGTCGCCAGTATCGGCGGTGTCGCCAGTGTCGGTCTTGCCCTCGGTGCGCTCGACCGGAGCGTCGTCGCGACGCGGACGACGTTCGCGATCGTCACCATCGCGACTCGACCGTGACCGGCTCGACGAGGCGACCCGCTTCGCGTAGGGCAGCAATGCCATCTCGCGGGCGATCTTGATGGCGTTGGCGATGTCACTTTGTTGCTGAACATCGTTGCCGCTGACCCGACGGTTGCGGATCTTGGCTCGATCGCTCATGAAACGGTTCAGTAGATCGACGTCTTTGTAGTCGACGAACTCGACCTTCTCGATGAGCAGGGGGCTCGTCTTCTTCTTGTACTTGCGGGGGTTGGCATCCTTGCCGCGAGGTGCGCGGCTGGAGCTGCCTTTCTTCTTGCTAGCCATGAGGCTGGTCCTTCCTGGACGAAATCACGTTCGCGAAGTGCCTTCGCGAATCGAACAACTGGGTTAGAACGGCTCTTCGTCGCCGTAGATCGGGTCGGGTTGCCGGGCGGATCCTCCACCCGAACCACCACTGCTGGCGCCACCACCGCTGGAACCACCGCTGGCGCCGCCGCCGCTGGAACCACCGAAGTCACTTCCAGAGCGTTCGTTGCGCTCGATCTGAGCCTGTGCCCAACGCAGGCCGGGTCCGACCTCGTCGGCCACGACCTCGACGACGCTGCGCTTCTCGCCGTCTTGGGTTTCCCAGCTGCGCTGCTCGAGACGACCGAACACGATGGCGCGGTTGCCCTTGCCCAGTGTTGCGGCCACGTTCTCGCCGAGTTGGCCCCAGGCGACGACGTTGAAGAACGAGGTCTGTTCTTGCCACTCGCCGTTGACTTGGTAGCGACGGTTGACGGCCATACCGAAACTCGCGACGCCTCGGCCACCGGTGGTGTACCGGAGTTCGGGATCGCGGGTCAGGTTTCCGACCAGGGTGATGGTGTTATCAGCCATGTGATGGCTCCCTTCGTGGTGCTGCTATCAGACAGCGGCAGTCATGCCGCGGCGCTCGGCCTCGTCTTCGGGCAGACGGATCAGCTTGTGGCGGACGATGTCGTCCGCGAGACGGAGCTGGCGCTCGAGTTCGTCGAGAGCACCGCCGGCGACGACGCACTCCACCACGAGGTAGTAACCCGATTCCTTCTTGTTGATCGGGTAGGCGAACTGGCGCTTACCCCACCAGTCGGGCTTGCCGTGGAGGGAACCTCCGGCAGCTTCGATTCCATCGGAAACGGTCTTGATCCAGGTCTGAGCCTTCGGATCGTCGACGTCGCCATCGATGATGATCATCATTTCGTAGGCACGCATCATGCGTGATGTTCTCCCTTCGGACTCGGCCGCTGTGGACCGGGGCCCACGAACGGTTCGTGGGCAGGGTGGATAGGAACACCGGAGTGTACCGGTGCGGGACGTGTCACACTCCGGAGCATGGCATCGGGGTGTAACGGAGTACCGAACCCGGTCCGACGCCGAACGACTCCAGATCACCGACGGGCATTTCGAGTGCCATGCGAAACTTGCCGGGCGGTTCGTAGGTCTCGCAATCACTCGTGACGCACGGTTCCATGTCGAGCTGACCGACGTAGTGACCGACGGCGTCGAAATAAGCGATCGACAGTGCGATTTCGGTGTTCTTCATCCAGAACCTGGTCGACACGTCGCTCTCGTACACGAACACCATTCCGTCGGCCACGCCGAGTTCATCGATGCGCATCAGGCCCCGTGCGCGCAGGTCGGCGTCGTCGGCCAGCCAGAAACAGACATCGCACACCTCCCCGGTGGCATCGGTGATGGTGGCCGCGATCGACTCGAATCCGACCGGCGTCCGCACGGCAGTCGGCTCCGACGACACCGCTGATGGTGCTCCTGATGGGTCCGGTGACGAGAGCGGCGGTGGCGTCGTGTCCGTCGACTCGGACGTGCAGGCCGACAAGAGCAGCGCGCCGGCGACACAACCCGACCAGATCGACCGCATGCGGGTCCTTCGGTCGATGACGATCAGTCGCCGATCGGGAAGACCCGCAGAAGGTGATGCCATCGGCACTCGGTACAGGTCTCGACCACATACGCCGTGAGCTCACCGCCACGCGCACCGAGCGCGCTCAGTTCCTTCTTCGTCGACACCACACGGCCGTGAGCCGGCAGCCGGTGCCCGAACACATAGGTGACGAGGCGCAGGTTGCTCTGCTCACAGATCGGACAGAGTGTCGACGTCTCGGTGCCGATGTTGCGAGCAGCGCGAACGAGTTCGGGGTGAGCGTCACACACGTACTCGCGGCCCATCCGTCCGAGCTTGACCTGATTGATCAGCATCCGACGCGCCAGACGATGGTCGACGATGCCGCGTCGTTCCCCGCCGCGCAGCGCACCGACCGAAAAAGCCATTCACCCACGTTACCGTCGCCGCAAGATCCACGCCTGAGCGGGCGCCGGCGGGCACACTGGTCACCGTGAGTACCCACAGCGTGTCCTATGGCCGCGACATTCCCGACGATGACGAACTCCGCCTGTGCGGGTCGATCAGCGATGGCAAGCGCACCATCGAGCTCGGCGTGTCCGACGAGTACAACGCCCTCGCCTTCGCGCTCGCAGGCGCGAAGTCGATCGCGGTCGATCCGAACGCCGACCGAATCGAACGCCTGCGAGCGAAAGCGGTCGAGCTCGAGGTCACCGTGCAATGTCACGTGGGCGAACTCGCCGACCTCGGTTTCGCCACGAGCGGATCGGTCGATGCCGTCGTCGCCAACCACACCCTCGGCGATGTCGACGACCTCGGTCGTCTGCTCCGCCAGGTTCATCGCGTGCTGAAGCCCAGCCACCACTTCGTGATCGCTGTACCGCATCCGTTCGCCCACGTGTACAGCAACGACGAACACGGCAGCCTCGTGCGGCCCTACGGCAGTGGCGTTCGCACGATCGGTGAGTGGCTCACCCACCTCGGTCGCGCCAACTTCCTCGTCGACGTCATGCACGAACTCGGCGTGTCCGAATTTTCACCAGTGCCCACCACCCTCGTCATGAGGGCCCTCAAACAAGGCAGCTGAGCAGCGCCGGGGCCATCCGGCTCGCGATCCGCCTGCCGGCTGACGCTCCCAGGCCACAGGGCGCGCTCCGATCGTGCGGGGTCAGTGCGCGATCGTGCCGTCGAGATCCCAGAGGTCCTGCCACGGCTGACCGTCACGCCAGAGGAAGACCTGGCCCTTGACGAGACGGTTGTTCCGGTCGATCCGGCCGAGCGCGCGCATCTCGTCATCGGTCAGTGAGGCCGACACCGTCGACTGAAGGTTTGCCAGGTAGTTGCGGCGGGTCACCGAGAACGGAATGGGTACGTGACCACGCTGCACCGCCCACTTCACACACAACGTCGCCGGGTGGACGCCGTGGCGGGCGGCGATGTCGATCACCACGGGGTCATCGATGTCGACCGTGTCGTCCCCGGTTCGATCGCGAGCAGGACGGGCGGGCGACCCGATCGGTGAGAACCCCACCGGCACGATGCCCTTGGCGATGAC
>JBBKWQ010000401.1:0-7389 GCA_037969115.1 Ilumatobacteraceae bacterium
AGTGGGACGGGACGGTCAGATCAGGGCGCCGAGCACGAGCAATGTGGTCATGCCGAAGGCGATGGTGAGCAACAGGCTCCTGCGCCACCAGGCAACCGCGGCGGCCACGCCCAACGCGATGAACTCAGCAGCGTCCAGTGCGCCGATGTCACCCTCGCTCCCGACGGCCAGACTCACCACGAGCGCCGCCAGAACGGCCGGCCCGACGTTGCGCAACGCACGTTCGATCGAGAGCGGGATCGTTCGACCTGCGAGCAGCACGATCACGCTGGAGCGCAAGCCATAGGTGACGAGCGTTGCGGTGAACACCACGAAGACGGCCGACGCTGCGGTCACCGCTCGACCTCGATCAATTCGGGCAGCGGGTCGGATTCGCCGCGGGCGACGACGAACTCGGCAGCGGCCCCTGCAACGACACCGGCCGACGCTCCGATCACGATGCAGAGCCGATCCGGAAGCTGCACGGTCAGCAGCGCGACGGTGCCGCCCACGATCGCCGCAACGCCCGCCGGGATTCGTCGGACACCCATGAGCACCAGCCCGACGAACATGATCGGCGGTGCGAAGTCGAGTCGCCACGACTCCGGGATCACGGGCCCCACCGCCATGCCCAAGGGCACGGCGATGTTCCAGACGGTGTAGAACACGAGTCCGACCGACACGAAGTACCTCCGGAATTCGCGAGGCGATGCGTCGGGGCGCAGCGACACCAGCGCGAACACCTGGTCGATGAGCACCGCCGGTCCGAGCCAACGGATCCAGCGCGGCTGGTGCCTGAATGCCGGAGCCAGGGCTGCGCTGTACATCACGTGCCGGGAATTGATCACGAAGACTGCGGCAATGATCGCCCAGACCGACGCCGTGCCTGCCAACGTGACGATCGCGAGTTGTGCGGCTCCGGCGAAGACCAGGGGCGCGGTGGCCCAGCCGGCCCACGTGGGCATCTCGGACTCGACGATCGCCACGCCGATCACGAACCCGAACGGCAGCGCCGGAATCGCCAGCGGGACGGCATCAGCGACGGCCCGACGATCGATGAAGCCGGAGGTCCGTACCATACGGCGATGCAGGATACCGACCGGACCGATCGGTAGCCTGCGCCCGTGGATCTCAGCGGGGTATGGCGAGCACTACCCGCCACCGACGACCTCCGTCGTGGCGGCATCGGGCTCGAGAGCGACGACTCGTCGTGGTCGTCGATCGAGGTGCCCGGCCACTGGCGCCATCACCCCGACTACGGCGCCGACGACGGACCGCTGCTCTATCGACGTCGATTCACGATGCCCGAGCCCGCAGCCGGGCGACGGCGGTTCGTGTCGATCGACGGGGTGTTCTACCAGGCCGACGTGTGGCTCGACGGCGCCTACCTGGGAGATCCCGAGGGTTACTTCTTCCCACACCGCTTCGACATCACCGCCCTGTCGGGGATCGGTGACGAACACGTACTCGCCGTCGAAGTGGCCTGCCCCCCGCAGCGCAGCCATCGAGGCAAACGCAGCATCACCGGCGTGTTCCAACACTGGGACGGCATCGATCGCAACTGGAATCCGGGCGGCCTCTGGCGCTCGGTCCGCATCTTCGAGACCGGACCCGTCATGATCGATCGGTTCCGCGTGCTCTGCCGGGACGCCGACGAGAACCGTGCGCACATCCTGCTGACCGCCCGACTCGACAGCGACGCCAACCGGACGGTGCGTATCAGGACGCTGCGCAACGGCACCGCCGTCGGCGAGTCCGAGCGACCATTGGCCAAGGGAATCAACGAGGTCAACTGGAATCTCGACCTCAGCAACCCGGCGCTGTGGTGGCCCCACACCCTCGGAGCACAACCGCTCACCGAACTCACCGTCGAGATCATCATCGACGGGGCGGTCAGTGCCAGCGAGACGCGACGAACGGGCTTGCGAGAGGTTGCGTGGAACTCGTGGACGTGTTCGGTGAATGGCGAACGGCTCTTCTTGAAAGGAGCCAACCTCCTCCCCACGAAGGCCGCACTCGCCGATGTTTCTGCCTCCGAGGCGCGTCGCGACATCGAGTTGGCGGTGGACGCCGGGCTCGATGTGCTCCGAGTGCATGCACACATCGCTCACCCGGCCGTCTACGATGCAGCCGACGACCTGGGTGTGCTCCTCATGCAGGACTTCCCGCTCCAATGGGGCTACGCCCGCAGCGTGCGAGCGCAGGCGGTGCTCCAGGCCGCAGAGGCGGTGAACGAACTCGGTCACCATCCGTCGATCGTGTTGTGGTCGGCGCACAACGACCCCGCCGCGGTCGCGGTCGGCCTGGAAGGTGACTCGCTGCGAGCCCGCGCTCGATATCTCGCCGCACACCAGCTCCCGTCGTGGAACAAATCGGTGCTCGATCGTTGGGTCAAGCGCTCGTTCGAGCGGACCGATCCGACCCGGGCGTGCGTGCCCCACTCAGGTGTGTTGCCGCACCTGCCGACGCTCGACGGCACCGACAGCCACTTCTACTTCGGCTGGTATCACGGAAACATCCGTGACGTCGAACGACTCGCCGCCCGAGTGCCCAGGCTCGTGCGGTTCCTCTCCGAGTTCGGTGCCCAGGCGGCACCCGAATCCGCGAGCTACATCGACTCCGATGCGTGGCCCGACCTCGACTGGGAGCAGCTCGCCGAACGTCATGGCCTGCAGAAGTGGGTGTTCGACGATCGCGTCCCACCCGCCGATTTCAAGACGTTCGACGACTGGGCGCTCGCCACACAGCACTATCAAGCCGAGCTGCTGCGACATCACATCGAGTTGCTGCGCCGAATCAAGTACCGGCCGGCCGGCGGGTTCGCTATGTTCTCGTTCAACGACCCTGCACCCGTGGTGTCGTTCAGCGTGCTCGATCATCAGCGTCGGCCCAAGCTCGGCTACGCAGCGGTTCGGCGGGCATGCCAACCCGTGATCGTCGTCGCCGATCGTCCTCCCGAACTCGTGTGCCCCGGGGACGATCTCGAACTCGACGTCCACGTCGTGAGCGACCTCCACGCATCGATCGAGGGCGGCGTGGTCGAGGTGATCGCCAGTTGGGCCGGCGGTGAGCGACGGTGGTCGTTCGGCGGTGAGATCGGCCCCGACGAATGCGTTCGCGTCGGGCGTATCTCACTCAGCGTGCCCGACACCCTGGGCGCGCTCACGTTTGCCCTCACGCTCAGGGCCGACCCGGTGACCTCGAGCACCGGTGTCACCGAGGTGACGGCCACGAACCACTACGCATGCGTTGTGACGGTTCGCCCCGACTGAAGCGATCGACCGGGCCGACTCGGCAACGCAGCCGGCGTGTGCATCAGCGCCGGCTGAGTGCCTTGCGATTCTTGAACTTGGCCTTCAGGTAGTCGGCGTTCATGACTGCGATCACGTCGATCGAGATCTGCTTGGGGCATGCCGCCTCGCACTCGCCGTGATTCGTGCAGGAGCCGAAGTACTCATCCATCGTCTCGACCATGTCCTCGGTGCGGGAGTACCGCTCGGCCTGACCCTGCGGAAGGAGGTTGAGATGGGTGACCTTGGCGCCCGTGAACAGGTTGGCGGCTCCGTTCGGACATGCCGCGACGCAGGCCCCGCATCCGATGCATTCGGCCGCGTCCATCGACGCGTCGGCGACGGGCTTGGGCACCGGGATCAGGTTCGCGTCGGGAGCACCACCGGTTGCTGCCGTGATGAAACCGCCCGCTTCGACGATGCGATCGAGGGGTGCCCGGTCGACCATCAGATCTTTGATGATCGGGAACGCCGCCGCACGCCATGGCTCGATCGTGATCGTGTCACCCGACGAGAACGTGCGCATGTGGAGCTGACAGGTCGCGGTTCCCCGCTCGGGCCCGTGGGCTTGCCCGTCGATCATCAACGAGCACGTACCGCAGATGCCCTCGCGGCAGTCGTGGTCGAACACCACTGCTTCATGGCCTTCTTCGATGAGGCGCTCGTTGAGGATGTCGAGCAGTTCGAGGAACGACGCCTCGTCGGTGATCTCGGCGATGTGATGCGACTCGAACCTGCCGTCGGAGTCGGGGCCGTTCTGTCGCCAGATCTTCAGGGTGATGTTGGTGAGGATGCTCACTTGTAGCTCCGGGTCTGGAAGTTGACGACTTCGTATTCGAGTTCTTCCTGGTGGCGGATGGGAGCGGCCGGGTCACCGCTGAACTCCCAGGCAGCGACGTGTGCAAAGTTCTCGTCGTCGCGCTTCGCCTCGCCTTCTTCGTCCTGATACTCGGCCCGGAAGTGGCCCCCGCACGACTCCTTGCGTTCGAGCGCATCTCGGCACATGAGCACGCCGAGCTCGAAGAAGTCGTCGACTCGACCTGCTTTCTCCAAGGTCTGGTTCGTGCTCTCACCGTCACCGGTGACCCGCAGGTCTTTCTTGAACTCGTCGTGCAGGGCGGGAATCTCGGACAGCGCCTTCTCGAGTCCCTGTTCGGTGCGCTCCATACCGCAGTAGTCCCAGATGATCTTGCCGAGCTCGCGGTGGAAGTAGTCGGGCGACCGTGTGCCACCGATGTCGAGGTACTGCTTGAACCGATCACGTGCCTCGTTCTCGGCTTGTCGGAACGCCTCGTGGCTCGTGTCGGGGATTGGCTTGTTGAGCAGGTTCGCCAAGAAGTTGGAGATGGTGTACGGCAGGACGAAGTAGCCATCGGCCAATCCCTGCATCAGTGCCGACGCGCCGAGCCGGTTGGCACCGTGGTCGGAAAAGTTCGCTTCACCGGCGCAGTACAACCCGGGGATCGTGGTCATGAGTTCGTAATCGACCCAGAGCCCGCCCATCGTGTAATGCGATGCGGGGTAGATGCGCATCGGCACCTTGTACGGGTTCTCGCCGGTGATGCGCTCGTACATGTCGAACAGGTTCGAATACCGCTCGCGCACGACGTCTTCACCGAGTCGGCCGATGGCTTCGGCGAAGTCGAGGTACACACCGTTCTTCAGCGGACCGACGCCCTGCCCATTGTCGACAGCGCGTTTGGCCGCCCGCGACGACACGTCGCGCGGTGCCAGGTTGCCGAAGCTCGGGTAGATGCGCTCGAGGTAGTAGTCGCGGTCGGCGTCGGGAATCTGATCGGCCGACCGGGTCTCGTCGGGGTTCTTGGGAACCCAGACGCGGCCGTCGTTGCGCAACGACTCCGACATGAGCGTGAGCTTCGACTGGAAATCGTCGGCCTGCGGGATGCACGTGGGGTGGATCTGGGTGTAACAGGGATTCGCGAATGCAGCACCCTTGCGGTGCGCTCGCCACGCTGCAGTGACGTTGCACGCCATGGCGTTGGTCGACAGGAAAAACGCATTGCCGTACCCACCCGTTGCCATCACGACCGCGTGTGCGGAATGCGACGTCACGTCACCGGTGAGCAGGTCACGGGTGACGATTCCGGCACAGCGGCCGTCGATGTTGACGACGTCGACGAGCTCCATGCGGTTGTAGAGGTTGACGGTGCCGAGCCCGATCTGGCGGGCGAGCTGCTGGTACGCACCGATGAGGAGCTGCTGGCCGGTCTGGCCGCGCGCATAGAACGTGCGACTCACCTGCGCTCCGCCGAACGAACGATTGTCGAGCATGCCGCCGTACTCGCGTGCGAACGGCACGCCCTGGGCGACCATCTGATCGATGATGTCGACCGACACCTGTGCGAGGCGGTGCACGTTGGCCTCGCGGCTGCGGAAGTCGCCTCCCTTCACCGTGTCGTAGAAGAGGCGGTGGATCGAGTCACCGTCGCCGCGATAGTTCTTCGCCGCGTTGATGCCGCCCTGAGCTGCGATGGAGTGCGCCCGGCGGGGCGAGTCGTGGAACGTGAACGCGTCGACCTGGTAACCGAGCTCCGCGAGCGTCGCCGCTGCCGACGCACCGGCCAGTCCGGTTCCGACCACGATGATCTTGAACTTGCGCTTGTTCGCAGGGTTGACCAACTTCTCGTTGGCCTTGAAGTTGTCCCACTTGTCGGCGAGCGGACCGTCGGGGATCTTGGATTCGAGGGTGATGCTCATGGTTGTTGTCAGTCTCCTCAGAGCGGCTTGTATTCGATGACCCCGGCGAGGACCATGATCGGGATCGATACGTTTCCGACGACCACCATCGTCGCCACACCGGCTGCGATGCCTTTGCGCCACTCGTTGAACCTCGGGTTGTTCCAGCCGATCGACTGGAAGAGGCTCCACGTGCCGTGGAACAGGTGGATACCGAGTGCGATGTTCGCCACGATGTACAGAATCGACACCGGCACGCGGCTCAGGCTCGCATCGAGGTTGCGGTAGACGGCACCGTGCTCGAAGTCGGGGTTGGCGAAGCCCCATGTGAGATCGGCCAGGTGCCAGGCCAGGAAGAGCAGGACGAGGATGCCGGTCCAGCGCATGGTTCGGCTGGCGAAGTTGGCGACCTGGTAGTCACGCGGTGACATGTACTTCACCGGTCGAGCCTTGCGGTTCAGCACGGTCAGCGAGTACGCCGCGTGCACGTGGAGGACGATCGCCGCGATCAGGCCGATCCGCATGATCCAGAGGAAGTAGCCGTGCGGAAGGATCGGCACGAGGATCTCGCGTAGGAATTCGCCGTAGATGTCGATGTCGTACGCGCGCTCGCCGTTCGACTCGGTGACCACCCCGAGGTACACCTTGAGGTTGCCGATCATGTGACCGATGACGAAGCCGATTCCGATGATGCCGGTGATCGCCATCACGTACTTCTTGCCGACTGCGGTCGAGTAGAAGTCGATGACGAACGGCTTGCGTTTGCCGCCGCGCTTGGTGGCGGTGCCCGTGACCGGGCCGCGACTCAAAGTCTCTGCCATGGCTACGAAACTACCCCGGCGCTCGCCCCGCCGGCCCAATCGACCGTGCACGAAGTTCGGGCTCTCCACCGTGACGGTTGGCTCACCGCGTCGGCGCGTCGACATCGCGACGGGGGTGGATTCGGCCCGGTTGGGATTTAGCATGCGGTCCCGACCATCATGGTCCGGTCCGTTTCACCACGCCCTCAGGAGGCATGAACCCCGTGGACGTCGTCCCCTACCTTGCAGCACTCTCGGCCGTCGCCGCGCTCGCTCTCGCATACTTCTTCTACAAGTCCGTCGAGAAGGAGTCGCCCGGCAACGATCGCATGGTCTTCCTGATGACCGAGATCCAGAAGGGTGCCAAGGCCTTCCTGAAGAAGGAATACACGTGGGTGTCGGGCTTCGTGGTCATCATGATGGCGCTGCTGGCGATCGTGATCGTGCCACTTGCTGCCGTCAGCTACCTGCTCGGCGCCGTGCTGTCTGGCACGGCCGGGTATGCGGGCATGACCGTGGCGACCATGGCGAACGCCCGCACCACCGAAGCCCGACACCCACGTGTATTCCTTCTTCAGGAAGGCCTTGGCACCCTTCTGGATCTCGGTCATCAGGAAGACCAT
>JBBKWQ010000402.1:0-26261 GCA_037969115.1 Ilumatobacteraceae bacterium
ACGGTCCGCCCTCCCAGCACACGGAACTGGTCTGCAGCACTCCGTAGGCACCGGAGCGGTACCGAATTGTCATCACGACGCTGTCCTCGAGCCGCTCGTACTCCCCACCGTCCGGTCGTGCGTCCCGGTCGACGAACGTCGTCGACACCGCCGACACTGCCGTCTCGGGTTCGCCGAGCAGCCAACGCGCCAGGTGAATCCAGTGTGAGCCCAGATCGCCGATGATGCCGGTGCCCGCAATCTCGCGATCGAAGCGCCACGAATACGCCGGGTCGAAGCCGAAACTCGTGTAGTAACGAATGTTCACGTGTAACACCCGTCCGACATAGCCGTCGGCGATCAACTGCTGGACCCACCGATTCACGGGCATGTAGTGGTACGTGAAGGGCACCATGGTGATCACGCCCTGCTGCTCGGCGAGCGCGGCCATGGCCGCCGACTGGTCGGCGTCGAGGGCGAGCGGCTTCTCGCACAACACGTGAATCCCTCGCTCGAGCGCCATCATCGCCAGCTCGAGGTGCGTGTCGTTGGCAGTGGCGATCACGACCGCATCGAGTTCGCAGCGATCGAACATCTCCTCGGGTGTGGTGAACCAGGCCGGAACACCCCACGCGTCTGCGAACTCCACGGTGGTCGCCTGACGTCGACCGCACACGCCGACGACCTCTGCGTCGGGATGATTCGTGAGCGGTGGAAGATACATCGCATCAGCCCACCAACTCGTGCCGAACACGCCCACTCGAACCGTCATCGCACTCCTCCTTCGGTCATTCGCCCGCCACGTGCATCGGCGTGTCGTCATACATCGACGGACGCATGGGCATCATCACCGATGCGGCTTCACCGCTCGTCACCGAACGCGTTGCCGCATCGATCACCGACTGTGCGGCGAAACCGTCCCAGGTGGACGGGCCCACGGCGGTCCCCGTCGCCACGCTGTCCGCCCACGCATGGGCCTCGCGCCGATACGCCTCGGTGAAACGCGCGAACCAGTCGGTGCCGATACGCCGCGATGCGTCTCCTCCGGAGTGCACGGTCGCACGGAGCTGCGGGGCGCTGAACACCGTCCCACCGATAGCGAAAGCCTCGACGCCCACGTCGTAGTCGGACGCGATGTCGTCGAAGTCGACGGTGGCAACGGACCCGTTCGCCATCTCGGCGACCAGGTGAATCACCCCGACGCCTCCTTCTCGCTCGACCACGTGGGTCGTGACGCGCTCGACCTCCGACCCGGTCAGCCATCGAATGGTGTGGACATCGTGGATCAACGACTGGGTCAGCACCGCGTCGACGCTGCGCAGCCACGCGCCGTTTGCGTTTCGATGGAAGCAGCGGAGCATCCGGACCATGCCCAGCGACCCGAGTGCCTCGGCGACCTGCAGATGCGCCTCGTCGTAGACCCGCATGAACCCGGTCTGAAGCAGACGGCGACCTGCCGCCATCTCGGCTGCCAGGACCCGACCCGCACCCGCAAGGTCGTGCGCCAACGGCTTCTCGCAGAGCACCATGAGTCCGGCCTCGATCGCTGCCACAGCGAAGTCTGCGTGCGTGTCGTCGGGCGACGCGATCACGACGGCGTCGAGACCGTCGCGGCGGATCGCGTCGAGTGGCGCATTGGTGGCCTCGGCACCGATGGACGCTGCTGCACTCGTGGCAGCGTCCAGCACCGCGTCCGCGACCACGACGATCTCCACACCCGCAGCACCGATGAGGTTCCGGATGTGCTCGCGGCCCATGCCACCTGCTCCGACGACTCCGACGCGCTTCGGTGCGCTTGGTTGCATTCGGGCAACGTAGCTCGCGCCCGGCACGACATGGGTGTCGACGATCGGCGGCAGGTCGGCTGTGTCAGGTCAACGCGGCTGCGCTGCGATCACCGAATCGGGGACGGCCATCACGCGCGCACGGAGCCACTCGCCCAGTGCCTTGGCCTGGGCGTCCTGGCGGGTCGATGCCGCCACCCCCTCCTCGAGGAGGTCGACGAGCACGAAGTTGAGCGAACGGATGGCCGGGAAGCGATACCGCTCGATCTCGAGGCCGACCGCCTCGGGCAGCAACACGCGAATCCGGTCGACGGTGAGCGCATTGTCGAGCCAGGCCCACCCCTCGTCGTTGCGTGCGTACACCCCGATGTTGGCATTCCCGCCTTTGTCGCCGGAACGCGCTCCGACCACGCAACCGATCGGGACTTCGGTGGTCGGTCCCCCGGGTGCCGGAGGCGCCGCCGCACACTCGCAACGAACCTCGACACCGCTGGGCGCCACCGACTCGATCACTTTCATGTCGCCGCCGACAACGTGCACGTACTGCGGGACGAGACTCGACGACACCTTGGCCGGGCGGTAAACACCGAACGGTGTCGCCGCCGACGGTCCACCACCCAACCCGTACATGCCAGGGATACCGGCGAGCGCGGTCTGTACCATCGCATCGGAGAACGCCCGCCCGACCTTGCGCTCGTCGGCGTCTTTCACCGTGAGCCTCCACACGGCAGTCGCCTCCTCCTGCGTGACAGGGTCGGGTTTGTCGGTGCGGATCACCCGGCTCACGATCGATGCAAAGTCATCAGGTCCGACGGGGCAAGCGTCCCAAAAGGCAGCCTGGGCGAACGCCGCCTTCGCATCGATGTCGAGGCCGGTCAACGCCACGGAGAACGAATTGCGATACCCGCCCAGTTCGTTCATGGCGACTTTGAGTGTGGAGGGTGGAGCCTGTCCGCGAACGCCAGAGACGCGTACTCGATCGGGCGCAACCTGGTCGAGCACGATCGAGTCGAATCGCGTCGTGACGTCGGGCCCGAGATACTCGGGCCCGCCGATCTCGTACAAGAGCTGCGACGTCACGGTGCCGACGTTGACCGCACCGCCGGTGCCGTCGTGTTTGCCGATCACCGAGGATCCGTCGGCCGACACGTCTGCCCACGGGAACCCCAGCCGTGCCGACGCTCCGGTGACGGCGGTACCCGGAATCTCGTGGAAGAACGAATAGTTGCCGCCCGTGACCTGTGCGCTGCATTCGATGAGGTGCCCGGCCACCACAGCACCCGCCAGTTCGTCGAAGCTGTCGCGCTTCCACCCGTGACGCCATGCTGCAGGACCACACACAACGGCGGCATCGGTGACGCGGCCCGTGATCACGATGTCGGCACCGCGCTCGAGCGCATCCACGATTCCCCAACAACCGAGATATGCGTTCGCCGTGAGATACCGGTCGGGATCGCCGAGTTCACCGTCGGCGCCGAACGGTTCGAGCTCGCCGGACGCAACGAGGTCGAACAATCGCGGCATGAGGTCGTCACCGTCGACGTAGGCGATCGTGGGCGACAAACCCAACTTGGCCGCCACTTGGGCAACCGCCTCGGCACAGCCGTCCGGGTCGAGACCTCCTGCATTCGAGACGACCCTGATGCCCCGATCGAGGCACGTCCCCATCACGTCTTCCATCTGCTGCACGAACGTGCCGGCGAAGCCGCCACCCGGTCGCTTGGCGCGGATCCGGCTCAAGATGAGCATGGTCAGCTCCGCCAACCAGTCGCCCGTGAGCACGTCGAGCGGGCCACCCTCGACCATTTCCAGCGCTCCGTTCGGACGGTCTCCGAAGAATCCCGAACAGTTGGCGATGCGAATCGGATCGGTCACTCGCGTTCACCAGTCCCATGATCGAGTGCCACGAGCAGATCACCCTGATCGACTCTGTCGCCGACGTCGAAGTGCACCTGTGCGACCGTTGCGTCGCCGACGGCGGTGATCTTGTGCTCCATCTTCATCGCCTCGACGACCATCAGGAGCTCACCGTCTCTCACCTGCTGTCCGACCTCGACGTGGACGGCGATGACGGTGCCGGGCAATGGGCAGATCGGGCCACCGCCCTCGGCCTCGAGATCGTGGTCGGCGAACCGCGGCGGTCGTCGCCAGGTCACCGAACCGACCACGCTCGACGTCAGCACTCCACCGTCAGGACCGAACGACACGTTGATGACCCGCCGAACGCCGTCGAGTTCGATCACCTGCCGGTCATCGGAGCGGGAGAGCAGCCGAACCGGGGCCAGAGCCCGTTCGTCGGTCGCCAAGCTTCCGTCCTCGATGGGTTCGGGCCATCGCCCGAACCAGACATCGGCGCGATCGTCAGCGAGCATCACGTATTCGACATCGTGCTCGCGTCCATCGAGCAACCATGTCTGTCTTTGTCCGTGGATTCGCAGGTTGCGCCAGCCCGACGGCGCAAAGCCCGTCACGGCGTCGCTGCGGCGGTCGCGTGCCTCGGTCGCGAACACAGCGCCCAGCAGCAGCGCAGCGAGTTCGTCGCCGCCGGGACCGGCCGCCTCGACGACGACCGGATGCTCCTCCAGGTATGCCGTCGGTGTGCGCGCCGCCAGAAAGTCGGGCTCCTCGAGCACCGCGATCAGGTTGTGGACGTTCGTGCGCACGCCGGCGATCTCGGAGGCTCGCAACGAACGGGCCAATGTCCGGGCGGCTTCCGAACGCGTCGGCGCATGGCTGATGACCTTGGCCAGCAGCGAGTCGTAGTGGGGCGAGACCACGGCCCCAGTTCGGAACCCCGTGTCGACGCGTACACCTTCGCCGACGGCGAACGACGACAGCGTGCCGGTCGAGGGCAACCAGCCCGCCGACGGGTCCTCGGCGACGACGCGCACCTCGATGGCGTGACCCGTGATGGTCACATCGTCCTGCGTGATCGGCAGCGGATCGCCCGCAGCGACGCGGAGTTGCAGCTCGACCAGGTCGAGCCCGGTCACCGCCTCGGTCACCGGATGCTCGACCTGAAGACGTGTGTTCACCTCAAGGAAATTGATCTGGTCATCGGCACCGACGAGGAACTCGACGGTGCCGGCGCCCTCGTAGCCGACATGTTCGGCCAGGGCGATCGCACCCTGACACAGCGCAGTTCGCACGCTGTCGGAGATGCCTGCCGATGGTGCTTCTTCGACGATCTTCTGGTTGCGGCGCTGGATGGAGCACTCGCGCTCGCCGAGATGCACCACGTTGCCGTGGGCGTCGCCCATCACCTGCACCTCGACGTGGCGTGCACGTTCGATGTACGGCTCGATGAACACGGTGCCATCGCCGAAGGCCGACAGTGCCTCTCGCGATCCGGCCTCGATCGCTGCGACGAGTTCGTCTCGACTCCTCACGATGCGCATACCACGGCCTCCACCGCCTGCGGCCGCTTTCACGATGGCCGGCATCGGCACATCGGCGGGAACCACGCCGGGCGACGCCTCGAAGATCGGGGCTGTCGGCACGCCGGCTCGGACGGCGGCACGCTTGGCCTCGACCTTGTCGCCGAGTGCTCGGATCTGAGCAGGCGTCGGGCCGACCCAACGGAGCCCGGCGTCGATGACCTGCTGGGCGAAGTCGGCTTTCTCCGAGAGAAACCCGTAGCCGGGATGCACGGCGTCGCACCCGGTGTCGATCGCCGCGTGCAGCAGCGCGTCGGCACGCAGGTAGGAGTCGGCCGGCAACGCGCCCCCCAGCGAGACGGCCAGGTCGACGCAGTCGACATGCAGTGCATTGGCATCGGGTTCGGAGTACACGCCAACCGTGCCGATGCCGAGGCGATGCGCTGTGCGCGCGATCCGCACGGCGATCTCTCCTCGGTTTGCGATCAACAGGCAACGAATGGGATGCGGCTGCTCACTCATCAGTGCCTCCACACGCCGTACTCAGTGGCACCGACGATCTCGTTGCTGTGAGCCGCAGAGATCGCCATCCCGAGCACCGTCCGAGTGTCGGCAGGGTGGATGATGCCGTCGTCCCACATGCGGCCGGTCGAGTAGAGCGCAGTCGACTCGGTCTCGATCTGCTGTTCGAGTGCCGAGGTCTGCGCCTTCAGCGCCTCTTCGTCGACGTCGATGCCTCTGCCGGCCGCTGCGTTGCGCGCCACGATGTCCATCACGCCGGCCAACTGCTTGGGTCCCATCACTGCGATGCGGTGGTTGGGCCAGGTGAAGATGAAGCGAGGGTTGTACGCCTTGCCGGCCATTCCGTAGTTGCCGGCGCCGTAGCTGGCGCCCACCATGAGGTTGAAGTGCGGCACCGTGGAATTCGACACGGCGTTGATCATCTTGGCGCCGTTGCGGATGATGCCGCCCTGTTCCGCCTTCGAGCCCACCATGAAGCCCGTGATGTTGTGCATGAACAACAGCGGCGTGTTCGTCTTGTTGCACAGCTGGATGAACTGGGCACCCTTCGCTGCCTCTTCCGAGAACAGGATCCCGTTGTTGCCGAGCACGCCGACAGGGAAGCCGTGGATCGAACCCCAGCCGCAGACGAGCTTGTCGCCGTACAGCGGCTTGAACTCCTCGAACCGGCTGCCGTCGAGCGTGCGGGCGAACACCTCGCGTATCTCGAACGGGATCCGAACGTCGGCCGAAGCACAGCCGAGCAGTTCGGCCGTGTCGTACACCGGCGGCTCGTTCGGCTCGGTTGCACCTGGCCCCAGCTTTCGCCATCGAAGGTGTCGAACGATCTGGCGGGCGATACGAAGGCCGTCCATCTCGTCGGCCGCCAGAAAGTCGGAGAGCCCGCTCGTGCGGGAGTGCATCTCGGCACCACCCAGCGTCTCCTCGTCGACGATCTCGTCGATCGCCATCCTCACGAGCGGCGGCCCACCCAAGTATGCGGTGCCGCGCCCCTTCACGAAGACGCTGTAGTCGCTCATGCCCGGCACATACGCGCCACCGGCGGTGTTCGGCCCGAAGGCGACGGTGATCGACGGAATCCCGAGTTTCGAGAGTTGCGTGATGTCTCGGAACTGCTCGCCTCCATGTACGAAGATGTCGGCCTGTCGCGGCAGTTCGGCGCCGGCCGACTCGTTGAGCACGATCACCGGCAATCGGTTCTCGCGTGCGATCTCGTAGAAGCGACTCGACTTGGCGAACGAGTTCGGGTTCGCCGAACCACCGCGGTACGTCATGTCCGAACCGACGATGGCGCACTCGACACCCTCGACGACACCGATGCCCGTGACCGTGCCGACCCCCACCCAGTCCTGGGTTCCCCAGCCGGCGAGCGGACTGAGTTCGAGGAACGGCGTATTCCGGTCGACGAGCGCCTCGACCCGTTCTCGCACCAACATCTTGCCGCGACGACGGTGCCGGTCGACATAGCGCTGCCCTCCGACCGTCGGCACCGTGGCGAGCTGTTCTGCGACCTGGTCCCAGAGCGCCTGCATCTCGGCCAGGTTGGCCAGGTAGTCGCTCGACTTCGTGTCGAGTCGCGACCGCAACACCGTGCCGATCCGGCTGGTCGACACGCTCACGACCGCACCTCTGCGGCGATCCGGTTCCGAGCAAACGTGGCGACCGTGGGTGCGTTCACCACCGGCAAGGTACCAGGACCCGCGTTTCAGTACCGATGTGGACCAGCGGCTGTTCTACAGTCCGGTGCATGACCCATCAGTCGATGGACACCGCCGAATTCAGCGTCGTGGTCCCGATCGATGTTCGTCACACCTTGGCCCTCGATGCCCCTCGACCGCTGCTGTCGCGCTCTGCCGAGGAACGACTCGGCACGCGGCATCGTCAGGTGCTCGACCAACTCGAATCGATGTTCATGGAGCGGGGCTTCGCCGCCTTCACGATCGGTGACCTGGCAGCAGGTGTCGGATGTTCACGGCGAACGCTCTACGAGATCGCCGATTCGAAAGACGAGCTCGTGCTCGTGGTGCTCGACCGCTTCCTCCACAAGAAGGGACGATCGGCGATGGCCGAGATCGATCCATCTGCTCCCGTTGCCGAACAGCTCCGGCGATACACCACCGGCGGCATCAAGTTTCAGTTCCGTTCGCTGCTTTTCGAGGACCTCTCCGACGATGCTCCGGCGCGACGGCTCGTCGATCGCCACTATCGCTTCGCGATGACCGTTGTGGAACAACTCGTTCGGGTTGGTGTCGATCGAGGAGAGTTCCGCCCGGTCAACCCGTCGGTGGTCGCCGCAGTCATCGCCGGCAGCTCGCTGTATCTCGGACAGCCCGAGATCGCCAGCGGCACGGGCGTCGACATCTCGAAGCTGCTCGACGAGATGCTCGATCTGGTGCTCCCCTCACTCGTCGAACCCGCATGACCACATCCATCGCCGACGCGGTTACCGATGCCGACCTGCGGGTGCTGCTCATGTGCGTCTTCCAGCACAGCGGCGATCGCCGGTGGCTCGAACCGCCGTTCGCTCCCTGCCGAGACGTCAACCTCATCGCCGACGAGGGCGCCGGGCTGTCATCGGCCGCCGCGTCCGAGATCAGAGCAGCTGCGGTCGATCTTGCGGGTGAATCCGACACCGTCGGGCACCCGGCGATCACCGATCCGGGCGACGAGTTGATGGTCGAGATGATGAGCGTCTGTCTCGGCGAGCAGGTGCCGCCCGAGTACGCCCCGATGATGCGGGAAGAACTCGGCTTTCGAACGCGCGACATCGAATGGCACGCTCCGAGAACCGCGTCCGATCCCGGACACGTCCTGGTCGTCGGAGCCGGACCGAGCGGCATCGTCATGGGAGCCAGACTGAATCGCCTCGGCATCTCGTACACGATCGTCGAGAAGGCGAACAGCATCGGTGGCGTGTGGCGGGACAACCGGTATCCGGGCTGCGGCGTCGACACCCCGAACCACGCGTACTCGTTCTCGTTCACACCGCCGAATCGGTGGTCGCGGTTTTTCGCTGCACAGCCAGAGATCGAGCAGTACCTCCAGCGCAGCGCCGACGACTGCGGCGTCACGCCCCACATCCGTTTCGGGACGACGGTGACCAGTGCCACCTGGCTCGACGCACGACAGGTCTGGCGCGTGCATCTCGACGGGACGGACGGGAACGAAACGCTCGAGGTGCCGTTCCTGGTCAGCGCGATCGGCCAACTGAACGAGCCGTCGATCCCGACGATACGGGGCATCGACACGTTCGAGGGTCCGTGCTTCCACTCCGCCCGATGGCCCGAACACCTCGACGTCACCGGTCTTCGAGTCGCCGTGATCGGAACGGGTGCGTCGTCGATGCAGCTCGTGCCGGCGATCGCCGATCAGGTCGGTCAGCTGACCGTGTACCAGAGAAGCGCGCAATGGGCTCGACCGGTCCCCCGCTATCACGACACGATCCCGCACGGCTCACAGGTGCTGTTCGAACGGATGCCCTTCTACGCCGCCTGGTTCCGATTCACGATGCTGTGGCGGTACGGCGACGGTCTCCTGCCGTTCCTTCGCAAGGACCCGACGTGGCCACATCCCGAGCGATCACTCAACAGGGTCAACGACCGGCACCGCGTGGAGATGACCGACCACCTCACCAGAGAACTCGCGACGCGGCCCGACCTGATCGACCGCTGCCTGCCGACCTACCCGCCGTACGGCAAGCGAATCCTGCTCGACAACGGCTGGTACCGCACCCTCACGAAGCCACACGTGGAACTCGTGACCGATCGCATCGCAGCAATCGACGAGGCCGGCGTGGTCACCGCCGAGGGCACCCACCGTCAAGCAGATGTCGTCGTCTTCGCCACCGGTTTCCATGTCACCCAGATGGCGGCGCGGCTCGACCTCACAGGACGCGACGGTGTCAACCTCCACGACGCCTGGGCCGACGACAACCCGACCGCCCATCTCGGCATCACCGTGCCCGGCTTTCCCAACCTGTTCTGTCTGCAGGGACCGAACACCGGTCTCGGCCACGGTGGCAGCGCGATCTTCCAGTCGGAATGTCAGGCTCGCTACATCACCGGATGCATCGTCGACATGACCGAGGCGAACATCGCCGCAATCGATGTCCGATCGGATGTGCTCGACGACTACGTCGAACGCGTCGACGCCGAACACGAACGGATGATCTGGACACATCCGGGGATGAGTACGTACTACCGCAACGCTCGCGGACGTGTGGTCTCGGTCATGCCGTGGCGTCTCGTCGACTACTTCGCGATGACCCGCCGCCCCGACTTCGACGAGTACCACCTCACATCTCGGTTTCCCAGGGTTCCCGATCGTCGAAAGAAGGACACCCGACTCGATGATTGAGCACGCTCGGACGACGCCCTTCAACTCACACCGATCGGAACCAACATGCACGTAGAACTCGTCAACACCGTCGAGTCGGGACTCGCTCCCGATGACGACCATCCGTATCGGAGTGGCGTCTGGCAGCCCCAACAACGCGAGTACGACGCATGGGACCTCGATGTGATCGGCACGATTCCCGACGATCTGGATGGCGTGTACATCCGCAACACCGAGAACGCGCTGTTCCCACCCATCAAGCGGTACCACCCGTTCGACGGTGACTCGGTACTCCACGCGATCAGCTTCCAGAACGGTGAGGCACGCTACGCGAACCGGTTCGTTCGCACCGACGGCTTCATCGCCGAACAGGAAGCGAAGCGGAGCTTGTGGGCCGGCATCACCGAGCACCCGTCGAACGCGATCGCCGAGTCCGGCTGGGGCGCTCGCACCATGATGAAGGACAATGCGAGCACCGACGTGATCGTTCACAACGGCGTGGCTCTGGCGAGTTTCTTCCAGTGCGGCGAGTTGTACCAGCTCGACCCGCTCACATTGACGGACCTGGGCAAGGCGACCTGGGCCGGCCGGTTCCCCGCCGACGGCGTGTCGGCCCATCCGACCCTCGACGAGCACACGGGCGAGTTGATGTTCTTCAACTACAGCGCGACCGAGCCCTACATGCATTACGGGGTTCTCGACGCCGAAGGCACGCTCGTCACATACATCGACATCCCGCTTCCCGGTCCGCGACTTCCACACGACATCGCGATCACCGAACACTGGTCGATTCTCAACGACCTGCCACTCTTCTGGGACCCGCAGGCCCTCGCCGACGGCTATTACTCCAACACGTTTCGGCGAGACCTGCCGAGCCGGTTCGCACTCGTGCCACGGCACGGCACCACCGACGACATCCGGTGGTTCGACGCCGCTCCGACCTTCGTGCTTCATTGGATCAATGCATACGAAGACGGCGACGAAGTCGTGCTCGATGGCTTCTTCCAGCACAACCCGACAGCGCGTGGCGTCGACCGCGAGGCGTACGAGCACAAGGGATTCGAAACGCTCGACATGAACGTGCTGCAAGCCCGTGCCCATCGCTGGCGTTTCAACCTCGTCACCGGGGAAACCACGGAAGAGTCACTCAGCGACCGGTGTTGCGAGTTCCCGATGATCAACGGGCGCCACGTCGGGCGCCGTCACCGCTATTCATACAATGCCCGTTGCGCGACCGGGTTGTTCGCCTTCGACGGATTGATCAAACACGACCTCGACACGGGCGTCGAGGAGGTCGTCGAATTCGACCCGGGCGTGTTCGTCAGTGAAACAGTCATGGCGCCACGCAACGGTTCCGCGGCCGAGGACGACGGCTACCTCGTCACCTTCACGAGCGACGTCGTGAACGATTGGAGTGAGTGCGTGATCCTCGACGCCGCGCGAGTGAACGACGGGCCGGTTGCGAGAATCCGACTCCCCGAGCGGATCTGCAGCGGCACGCATTCCACGTGGGCGCCTCTCGCCGATCTGTAGGCGGCGGCGCAGCGCTCGATCCGAGCCGCCCTCAGGTCCGGCACTCGATCGACCGGATCAACTCCACCGTGTCACTCAGCGACACGGCGACCGCGTCCGAGGGACGCGTTCGTTGTGTCTCGATGACACCTGGAGCGCGCCATGACGAATGCCGTCCTCACCAGTGCCGACGACCTGATCAAGGAGGCGGGGATCGAAGGAGTCGGTACCCGTACGGCCGAACGATTGGAAACCGTCGGGATCACGTCGGTCGCCCAACTCGCCGAGGCCTCAGCGAGGAGCGCGTCGAGTCGACACAAGTCGTCGAATGGAGCAAACATCGAATCCAGGGTCCCCTCGTGCGAGGTGGTTCAGTGGACGCCGAGGTCCGCGCCGACATCTCGACCGACGACTTCGGGTCGGATGGTTCGTCGATTCGCTGGCGTGCGGCCGGGCGTCTGACGCCGCTCGGTGGCGGACAGAGCATCGTGGTCGGCACCAGCAACGGGGTCGTCGACCAGGGCGACCCCATCGAGCTCGCGTTCGCCGTCCATCTCGTTCCCGCGGGTGTGCATCGGACGTGGTTCGACCTCGCCGTCAGCCCACCTGTTGCGGCACAGAACATTCCGGACGTGGGTGTCAGAGACCACGCGTCATGATTCGACACGCAACTCGGGCGCGCCGAGATGCATGTTGATCGCCCATGAATGCCGTGCGGTGAAATCACCTTGGAGGAGTTCGCCGTGCTCGTTGCGCAGCACGGTGTACCCGGTGCTCGACGTGGCGCCGAGCGCCGATGCCCGGACGACTGACGCAGCGCCGGTATAACGCCGCTATCGCCGCAATCTCGGGACCGTGCGATCGTCAGGCCACGACGTCGTGCTTGAGGCGAGTCACGAACCTGGCCACGTCGGGTGGTTGAACGACTGCTCCGCGGATCAGTTCGTCGAAGTGGCGGGTGAGGGTGCGGACGTGATCGCTCGACGTGAGCACCAGGTAGAGCTGACCCAGATAGAGCGAAGCCCGGAGCGGACCGAAAATCGTGATCGGCGATGCAAACCGTTCGAGTCCGTCGAACAGGAACCACCGCAGCGTGGGATACAACTCGTCGGTGAGCTCGGCGATGTGGTCGAGCTGTGCGAGGCGTTCGCCGGCGTCGAGATCTGCCCAGATTCCTTCACCACGCGCCAGCCCGACGAGGCTCTGGACCGACGAGCAGCACTCCATCTCGGTGTCGGGTGAACGCGCCCAGCCGAGGCGAGCGTTCGCCGTGTCGATGCGTTGTGACGGCGTTGCCGCCACGTATCGCTCGAGCTCGTATCGAATGACGGCCGACGTCTTCAACAGGTCGGGGATGGTCGACGGGACGTACCTCACCTTGTAGCCGACCGACTCGGTCAACCACGAGATCAAGCGTTCCTCGTGGTCCCCGGGACCGAGCGGCTCGAACGCGGTCTGTTCCAGGATCAACTCGGCCTGCATCGGACCGACATTCGACAGACCGACGAGCCAATCGATCGAGACGTCCTGTTCGCGGGCGATCGCGAGCAGGGTGTCGAGTCGCGGCAGTCGGCGATTGGTCGGTGCGAGCAGCTGCGACAGGGTCGATCGATCGATGCCGGTGCGGGCTGCAAAAGCCGTGCGCGACACGTCGCTCGCTCGAACGATGCTGTCGAGACGGGATCGAAATGTGACCAGATCGGTGCTTCGTTGTTCCATACTCGTAGCGTACTCACACCATTCGTGGCATTGCCGCACATCGCGTGCGACTTCGTGCACGAATGTAGCGGTTAGTGCGCAAATTCTCGGTGACGCCACCGCCAGGCTCTGTCACGCTGAGGCCACATGGATATGGCGGGTTGAAGTGATTGATCGGTTACCGAAGCGGGTCGAGTGGCCGACGTTGATGGTCGTGGGCCTTTTCGCGCTCGGGCTGACATCGGTGGTCCTGTTCCACGACCGGATGCCGGTCGTGTCGACACTCGCGCTGCTCGCCGTGCTCGGAGCGTGGTACGGCTCACTGCAACACGAGGTGGTGCACGGCCACCCGACACCGTGGGCCCGGCTGAACGTCGCCTTGGTCGGCACGCCGCTCGGCCTGATCTTTCCGTTCTGGTTGTACCGCTCAGATCACCTCGAACACCATGCCACCGAGGAACTGACCGACCCGATCAGCGACCCGGAGAGCGCATACCTCCTCGAGGCTCGGTGGGACGCCACATCGAGTCCGATCCGGGCGCTTCGTCGCTGCAACACGTCACTCATCGGCAGAATGGCGATCGGACCGGCGTTCGTGATCGCGGGAGTCGCGCGCGAACTCGCTCGGCGGATCGTCGACGACGATCGGCGTTGGGCGACGGTTCGGTTCCTGACCGCGGACGCCGCCGTGCTCGGAGTGTCCCACTGGCTCGGGCTCCCGGCTTGGCAGTTCGCAGTCGGCTTCGGATACTGCGGACTGTCGCTCACGCTCGTGCGATCGTTCGCCGAGCACCGAGCGGCGTCGGACGGCCCACACACCGCAGTGGTGAACAGCAGGGGGTTCTGGGCGTTGCTGTTCCTCAACAACAATCTCCACGTCGATCACCATCGCCACCCCGGTGCCGCCTGGTATCGGCTCCCGGCGCTGCACCGCACATCTTCGGTCGGCGATCTCGATGCCGTATTCGCCGACACCTACAGCGGCTACTTCGAGGTGTTCCGCAGGTTCCTCGTGCATCCCATCGGCCCGGTCGTGCATCCGATCGACCGTGCGCCGGCTGACCGAGCCGCCTGACCGCCGTCGGTCAGGTTCCGAGAATCGCGAACGTGCCGGCCGCCGTAGCTACCAGACGCTCGTCGTCGCCCATGATCTTCGCCTCCAGGTGAAGGAGGCTTCGGCCGCGTTTGATCACGGTCGCGGTGGCGTACAGATGGCCCTCGGACGCCGGTCGGACGAACCGAAGCGAGACCTCGACACTGGCGCAGAACACCCCGTCGTCGATCACGTTCATGGTCGACTTGCCCATCGCGGTGTCGGCCAGCGCGAACAGCACGGCGCCATGGACGACACCGTTCGGATTGAGGTGGTCGGACCCGATCTCGATGTGTGCGACACCATGGCCGGACGAGTCGTCGGTCAGTTCCATCCCCAGGAACTGCTTGAGGGGGAAGTCGCCGTATTCGGACGGTTCGGCCTCGCTCACGGCAGGAAGGCCTCCGCCGGACGAGCGTCAAGACTGAACGCCGCAGCCACCAGGTTGTGTGTCTGACGATCCATGATTCGAAAAGGCTCCTCGATGCGTGCGTGTCGTAGGAGAGTACGCGATCGGTCCCGGACGCGTCCGAACGCTCGTTGTCGCACCCCTTCGGTACGGTCATCGGAGTGACAGCGACGACGATGACCGAGCCGGGCCGGCCGACGCCCGCCGAAGTCGAGGCAGAGCTGACGCTGCACGTGCGAGCGCTGGCCGGGCCCGACGCCGTTCCCAGGCCCGAACAGATCGCCGCCGTGCGTGCCGTGGTAGCCGACCGGCGCCGCACACTGCTCGTCGCTCGAACCGGGTTCGGCAAGTCGGCCGTGTACTTCTCGGCCACACGTATGTTGCGTGACCGCGGATGGGGACCGACCGTGGTGGTTTCTCCTCTGCTCGCGCTGATGCGCGACCAGGTCGCCGCGGCCGACCGACTCGGGCTTGCGGCGGTCACCATCAACTCGTCGAACCTCGAGTCGTGGGCCGAGATCGAGAGCCAGATCGCCGCCGACCAGATCGATCTGCTGCTCATCGCCCCCGAACGCTTGGCGAACCCCGGATTTCGGCGACGAGTGTTCGACACGATGCAAACGAGAGCGTTTGCACTGGTCTGCGACGAAGCACATTGCATCTCCGATTGGGGCCACGACTTCCGCCCCGACTATCGGCGACTTCGCCAGCTCCTCGCCGATCTTCCGGCCTGGACCCCGGTACTGGCCACCACGGCGACCGCGAACCAACGTGTGACCGACGATGTGGCTGCGCAACTCGGCGAAGACGCGCTGGTCCTGCGTACGTCGCTCGACCGCTCCTCGCTCCGACTGTCGGTGGTCGACCTTCCCGACGACGGACATCGTCTCGCATGGCTGGCTGAAAACATCGAAACACTGCCGGGCTCAGGCATCATCTATTGCCTCACCGTCGATCAGGCCGAGACGACGGCGGCTTGGCTGCGATCACACGGCCATCGGGTCGAGGCGTACAACGGGTCGGTCGAGCCGGAACGACGTCTCGTGCTCGAAGATGCCCTTCGCGACAACGAACTCAAAGCGCTCGTGGCCACATCGGCACTCGGAATGGGCTTCGACAAGGGCGATCTCGCTTTTTGTATCCACCTCGGCCTTCCTCCCTCTCCGGTCGCCTACTATCAACAGGTCGGCCGAGCTGGGCGTGCAGTCGCCCAGGCCGAGGTCATCGCGCTCCCCAGGCCGGCCGAAGACGCCGCCGTGTGGCGCTGGTTCGAGTCGGTCTCACTCCCGACCGAAGACATCTGCCGCTCCGTCTTGGCCGAACTGCACCCGACCGAAGCAACATCGGTCGCCGCACTCGAGCCCCAGGTGAACCTCGGTCGGTCGCGGCTCGGCACCTTGCTCAACATCCTCGAAGTCGACGGCGCGATCGAGCGCGTCAGCGGCGGGTTCATCCGAACCGACGCGAGCTGGACTTACGATCACGAACTCGTAAACTCGCTGCGCGAGCTTCGTCGTGCCGAGTCGGCGCAGATGCTCGATTGGGCGGCGCTCACGACGTGTCGCCTTCGTTACCTCCGAACAGCGCTCGACGACCACGACGCCGACGACTGCGGTCGTTGTGATCGCTGCACAGAACACACCTGGCAGCGTCAACCCGATCCTGTCATGGTCGCGAAGGCGCACACGCTCCTCCGGGGTGGCGACATCGTCATCGAGCCACGCCGGCAGTGGCCATCAGGACTCGGTGACCCGAAGGGCCGCCTTGCGGCCGATCGCCAGCACGCCCCCGGGCGAGCGCTCGCCCGCCTCGGCGACGGTGGATGGAATCCGGTGGTCGAAGCACTCGTGCTCGACGCGGATCGTGATGTCGTTGCCGAGCTCCCCGACGAGATGATCATGGCCATCGCCGGAGTGCTGAAACGTTGGGATTGGGAGCAACGCCCGACCTGGATCTGCCCCATGCCGTCGCGCCGCCGGTCGGGCCTGATCGACGAGGTCGCCCGGAGCCTCGGCGCACTCGGCAAGCTCCCGGTTCATCACGCCCTGGTGGCGCCGACGACGACTGCCGACGACCACGAGGCCTTTCAGTCCGATCAGGCCAACTCGGCGCACCAGGTCACGAACGTGTGGCGCCGCTTCGCCGTCGACCCGGACGCACTTCCCGATGCCGCGACGCTGGCAGGGCCGGTGTTGCTCGTCGACGACGAAACCAACAGCCGTTGGACCATGACGGTCGCTGCATGGCAGCTCACCGGCGCCGGAGTCGGCCGGGTGCTCCCCTTTGCACTCAGGACCCGTTGACCCGCTGCATCAGCTCGGGGCCAGCTGTTCCAGCATGTCCTTCATCTGCTGATGCACCAGGTTGATCGCCTGCAGCGGCCGAATCATCACCTTGAACTCGGTGATCATCGCGTCGTCGTCGCACGTGATGATGTCGACGCCGTTCACGTATTTGCCATCGATCGTCGTCTCGAACTCGAGCATCGCAGAATGTCCTTGCACCACTTCACGTGTGTAGCGGAACATGCCACCCGACCCGGCCGGACCTTCGCCGGCGGAATCCTCGCCGCCGAGTGTGCCCCCGGCCGCTGCGAGATACAGCTTGGTGATGTCGCGCCCTTTCTGTGGTGTGAACACGATCGGCGAGAGGAACACGCAGTCCTCGTGCAACAGGGCGTCGAGGCCGCCCGGTAGATCGTGGCGCAAGTGCCGATGCCATCGGTCGATACAGGTCTGGATGGGAGCGACGGCTTCGGTCGTCATCTGCGGTCCTTTCCGGAGGGTCGGGTTCGAGTGTGCCATGCCGTCCACGCCGACGCCGAGGCCGGTGGGGCGCCCGTCTGAACGGTGCAGCTCGCGACCACTATCTTTGCAGGGTGATGCTGGCGGCCGTGGGCGACCTGATCGACGATGTGCTCGTGCGACACGCGGTGCCGCTGAACCTCGATGCACAGGCATCGTCGCTCCACGACGAGGAACACACCGGGCGGACCTGCGCATGAACTGGCCCACCTGGGATCAAGCTGCGATCGCGGCGATCCTCAGTCTCGGCGCGCTGCTCTTTCTTCGGCGGCGGCGGCCGAGCCAGATCGGCAACGCCGTCATGCCGGCGTTCCACGAGTTCGCACTGATCGCCGCGCTGTATTCCGTGTGGCGCGTCGCTCGCCAACTTCCGGTCACGCACGAACCAGGTGCAGTCGACCGAGCACTCTTGATCGACGACGTCCAGCAGGCGTTCCACCTGCCGACCGAGATCGCGATGCAGCGGCTCGTTGTCGACCACGACTCGCTCGCCTGGCTCACGAACGCGTATTACGCCACCCTGCACGTTCCTACGCTGATCGCGTTCTTGATCTGGCTCTTCGTGAGACACCGCGACCAGTACCCGTTCTGGCGAAACGGGCTTGTCTTCGTCACGGCCGGGTGTCTCGTCATCCGCTTCGTTCGTGTCGCTCCCCCACGATTCATCGACGAGCTCGGGTTCGTCGACCTGTCGGCGCAGCACGGATTCGCCGTCTACGGTCCGATCGGCACCGGCGTCTCCGACCAGTTCGCGGCGATGCCGTCGATCCATGTCGGCTGGGCCGCGGTCGTGGCATTCGGCGTGTTCGCCGTCACCACGAGCGCGTGGAGATGGGTCGTGGTCATGCACCTTCCTCTGACGCTGTTCGTCGTCGCCGCGACCGGTCACCACTGGTGGCTCGACGGCATCGTCGCCGTCGGGCTGCTCGGCATGGGTCTGGTGCTCGACCGCGAGGTCAGGCGGCGCCGCCTCGTCCCCGCCGATCGAGAATCGGTCGATGAGAGCATTCTCATCGATTTCTCATCAAGAGCCCCATCGTCCTTCCCACACTGAGCGGTGATGACGCCCCCCAACAGCGCCGCGGGACGACTCGGGCGAAGATTCGGCAGCATCCGCGTTCGAGTGGTGGTCGGCTATGTCGTGTTGCTCACGGCAGCCCTGGGCATTTCGGTGCTCGTGACACGCCAAGCTCTTCTGAATCGCCTCGACAATGACGTCGAACAGCAGCTGAACCTTGAAGTCGAGCAGCTGCGTCTGCTCGCGCGAAGCGCAGACCCGGCTGACGGCGAAGCATTCGGAAGCCATATCGAAGCCGTCTTCGACACGTTTCTTCGACAGGCGGTGGCCCGCAATGACGAGGCGTTCTACACCCTCGTGGATGACAAGCCGTTCCTGTACAGCTTCGGCGCACCCGCCGCGCTGCTCGACGATCCCGATCTCGTCACCAAATGGGCCGCCATCGAAAGCGCGGAATGGCGAGACATCGACACCGAAGCCGGCCGTGCCCGAACGTTGGCGGTGGCGATCACCGAAGACGATCGGGAGCTCGGCGTGTTCATCGCGGCACACTTCCTCGACGATGATCGCGCGGAGATCGAGCAGATCGTGCGGATCATCGCCGGGATCGGCCTGATCGTGCTCCTGGTGTCCGGATTGGTCGCCTGGTCGTTGGCAGGACGCGTCCTTCGCCCGATTCGTGAGCTGACCGGTGTCGCTCGCGGGATCACCGATGACGATCTCTCGGCGCGAATCCCCGTCGACGGAACCGACGAGATCGCGGTGCTCGGCACCACCTTCAACGAGATGCTCGAACGACTCGACGACGGATTCCGTGGCCAGCGACAGCTTCTCGACGATGTTGCTCACGAACTGCGCACGCCGATCACGATCGCCCGCGGGCATCTCGACGTGCTCGGCGATGATCCGGTCGAACGCGCCGAGGCCGTCGAGATCGTCACCGACGAGCTCGATCGGATGAGTCGGTATGTCGCCGATCTGCTGTTGCTCGCGCAATCCGAGCAACCCGATTTCCTCCAACCGGAACCAACCGACATCGGTGAACTCGCAGAATCCATCTTCGCCAAGATGGGAGCGCTCGGCGAACGGTGTTGGACCGACGACGGCCACCCTCCCCCCGGACGCTCGGCGGCGGTCATCGACCCGCAACGGGTCACGCAGGCCGTGCTGAACCTCGCGCACAACGCCGTCCAACACACAGCTGCTCAGGACGAGATCGGCTTCGGAGTCGCAGTCGAGCGCGGTCAGCTCGTCCTACAGGTCCGAGACTCCGGTCCCGGCGTCGACAGTGAGATCCAACATGAGTTGTTCGAGCGCCATGCGCGCAGCGCTGCGAGCCGACAGCATCGTTCCGATGGCATGGGCATCGGCCTGTCGATCGTCGACGCGATCGCTCGCGCTCACGGCGGCCATGCCGACGTCCGCAGCAACGCCAACGGCGCAACATTCGAAATCACGCTGCCGACCAATGCGGGCGCGGACATCGACCCATCCACGGAGGAATCCACGTGACGCGCATCCTGATCGCTGAAGACGAACAGCGAATCGTCTCATTTCTCGAAAAGGGTCTTCGCGCCAACGGCTACACCACCGTCGCTGTGGCATCCGGACCGGATGCCGTGGCACTCGCACGAGACGATTCGTTCGACTTGATGATTCTCGATCTCGGGCTTCCGGAGCTCGACGGTCATGGGGTGTTGCAGGCCGTGCGGTCGCGTGGCGAACGCCTACCGGTGATCGTCCTCACCGCCCGCGCCGGCGTCGACGACACCGTGCGCTCCCTCGAGCACGGCGCGGACGACTACATGGCCAAGCCGTTCCGGTTCGAGGAGTTGCTGGCCCGTGTTCGGCTGCGACTCCGCGACGACACCAGCGTCGCCGACGTCAGTGTTCTGAGCGCAGGTTCGATCTCCCTCGATCTCAGGTCGAGGCGAGCCACGAGCGGCGATACCGTCGTCGAGTTGACCGCTCGCGAGTTCGCGTTGTTGGAGACGTTCCTCCGCCATCCCGGTCAAGTGCTGACTCGCGAACAGCTGCTGTCCAGCGTGTGGGGCTACGACTTCGACCCGGGGTCGAACGTGGTCGACGTGTACGTCCGGTATCTCCGCAAGAAGATCGGCGACCACACGATCGAGACGGCTCGCGGCATGGGATATCGCCTCGTCGACGCCTGATCGCGCATGCTCACCGAGCTCGAGATGAGAGTTCTCTCATGACGACTTCATCGGGGTGCCATTCCTGACCGCCAGGGTCGCCTGGTGCGGCTCGACGATCACGAACTGCCGGCAGCATCGCATCTGACAGGACCCGGTGCGATCGACGCGTTGCGCGTGCCCGTGGAAGCCGCCGGCGGGGTCATCGAGTCGTGCAGAGTGCGACAGGTGCAGTATCGGCCCGGTTCGGATCTCGTGGTGCAATTCAGCGCCACCGTGTCGTGGAACGGTGCCGCGCCCGTTCGAGAGACGCTGCTGGCATCCACGACGATCAACGGCCCGCTCGCCGGCACCGTGGCCGTCGAGGCATCCACCTCGAAAGGCCCACTCAGCGTCGGTCTGTGGCGCTGGCCGTTTGACCCGGCGTTGCCGGGTCTGCGCACAGCGGTCACGTCCAAGATGCTGGCCTCCGAACTCCGCGATCTCGTGGGAACCGAACCGATGACCCTCGAGGTGGTCGCCTACCGACCGACCGAACGCGTCGTGGTCAAGGTCACGACCTCGCGGCATCAACTGTTCGTGAAAGTGCTCCCACTCGGACGGGCCGAGGTCCTCGGCGAACGACACCGGCAGCTCCGTGCGGCCGGCCTACCGGTCCCGTCGATCCTGGGCCTCGTTCCGGAATCCGGCCTCCTCGTCATGGACGCCGTCGCGGGACCGACGCTCAAAGAAATGATCAAGACCGATGCCGGCGGCTGGCCGGATGCGACCGAGTATCACCGGCTCACAGCGGCGCTCGGCGACGCGATCATGCCCGAGGCACCGATCGTTCGCAGACGGACTGACGATGCCGCGTTGCATGCGCGCATGTTGGCCGACGTGTTCCCGGCTCGTGAAGGGCAGCTGGGCGAGCTCGCCGAGTTCTTCGCCGACGACCACACCGCTCACCCCACCAGCGTCATTCATGGCGACCTTCACGAGTCACAACTGGTGATCGACCAGGGAAAGATCACCGGCGTGCTCGACATCGACGACTGCGGCCTCGGCGCGCCCGTCGATGACGCAGCGACCGTGATCGCGTTCTTGAGGTATCGCGCCCTGACGACGCCGACGGTCCGCGAGCGACTGAACGAGTACGCCGACGAACTGCGACGATCGTGGTTGCCGACCTTCGGGCCATCGGTGCTCGACCACGCAACGGCGGCGACACTCGTCGGCCTGGCAACCGGGCCGTATCGAGTTCAGCAGGCCGACTGGCAGGCGACGAGTGGCGCCGTCCTCGACACGTGCGCAACATTGCTCGACAACGCCGGACATGAGAGAACTCTCAGCATGCCGTCATCCCGCGCACATCTGGCGGAGCCACGATGCCATCGATGAACACGTCGGCCCCCCACTGGACGACGTCCTGATCAGTACCGACGTGAACAACAAACTGGAGGAACCATGCGACCCACCCGAGTGAACTGGAAGATGGCTGCGGCCGCGAGCACCGTGATCGGTGCAGGATTCGGCGGATTCGCGCTCGCCGCTGCCGGCCCAGCGTCAACCGAACTGCCTGCGCCGGTCGAAATGCAGACCGAGACGACCGACGTCGACCCGGCCGCCGGTTCGACGACGACCACCGTCGATACCGTGCCCGACGACACCATGCCCGACGACACCATGCCCGACGACACCATGCCCGACGACACCATGCCCGACGACACGGTTGCGCCGCCGACGACCGACATCGCTGACGAGGCATCGGTTGCCAGCCCGGCTTCGCCCGTGAGCCCGGCCTCTCCAGTGTCCGCAGTGAGCCCGGCCTCCACCGAGAGCCCGGCCTCGACCGTCAGCCCCGCCTCCACCGTCAGCCCCGCCTCGCCGCTCAGCGTCGAGTCACCCGCGTCACCCGTCTCGCAGGACGACGACGACGACGACAACTGAGCTTCGTCAGCCCCCGAACAGAGCCCTCGGATCGGGTGATCCGAGGGCTCTGTCGCGTACACGGCGTGAAACGAACCGATGAACCCGACGTCTACCAGTCGGTCGGCTCGTAGTCCTTCAGGAACTCGCCCCAGACGTGTCGCCCGCTGTTGTGCCCGGCGATGATCGGATCGACGATGCGTGCCGCCCCGTCGACGATGTCGAGTGGCGGGTGGAATCGGTGCTCGACCGTCTTGCGCTCTGCGATCGACACGGGATCCTCGTCGCTGACCCACCCGGTGTCGACGCTGTTCATGTGGATACCGGACGAGTGGTAGTCGGTCGCCGACGTGCGTGTCATCATGTTCAACGCGGCCTTGGCCATGTTGGTGTGCGGATGACGGGTGGTCTTGCAGAGTCGGTAGAACTGCCCCTCGACCGCCGACACGTTGACCACGTGCTTCTGGCGACCGGGCGTCCGTTCCATCAGCGGCTTCAGACGGGCGTTCAAGACAAACGGCGCAACGGCATTCACCAGTTGCGTTTCGAGCAGTTCGACCGACGACACCTCATGTAGCAGAAGACGCCACGAGTTCCGTTCCCTGAGGTCGATCTGCTGCAGATCTTGGTCCAATCGACCGTCAGGGAACAGAGCGCCCTGCGCGACGATCTCGTCGGGGAGGAGCGCGGTCTGCGACATCGCCGCTGCATGTGTCAAGCCTGGTACGGCTGTCGCTGATTCGGCTTCGACCCGTCCGGGTACCCGTGCGAGCGGTAGCGAGGCGATGTCTGTGTCGCTCGACGGCAGGAGGTGATAACCACGGAGGCCTTCGTAGTCGCCGACCAATTTCAGCACGTCGGGAGGCAAGTTGTCGAGCGCCGCCAGCTCGGTGTCCATCATGTGTCGATAGAAGTCGGGTGGGCGACGCACCGTTTGGCACGCGTTGTTCACGATGAAGTCGAGCCGATCACGTGTGTCGAGCAGATGCAGGCAGAACGCCTCGACACTTGGCGTGTGTCGGAGATCGAGACCGAAGATCTCGAGTCGGTGACCCCACTCGCCGAAGTCGGTCTCGGCGGCATACCGCGCTGCAGCGTCGCGCGGGAACCTCGTCGCGACGATGAGCTCAGCGCCGCAGCGCAAGAGCTTGATCCCCGCCTGGTAGCCGATCTTCACTCGCCCGCCGGTGAGTAACGCGACCGTGCCGGACAAGTCGGCCAGTTCGCCACGCTTGGCGTAGTTGACATCACCGCAACTCGGGCAGAGCTGGTCGTAGAAGTGGTGCACCTGGCGGAAGTCGACCTTGCACACATAACAATGCTGCGGCTCGACGAGTTCTCGGAATGCCGGGTCGTCGACGTCGCCCTGCTCGAACTGGGCAGGCGGCAAGGCGTTCGGCGTGGTGAAGACCGCTTTGTCGCGCAGCTGCCGGATTCCCGTGCGTGCACGCAACGACTCGTCGCTCCGCAGTCGGTCGGCGCGGCGCTCACGCTTGAGAAGCTTCAGTCGTCGGCGACGGATCTCGGGGTCAGGCGAGAACACGTCGCCCGCAGCGTTGACCAGGTCGGTCTTCTCGTCCGGGCTCAGGACCGCGAGCAATTCCCTGGCTGCGGCGATTTCGCGGAGGAACTCGGTCAGGTCGACCAGACGCGCACGCATGAGTTCGTCTCGACCTGGGGATTCACCTGGGGATTCGCATGCGCTCACGGGGCGAACCTACCGATGCTGCAATCGAATCCGGTGCGCGGGCGCGATGATGGCGTCGTGGCCGAGTCCCTCTTGTTCACTTCAGCGAGGATGACTCGATCAGGCAATTCACACCGCACACGCCGCGAACCAACCCCATGCATCCTCCTGCGGTGTGGGCGATCGACGGCATCCACGCGCCGCTGTACTGGTTTCCCCGCGACTGTCCGCGCGTCACGGCTTGGCCACGCGATGCCACCGAACGCGCACCGTTCCAGCGCGCCTTCGCGACGACAGCGCACCGGGTGCATGCGATCGAGGCGACCTGGTTCGAACGCATGCGGACCATGTCGTTGTTCCGCTACGACTTCGAACCGGGCGATTTCGAACCGTGGGACGACGCCAGCGGACAATGGATCAGCACGAAGCCGGTCACCCCGGTCGCAGTGGTTCCGGTCGGCAACCTCGTCGATGCTCATGTTGCGGCCGGCATCGAGCTGAGGTTGGTTCCTTCGCTGTCGCCCCTCGTCGAACTCGCACGAGACGAGCGGTGGGACTTCAGCCTGGTCCGCCTCATGAACGCCACGAGCTGACGACCCGCCCCTGAGCCCTCCGCGGCGCACGAACTGTGTCACAGCCTCCGTCTACGCTCAACCAAGTGATCGAACCGAGCCACGTCGTCGGGTATGGGCGTGAAGCATCCGAGGCACTGGCCTCCACCATCGCCCAGGTGAAACAAGCCGGACCACTCGCACCGATCACAGTGGTCGTTTCCAGCAACTTCGTCGGGCTCTCCGCCCGCCGCCTCCTCGGGTCCGCCGACCTGCAAACGGGCGATCGCTCCGGCATCGCGAACGTCTCGTTCGTCACACCGTTCCAGTTGGCCGAGTTGGTCGCCGCCGACCTGCTCCTCGATACCAAACCGATCACCAATCCCGTTCTGGGCGCCGCCGTACGTCGAGTGCTGGCCGACGACCCGGGACCGTACGCGCCGGTGGCGCGCCATGAGGCGACCGAAGCAGCGCTCGCATCGCTCTTCGCCGAACTCGCCAACGTCGACGAGCAGGGCCTCGAGTCCATCGCCGACGAGGGCTCGACCGCGGCGATACTCGCTGTTCGCTTCTACCGTGCGATCGCTCGGCATCTCGACGGGTTCCATACCGAACACGATCTCGCCACCGCCGCGGCCGACCGCTCCGATCTCGGCCGGCGACTCGAACCGTTCGGCCACATCGTCTGGTACCTGCCGGCACCTGTGACGCCTGCACTCGGGCGGTTCCTCGATCGGGCGCTGCACGACGCTGCTTCGTCGTCGGTCATCGTCGGCATCACCGGCGACGACGATGCCGATGAACCCGTGTGGCGCAGTTGCGACCTTGCCGGAGTGGTCCGTCGGCAACCCGGTTTCCCTGCGCCGATCACCGGCGACCACATCGTCTCGGTCACCGATGCCGCCGAAGAAGTACGCGTCGTGTGCAGCCGCGTTTTCGCACTCGCTGCGGCAGGCATGTCGCTCGATCGAATCGGCGTGTTCTACCCCAGTGCCGACCCGTACGTTCGTATCATCGAGCAGCAATTCGCCGCTGCCGAACTGATCTCGAACGGGCCCGACCGGCGACGCGTCGCCGATTCCGTCGCCGGCAGGACCTTGCTCGGCGCACTGTCGCTCCCGGCGGCGCGATGGCGGCGAGACCGCGTCATCGCGCTCATCAGTGGCGCCCCGGTGCGTTCGGGCAACGACCCGGTCAGGCCGACCACGTGGGATTCCCTGTCCCGCGAGTCCGGTGTGGTGCGCGACCTCGCCGACTGGCGATCCAAACTCGAACACGACCGAAGTGTCACCCAGACCCTCCTCGATGCGATAATCGAATCCGGAGACGAACTCCCCGAAGCCGATGCTTCGAGTCGGCGGCGGCAGCGACTTGTCGATCGGCTCGCCGACAACCGACAACTGCTGAAATTCGTCGAACGACTCGCTGAAC
>JBBKWQ010000403.1:0-11732 GCA_037969115.1 Ilumatobacteraceae bacterium
AGCCGAACGCCGATCACCTTGGGCCAACGCACGTTCCAGGGGAATCCGGTCATCACGTCGACGGCGTCGGCCCCACCGACGCCGATCGCGACCATGCCGAGCCCGCCGGCGTTGGGCGTGTGACTGTCGGTGCCGATCATCATGCCGCCGGGGAACGCATAGTTCTCGAGGACGACCTGGTGGATGATGCCGCTCCCGGGGCCCCAGAACCCGATCTGAAACTTGGCGGACACGCTTTTCAGGAAGTCGTAGACCTCTTTGTTGGTGTCGACCGCCACGCCGAGATCGATCGCGGCGCCGACCTTGGCCTGGATCAGGTGGTCGCAGTGAACGGTCGCCGGCACAGCCGACTCTGGTAGGCCCGCAGTCATGAACTGGAGCAGCGCCATCTGGGCCGTCGCGTCCTGCATCGCCACCCGGTCAGGGTGGAAGTCGGCATAACTCGCGCCCCGGTCGAGCTCCTGGCCTTGCGGATCAGAGAGGTGGTTGATGAGGATCTTCTCGGCAAGGGTCAGTGGCCGGCCCAACCGTTCGCGTCCGAGTTGGACGTTGCCTGGCAGTGAGGCATAGACGCGCTCGACGAGTTCGATGGGTGTGCTGGCACTGACGGTCATGTAGACAACTATAATACAAGTACGCCTGAATCGCCAAGATGGGGCGTCGTCCACCTTCCGAGAGGCAACAGCATGCGCAAGATCCGATATCAGGAGATCGCCGCAGAGCTTCGCCAGCGCGTTCACACCGCCTCGCCGGGCTCAGTGCTCCCGAGCGAATCGGAACTGTCGAGCGAGTTCGCCGCGAGTCGCGTCACGATTCGGCGTGCGCTCGAAACCGTTCGCGACGAAGGTCTGATCGCTGCGCGGCAGGGATTCGGCTGGTTCGTCGCGACCGAGCCGGTGCGGCAGAGCCTCGAGCATCTCGGAACCATCGAGGCCCAACTCGAAATCAGCGGCAAACACGCCGAGCGCCGCATTGTTGAATTCGCCTTCGTCGAGCCGCCGTCGCGGGTTCGTCAGCAGTTGCGATGCGATCACGTGCTTCGCGTCAAGCGGGTCAATCTGGCCGACGGCGAGCCGTTCGCCATCGTCACCGTCTGGTGTCCGGCAGACCTCGGCAAGAGTCTGTCCCGCGAAGACGTCGAGCGGCAACCGTTCTACGAACTACTCGGTATCGAATTGCGGGGCGCCACCCAGACCATCGGGGCCGACTCGGCCGAGAGCTCCGACGCTGAACTGTTGGACGTGCCCATCGGCTCACCACTGCTGAGGTGTGTACGCGTCACCACCGACCGCTCGGGCGACCCGGTGCTGATGAGCGAGCACCTGTTTCCCGCGCGCCGCACGGAATTCGTGGTCGAACTGCCTCAGGCCGAGCCGTCGCTCACGCCGTCGGGGTTGCGGCTCGTCGGCGAGTGAACCACGCGTCGTTCACCACGTGTCCCAGTGGCTCAGCTCGGTAGCCGGGAGCCGTTTGGCCGGCTTGAAGTCGGTGCCGATGGTGTAGGCGATGGGAAAGAGTCCGGCCTGGCTGAAATTGTCGTACGGGATTCCGAGAAGTTCAGCTGCCTTGCGTTCGCCGTCGTTCATGAGATGAATCGTCGTCCACGCCGACCCGATGGAGCGCTCACGCAGCGCCATCATGAAGCTCCACACGGCCGGGAGAAGCGATCCCCACACCGACGCCGTCGCAAACGACGGCAGGTTGTCGAGGCGACCCTCGATGCACGGAATCATCAAGACGGGAGCGCGTTGGAAGTTCTCGGCCAGATACGACGCCGAATCGACGACTCCGCTCTGACTCACGGCTCGGGGATCGTCGGCGTCGTACTCGGGTCGAGGCATGTTGCGGTACAACTCGAAGTTGTCGGCGTAGATCTCGGCCAGTGCGTTCTTCTTCGTCTCGTCCTCGACGAAGACCCACTGCCAGCCCTGCCGGTTCGAACCCGTCGGCGCCTGCAAGGCGATGTCGAGACATTCGTTGATCACCTCGCGCTCGACGGGTCGGTCGAAGTCGAGGCGCTTTCGCACCGAGCGTGTCGTGGTGAGCACCTCGTCGGCGGTCAGATTCAGTTTCATGGCCCCGAGTGTGGCATCGCATGGTCGACTCGCTACGAGCGGAGCGGGCGCGGCCTGTCAGACTTCCGCCATGTCTGACCGAGTGATTCTTTCCATCGCCGACGGCATCGCCGACGTGCGCTTCAACCGGCCCGAGAAGCGCAACGCGCTCGACAATGACCAGTTCCTCGCCATCGCCGAGGCCGGCGAACGATTGAAGTCGGAGCCTGGGGTACGCGTGGTCGTGCTGTCAGGCGAGGGGGCGTCGTTCTGCGCCGGGCTCGACTTCTCGGGGTTCGGCTCGATGCTCGACACCGACCGGCCGCGACGTTCAGATGGAGACCCGGGCTCGCTGGTCGACGGGCGAATCACACACCTCGGCCAACAGATCTGCTGGGTCTGGCAGGAATTGCCCATGCCGGTCATCGCCGCGGTCCACGGCCATGCGCTCGGTGGCGGTCTCCAGATCGCATTGGGCGCCGACATCCGGGTCGTGCACCCCGACACGCAGATGTCGGTACGCGAGCTGCACTGGGGGATCATCCCCGACATGACCGGAACGCTCATGCTCTCGCGGCTGACGCGATCCGACATCGCACGAGAGCTCACGTTCACGGCGCGGATGTTCTCCGGGACGGAGGCGCTCGACTACGGCCTCGCAACCCGACTCAGCGATCAGCCGCACGACACGGCGATGAGCCTCGCACGAGAGATCGCGGGCCGCAATCCCGCCGCCGTCCGTGGAGCGAAGGAACTCTTCAATCGGCTGTTCACCGACGGAGCCGGTGACCAATTTGCCGAGGAGCGGCGCGTGATCGGGTCGCTGATCGGCACCCCGAATCAGATGGAAGCGATTCGGGCGAACATGGAGCGACGCCCGCCCGAATTCACCGACTGATCGACCGTTGATGTCGCCGACTGCTGGTCGGGTGTGAGCCGTTTTCGGCAATTCCGGCACCCAGCCACTACGATGTGACGACCGTCTGGGCCAGCGTCGTCCCGGATTCCACAAGCCCGCCCCCGATCTTGCTGGAAGTAGCACGATGCACAAGAAGCCTGGCCCCACGGGTCTATACGACCCGCGTTTCGAACACGATGCCTGTGGCGTGTCGTTCGTCGCGCACATGCAAGGTGTTCGGTCGAACGACTTGGTGGCCACAGGGCTCCGCGCACTCACGAACATGGAGCATCGTGGCGCGACCGGGGCCGAACCCGACACCGGTGACGGCGCCGGGATCCTGATCCAGATCCCCGACCGTCTTTTTCGGGCCACCGCATCGTTTGATCTGCCGACCGAAGGGGCATACGCAGCCGGCGTTGCCTTTCTGCCGGTCGAGCGATCGCTGTGCGAGAAGGCGCAGCACCAGATCGAGTCGATCATGGAGGAGGAGGGTCTCCGCGTACTCGGTTGGCGTGACGTACCGGTCGACGCCGACTGCCTGGGAGCCACGTCGCGCCAGGCGATGCCTGCGTTCAAGCAGCTGTTCGTCGACTCGCCCGGCGACGGAGCCACCGATGTGGCGCTCGACCGCAAGGCGTTCGTCGCCCGCAAGCGTGCCGAACACGAGATCACCGGCGAACTCGAGACCTACTTCTCGTCGCTGTCGGCGCGCACCATCGTGTACAAAGGCATGCTCACCACGCCGCAACTCAGCCAGTTCTTCGGTGATCTCACCGACCCCCGCATCGAGAGCGCGCTCCTCCTCGTTCATTCACGGTTCTCCACCAACACGTTCCCGTCGTGGCCCCTCGCCCACCCGTACCGGTACGTCGCGCACAACGGCGAAATCAACACGGTGCAGGGCAACCAGAACTGGATGCGAGCTCGCGAGGCGCTCGCGGCGAGCCCGCACCTGCCCAACCTCGAACGTGCCTTCCCGATCTGCACGCCCGGTGCCTCCGACACGGCTCGGTTCGACGAGGTACTCGAACTGCTGCACCTTGCGGGTCGCCCGCTGCACCACGCGGTGCTGATGATGATCCCGGAGGCGTGGGAGAACAACCTCGAGATGGACGCCGACCGGCGAGCTTTCTACCGGTTCCACGCCAGCATGATGGAACCGTGGGACGGGCCTGCCAGCGTGACCTTCACCGACGGCAGGGTCATCGGTGCCGTGCTCGACCGCAACGGCCTGCGACCCAGCCGGTACTGGGTCACCGACGATGACCTGGTGGTCATGGCGTCGGAGGTCGGCGTGATCGACATCGACCCGGCGAAGGTCATCACCAAGGGCCGGCTGCAGCCCGGCAAGATGTTCCTGATCGACACCGAAGCCGGGCGCATCATCGACGATGAAGAGATCAAGAAGTCGCTCGCCGCCGAGCACCCCTACGCCGAGTGGATCGACCAGGGCATCGTCGAGTTGCACGACCTGCCGGCGCGCGAACACAAGGTGTTCAGCCACGACAGCGTGCTGCGGCGGCAACAGATGTTCGGCTACACGCACGAGGAGCTGAAGGTCATCATCGCTCCGATGGCGCGTGACGGCAAGGAGCCGCTCGGTTCGATGGGCACCGATACGCCGATCGCCGTCCTGTCGCAGCGTCCACGGTTGATCTTCGACTACTTCAGCCAACTCTTCGCCCAGGTCACGAACCCGCCGCTCGATGCGATCCGCGAGGAGGTCGTCACCGCGGTGTCGTCCACGATCGGACCGGAGGCCAATCTGCTCCAACCGTCGGCCCAGAGCTGTCAGCAACTCGCGCTGCCGTTTCCGATCATCGACAACGACGAACTCGCCAAGATCATCCACGCCGACGACGACGGCGACCGCCCAGGGCTTCGGACGCATGTGATCAAGGGCCTGTACCGCGTGACCGGCGGAGCATCAGCGTTGTCGACGGCGCTCGAGGGCATCTTCGAGGACGTGTCGACATCGATCGAGCGCGGCGCTCGGGTGATCGTGCTGTCCGACCGCAATGCTGACTCGGTCGAGGCACCCATCCCGTCGCTGTTGCTCACCGCGGCCGTCCACCATCACCTGGTGCGCACGAAGCAGCGAACCCAGGTCGGTCTCGTCGTCGAATGTGGTGACGCCCGCGAGGTACATCACATGGCGCTCCTCGTCGGCTATGGCGCCGGTGCGATCAACCCGTATCTCGCGTTCGAGTCGATCGAAGACCTGATCGCCGAGGGCATGCACGGGCTGGCGGGCGCCGACCCGCACCGCGCCGTGAAGAACTACATCAAGTCGTGTGGCAAGGGCGTGCTGAAGGTCATGTCCAAGATGGGCGTGTCGACCGTGGCGTCGTACACCGGCGCACAGATCTTCGAAGCGGTGGGTCTGGGCGCCGAGCTGGTCGACAAGTACTTCACCGGCACCGTCAGCCGTCTCGGAGGCATCGGATTGGACGAGATTGCGATCGCCGCCGAGATGCGACACTCCATCGCCAACCCGAAGCGCCCCGAAGAGCGCGCCCACCGCAAGCTCGAACTGGGCGGTGAATATCAGTGGCGCCGCGAGGGTGAATATCACCTGTTCAACCCCGAAACGGTGTTCAAGCTGCAACACGCGACTCGTGCGAAGCGCTACGACATCTTCAAGGAATACACCAGCCGCGTCGACGACCAGTCGAAGTACCTCGCCACGTTGCGTGGGCTGTTCAAGTTCAGCGACGACCGCACCCCGATTCCGATCGACGAGGTCGAACCCGTGAGCGAGATCGTGAAGCGTTTCTCCACCGGTGCGATGTCGTACGGCTCGATCTCGATGGAGGCTCACCAGACCCTTGCGATCGCGATGAACCAGATCGGCGCAAAGTCGAACACCGGAGAGGGTGGCGAGGACGCCGAGCGCCTCTACGACCCAGAGCGACGCTCATCGATCAAGCAGGTGGCTTCCGGGCGTTTCGGCGTCACCTCCGAGTACCTCACGAACTCCGACGACATCCAGATCAAGATGGCGCAGGGCGCCAAGCCCGGCGAGGGCGGCCAGCTGCCCGGTCACAAGGTGTATCCGTGGATCGCCAAAACCCGCCATTCGACCCCTGGCGTCGGGCTCATCAGCCCGCCACCTCACCACGACATCTATTCCATCGAAGATCTCAAGCAACTCATCCACGATCTGAAGAATGCCAATCCGGCCGCTCGCATCCACGTGAAGCTTGTTGCCGAGATGGGCGTGGGCACGGTGGCCGCCGGTGTGAGCAAGGCCAAAGCCGACGTGGTACTCATCTCCGGACACGACGGCGGTACCGGCGCGTCCCCGTTGACGTCGCTGAAGCACGCCGGGGGCCCTTGGGAGCTCGGTCTCGCCGAGACACAGCAGACGTTGCTGCTCAACGGGCTCCGTGACCGGATCGTGGTGCAGACCGACGGCCAGCTGAAGACCGGGCGCGACGTCGTGATCGCGGCGTTGCTCGGCGCCGAGGAGTTCGGCTTCGCGACTGCGCCGCTCGTCGTGTCGGGCTGCGTGATGATGCGGGTGTGTCACCTCGACACATGCCCCGTGGGCGTCGCCACACAGAATCCCGAGCTGCGGAAGCGATTCACCGGCAAACCCGAGTTCGTCGTCAACTTCTTCGAGTACATCGCCGAGGAGACCCGCGAGATCATGGCCGAGCTCGGATTCCGAACCGTCGAGGAGATGATCGGTCACGTCGAAGCGCTCGACGTGCAACCAGCTGTCAACCACTGGAAAGCGCGAGGGCTCGACATCGCGCCGATCCTCGCACGACCCGTGAACGCATACGACCAGACGATGTATCAGTCGGTCGCACAGGATCACGGACTCGACGAAGCGCTCGACCAGGAACTGATCCGCCAGGCGCGGCCGGCGATCGATCACGCCGATCGAGTCCAGATCGAATCGCCGATCCGGAACGTGAACCGAACGGTCGGCACTCTCCTGGGTCACGAGGTGACCAAGAAGTGGAAGGGCGAGGGTCTGCCCGACGGCACGATCTCTATCCGGTTCACAGGTTCCGCGGGCCAGAGCTTCGGAGCGTTCGTGCCCGCCGGCATCACCATGCGGCTCGTAGGCGACGCCAACGACTACGTGGGTAAGGGCTTGTCGGGCGGTCGCTTGATCATTTATCCCGATGAGGCATCGCCGTTCGTCGCCGAAGACCAGATCATCGCCGGCAACGTCATCGCGTACGGGGCCACGGCCGGCGAGATCTTCCTTCGTGGCGTGGTGGGCGAACGCTTCTGCGTCCGGAACTCGGGCGTGACGGCGGTCGTCGAAGGCATCGGCGATCACGGCTGCGAGTACATGACGGGCGGCCGCGTGGTCGTGCTCGGCGAGACCGGGCGCAACTTCGGTGCGGGCATGTCGGGAGGGATCGCCTACGTCTACGACCGATCGGGCGATTTCGACACCCGCGTCAACTACGAGATGGTGGCGATCGAGCAGCTGAGCGCCGATGACCGGGAGTTCCTGAAATCGACCGTCGAGCGCCACCTCGAGCTGACCGGCTCGGCAGTTGCCAAGCGGATGCTTGCAGCGTGGAACGTCGAGATCAGCCGGTTCCGGAAGGTGATGCCCACCGACTATCGGAGGGTTCTCACCGTGATGGAGGAGTCGGCCGCCGCGGGTCTCGACGACGAACAGACGGTGGCCAAGGTGATGGAAGCTGCCCGGCAGTGATGAGTGAACAGGTGAACGGAGGACATCGCTAATGGGCGAGACAACGGGATTTCTGCAGTGGGAACGTGAGCTGCCGCAGCGTCGGCCGGTTCCGGTGCGACTGCGCGACTGGAACGAGGTCTACGAACCGTTCCCACCCGACAAGCTCCAGTTGCAGGCCGGCCGGTGCATGGACTGCGGTATCCCCTTCTGTAACAACGGGTGTCCGCTCGGCAACCTGATCCCGGACTGGAACGACCTGGTCTATCGCGATCATTGGCGTGACGCGATCGATCGGCTCCATGCCACGAACAACTTTCCCGAGTTCACTGGTCGCCTCTGCCCTGCGCCGTGTGAGTCGGCCTGCGTGCTCGCCATCAATCAGCCGCCGGTGACCATCAAGCAGGTCGAAGTCGAGATCATCGACAAGGCGTTCGATGAGGGTTGGGTACTGCCGCAGGTGCCGACGGTGCGCACGGGGAAGCGCGTCGCCGTGATCGGATCTGGTCCAGCCGGGCTTGCTGCAGCGCAGCAACTGACGCGCGCCGGCCACGACGTGGTCGTGCTCGAGCGAGCCGACCGCATCGGGGGATTGCTGCGATACGGCATCCCCGAATTCAAGATGGAGAAGCGTCACGTCGATCGCCGCATCGAGCAGATGATGGCCGAGGGCACCGAGTTCCGTACGAATGCCGCCGTCGGTGAAACGATCGACATCGACGTGTTGCAGGCGTCGTACGACAGCATCGTGCTCGCCTGCGGTGCCACGGCGTGGCGTGAGCTTCCGGTGCCCGGACGCGAGCTCGCGAACATCTATCAGGCCATGGAGTACCTCCCACCGGCAAACCGCGTCCAGCTCGGCGACATCGATCAGTCGCCGATCGATGTGAACGGCAAGCACGTCGTCATCATCGGCGGCGGTGACACGGGCGCCGATTGTCTGGGAACGGCACATCGCCAGCGCGCCGCGTCGATCACGCAGCTCGAAATCATGCCGCGCCCGCCGGACGACCGGGCCGACTCGAATCCGTGGCCGCAGTTCAGTTTCGTCTACAAGGTGACGTCCGCCCACGAGGAGGGCGGCGACCGCGTGTACAGCGTGAACACCGAGCGGTTCCTCGATGACGGAAACGGCAACGTCGGGGCGCTCGCGCTCCACGAGGTCGAGATGGTCGACGGCCGGTTCACCAAGATCGAGGGCACCGAGCGTGAGATCCCCGCGGACTACGTGTTCCTCGCGCTCGGCTTCGTCGGCCCCGAACGCGGCCCGTGGCTCGACCAATTGGGAGTCGAGTTCGACACCCGCGGCAACGTGGCGCGTGACGAGAACTTCATGTCGAACGTGCCTGGCGTGTTCGTGGCCGGCGACATGGGACGAGGTCAGAGTTTGATCGTGTGGGCCATCGCCGAGGGCCGGTCGGCAGCGGCCGGAGCCGACCGATATCTCGAGGGCGAGACCGTCCTTCCGGCACCGATCGAGCCCACGACCCGGCCGCTGATGTGAGCGCTGAAGTGACTCCTGCCTCTCGCGATTCGCGCAGGGTGATCGCCATCACGGTGCCTGGCGTCGTACGCTGTTCCTCATGAGTTCGAAGTTTCGTCTTGCCGGTGCTGCGCTCTTCGCAGTCGCGCCGGTCATGATGCTGGCCGGCTGTGGCGCCGATGCCACTGGCGCGCAGACGACGTTGGTGCCGCTCGACACCGAGGCGACCAACTATGTTGCGCTCGAACCGGCGACCACGACCACGACCACCACGTTGCCTGAGGGCGCCGGCGAGGCCGGAGGCACCTCGATCGGTGAACAGATCCACACGGTCCAGAGCGGTGACTCGCTCTCGAAGATCGCTTCGATCTACGGGGTGTCGATGGACGACATCATCCAGTACAACGGCTGGACCGATGGCCTCAACCACTTCCTCGGCATCGGCGACCAGATCCCGATCCCGCCTGGTGCCTCGATCCCCGGCGCCACGCCCGCCCCCAGCGACGACACGAGCTCGGGCGACACCGTCACCGAGACCACTGCGTCAGCCGACAGTGGTGACTGCGAAACCAGCCAGTACACGATCACCGCAGAGGACACGTCTCGCATCAAGGTGGCCTCGAGGTTCGACATCACCTACCAAGAGCTCGATGCCGCGAACGTCAACACGCCCGGCTACTCGAGCTTCGTCGTGGGTACGGTGATCGTCATCCCGTGCGCCTGAGCTGCGGGCACGATCAATCGGAAACCGTCCAACCAGGTCCAACCCGGTCGTGAACCCGCTTTGAGCGCATTGGGAACCGCCGGTGGTACCGGATGCGCTCAAAGCGGGTTCGGCACCGTTTGACCTGGCGACACCTCACAGTGTGATGGCGTGGAGTGCGGGCTCGGCCCCCAGGCTCGGCTAGGAGTCTGCTGAGCAAGTCGGGTCTGGCGCTTGGGGGTTTGTGTTCGTCGTCGGCGGCTCGCCGGTGTTGTCGGGGTGGGCCGCGCTGGTTGGGGTGATCGTGTCGTTGTCTGCGTGTCAGTGCCGGGGTCATGTGGCGAGTTGCCAGCCTTGGTCCCATTCGATGCCGAGGTTGATGAGGCGTCGCAGGTTGATCGCGGCGCATTGGTGGGCGAACCCGATTTGGTTGCGAGGGATGCCTCGGTAGCGGACTTTGCGGCCGCCTCGTCGGATCAGCCAGGCAATCGAACGCTCGACCATCGGCCGGTGCTGTTTGTAGGGCTCAAGGAACTCGACTGTGGTGGCGTGTGCGCGGGCTGCTGCGAGCAGGTCGTGGTGGATGTGGACGGACAGCACTTTGCCGTTGACGGCGCGGGTGCATCGTTGTCGCAGTGGGCAGCCGTCGCAGCGTCTGGTGAATCGTGCTTGGAGTGATTTGGGTCCGATCGGCACCGTGATGCCGTTCGGGCAGGTCGCGGTCATCGCCTCGAGATCGATCACGAAGTCGTCGATCGTGAACCCGTCAGGGATCGCCGTTCGAAGCGGGATCGGTTTGATCGTGGCGGTGTGACCCTTGTTGGCGAGATGCGCTCGGAAGTCGCCGGATCCGTACGCGGAATCCCCGAGCACCTCGACTGGTGCGGTCTCGCCGATGAGTAGGGCGGGGGCGGCCTGGGCATCTCCGACGTTGCCGGCGGTGATGCCACACGCTGTGATCAGCCCGGTGTCGGGTTCGATCCCGATATGGGCTTTGAAGCCGTCGCGATAGTTGTGGTTCGTTTTGTGAACATGACGCGAGTCGGGATCGTGGACCGACACCATCCGTCCCGGTCGGGTGACTTGTGCGATCCGCCATGTCCCTTCGGTGTCGCCGGGCTCGACATCTTGACCGGCGACCAACGCCAGCAAACCGACTGCTTCGGCCTGCGAATCGTTCAACTCGGCGCCGTCGAGTGCGCTCAGGATCGCGTGAGCGTCGTTCACCAACTCGGTGACGACCCGGTCGATGTCGGCCCGGTCGTTCCAGGCGCACACAGGTTTGCCCGCATCATTGTCGTAGTCATGTGCGACCAACACGAGTGCTTTGGCGGCAGGGATCAGTCGGCGAACCCGGCGGATCTGGGCGACCAGTTGCATGATCGCGTCCTGACGCGTGACGGCGTCATCGAGCACTGTCGAATCGAGCGCTCGACGGGTCTTGCCCACCAAAATGTTGGTGGCGTCGATCACATCACGCACGGCCTCGAAGATCCGCTGCGGACGATCCGACGCACGCAACTTGTTGCGCCACAACGTGAGCACCGTTGGATGGAACCCCTCGTCATGCAACGGACGCCCCGCCGCAACCTTCCAAGCAATGTTCATCCGCAACTGGCCGATCGCGTCACGATCCGACAGACCTTCCAAGGCTTGCAGGACCATCACCGTCGCGATCACATCAGCCGGCACCGACGGACGACCCCGACCCGAGCCAAACAGATCCGCGAACATGTCGTCAGGGAACACCCGGTGACGGTTCTCCGCCAGGAACCAATGAACCGAATCGTCGGGCACCAGATGCCCACACATCGCCATCGCGTCCAACAACTCCGGGTTCGGATCCGACGTGCCCTGCATACACACCATTCTTTTCTATCCGACACCAAAACGCGAGCACCCTCACAGAATTGCTCAGCAGACTC
>JBBKWQ010000404.1:0-4329 GCA_037969115.1 Ilumatobacteraceae bacterium
AGCTACTCCAAGGGCACGATCGCGATGGCCAACGCCGGCCCCGACACGGGCGGCAGCCAGTTCTTCGTCGTCACCGGCGACGACGTGACATTGCCACCGGCCTACTCGGTGTTCGGACACGTCACCGACGGCCTCGACGACACGCTCGCAGCGCTCAACGCGCAAGCCGATCCGAGCGCGGCGAACGGTGTACCCCCGCTCGCCGAGGTCAAGATCAACTCGATCACCATCACCGGGCCGTAGCCCGCCACGGCCTTCGAACAGAAGCCGCGGCGCGGCCAGCGCCGTCAGATGGCGAGTCGAGGCAGGTCGCCGTGGAGCGTGATGTCGCCGTGATGCTCCCAAGCCGCGTCACGCCACACCAGCGCTGAGCCGGTCGGCAACTCCGCAACAGTCACGTCCGCGAGGTGCCGCGTCCGTTCGAGCCGTTCACGCGTCCAGGTCTCGGTCTCGGTGACGAGGGCAAGCCCTGAGATGAGGCCGAGCCCCACCGTGAACGCTCCCCCACGCGGGTCGGTCATGGTGTCACACAACGCCGACGCGCTCGCTGCAACCGCGAGCAAGACGCCACCGCGGGCATGCACCGCACAGATTTCGTCCCACAGTGCCGTGTCCTTCAGCACACTCCGGAGATGACTGGGAGAGTCACCCACCAGGGCGACTGCCGAGGCCCCCGACACCGTCGCCGCCGCCGACTCCGCGCGCGCGTGCTCGCGAGTGAGCACCATGAGCGGGTCGATGTCGATCCCGACTCGAACGCCCCAGGCTGTGGCCGACTCAATCATCTCGGCCGGATTCTCGAACGCGTCGGCAGTGGGGAGCACGACGATTCGAGCATGGTCGGCAAACACGACCCGGTCGATTGCGTCATTGGCGACAAAGGGGCCGCCGCCCTGCAGTACCAGCATGGCGCCATCGTAGAATTTCGCGTCAGGCGCGTTCCGACTGGCAGAAGTTACCGAAGGGTAACTAATGTGGACACATGGCAGACATCTACAGCGTCGGTGTGGTCGGTTCGGGCATCATGGGAGCGGGGCTCGCCGAAGTCGCTGCACGGGCCGGTCACGACGTGACCGTTCGATCGCGCACGCGTGACGGAGCCGACGCGGTGCTCGCCACCATCCGAACCGGTCTCGAGCGACAAGTCGACAAGGGCCGGCTGGAAGCGACCGAACGCGACGACATCCTCGAGCGCATCACCCCCACCGACCACTTGGGAGCGCTCGCGCAGTGCGATCTGGTCATCGAGTCGATCGTGGAAGACCTCGCCGTGAAGAAGGACCTGTTCGCCGAACTGGAACAGATCGTGCAGCCGAGCGGCATTCTGGCCACCAACACCTCGACGCTTCCGGTGATCGAGTTGGCGATGGTGACGCAGCGCCCTGACCTCGTCTGCGGCATCCACTTCTTCAATCCGGCGCCGGTCATGAAGTTGGTCGAGGTGATTCGCCCGATCACCGCGAGTGACGAGACCATCAGCCGAGCGATGGCCTTCGCCGAACGATGTGGCAAGGACGCCGTCGAGGTGCAGGACCGCGCCGGCTTCATCGTGAATGCCCTCCTGTTCCCATACCTCAACAGCGCGGTTCGGATGTTCGAGATGGGAACCGCGTCGAAGGAGTCGATCGATACGGCCATGCAGGGCGGCTGCGCGTTCCCGATGGGGCCGTTCGCGCTTCTCGATCTGGTCGGCATCGACACGTCGGTGTCGATCCTCGATGCCCTCTACGAGGAGTTCCGCGACCCGAACGCCGCAGCCGCGCCGACGCTACGTCGCATGCTCGTCGCCGGCCAACTGGGCCGCAAGAGCGGTCGCGGGTTCTACGAATACGGCTGACCGCGAATCACGCGACGGGGTGTTCGACGTGTCACGATCAGACCGTGCCGATGAACGCTCCGATCGAGCCGCCGACGAGCCGGTACGTGATGCCGGCAGATGCCGTACCCGACGAAAACGACGTAGTCGCGATCGGCGCAGATCTGGAACCCGGCACGTTGCTCGCCGCCTACCGAGCCGGCATGTTCCCGATGCCGATGGGAAAACGTCGCATCGCATGGTTCTCGCCCGACCCCCGGGGAATCCTCCCACTCGACCGGCTCGTCATCACGCGATCGCTTCGACGAAGTTTGAGACGCTACGACGTGGGTCTCGACGAGCAGTTCAGCACGGTGATGGCAGCGTGTGGCGATCCCGATCGCGACGGTGCTTGGATCAGCCGGGCTTTCGTCGAGGCGTACACCCGTCTGCACGAACTGGGCTGGGCGCACTCGGTCGAGACGTACGATGGCGACGCGCTCGTGGGCGGATTGTACGGCATCCGTATCGGCAGGTTCTTCGCCGGTGAAGCGATGTTCCACCGGTCGACCGACGCGTCGAAGGTCGCGTTGGTGCATCTCATCGACTGGTTGCGAGCCGACGGCGTCACCCTGCTCGACGTGCAGTGGACCACGCCGCACCTGCGGTCGCTCGGTGCCATCGATGTGGCACGCAGCGAATACCTGCGGCTCCTGGGCTCGGCGATCTCTCCATGACACGATGTACCCAGTGCCGGCGGGCCGCCACCCGCCGACACCGAGACTTGTGTGCCGACCGTTGTCCCAGGTCAACCGGTGGAGGATTCCATCACGAGGTCGTGACGCCGGTCGTTGCGATCGACGGCATTGTTTCGGCACGGACATTGCGAAACTTGAGCGGCACGGCGGCGAAAACGAGGTGAAGGCCCGTATCGACGATTTCGAGCACCGATCACGGGCGCAACGTCCGTCAGGCCGGTGCGGTATCAGCCACCTGACCCCGGCAGACTGACGACATGAGTTCCGCGCCGCGACACGAACCCGACCGCCCGTGGATGATGCGCACGTATTCGGGGCACTCCACGGCACTTGCGTCGAACGAGCTCTATCGCACGAACCTCACGAAGGGGCAGACGGGGCTGTCGATCGCCTTCGATCTGCCGACCCAGACCGGGTACGACCCAGACTCGGTGATGGCAACCGGCGAGGTCGGCAAGGTCGGCGTTCCGGTGAGCCATCTGGGTCACATGCGCACCTTGCTCGATCAGATTCCTCCTGACCGGATGAACACGTCGATGACGATCAATGCCTCGGCGTCGTGGCTGTTGGCGCTGTACGTCGTGAACGCCGAGGAGCAAGGCGTGTCGACCGACGAGTTGCGAGGCACCACCCAGAACGACATCGTGAAGGAATATCTCTCGCGCGGCACCTACATCTTTCCGCCGGCTCCATCGCGTCGCCTGATCGTCGACATGGTCTCGTGGTGCGCCGAACATGCGCCCAAGTGGAACCCGATGAACGTGTGCTCGTACCACCTCCAGGAGGCCGGTGCGACGCCCGTGCAGGAGATCGCCTACGCCATGGCGACCGCGATCGGCGTTCTCGACGCCGTCCGCGACTCGGGCCAGGTCTCGACCGAGCGATTCACCCAGGTCTTCGGCTCGATCTCGTTCTTCGTGAACGCAGGCATCCGGTTCGTCGAGGAGACCTGCAAGCTCAGGGCGATGACCGAGATGTGGGACCGGATCGGACGAGAGCGCTACGGCGTCACCGACGACAAGGCTCGCCGTTTCCGATATGGCGTCCAGGTGAACTCCCTCGGACTCACCGAGGCCCAACCCGAGAACAACGTGCAGCGGATCGTGCTCGAGATGCTTGCGGTGACGCTGTCGAAGGACGCAAGGGCCCGATCGGTGCAGCTCCCGGCCTGGAACGAGGCGCTCGGCCTGCCTCGGCCTTGGGACCAGCAGTGGTCGCTGCGCATCCAACAGGTCCTCGCGTTCGAGAGTGACCTGTTGGAGTACGACGACATCTTCGACGGCTCACACGTCATCGAGGGCCGCACGGCCGAACTGGTCGATGCAGCACAGGTCGAACTCGACGACGTGCTGTCGATGGGCGGGGCGTTCGAGGCCGTCGACACGCTCAAGTCGCGGCTCGTGTCGTCGATGGCCGACCGGACGCGGCGCATCGAAGCGGGCGATCTGATCGTGGTGGGCGTGAACCGATTCACCGAGACCGCGGTATCGCCACTCGGCGGCGAGGGCGCCATCATGAAGGTCGATCCGGAGGTCGAGGCCGAGATGATCGCCGACGTGGGCGCCTGGCGCGCCGCTCGTGACCAGACCGGTGTGACGCGGGCACTCGACGAGCTTCGGCGCGTGGCCACCACTGACGAGAACGTCATGCCCGCCACGATCGAGCTCGCTCGGGCCGGTGGCACCACCGGCGAGTGGGGCGACGCAATGCGTGACGTGTTCGGCGAGTTCCGAGCGCCAACCGGCGTCAGCGGCGCCCGTGCCGGATCAGTCGGCC
>JBBKWQ010000405.1:0-5966 GCA_037969115.1 Ilumatobacteraceae bacterium
GTCACCGTCACCGACCGGACGACGGGCGTACGTGCGTCGCGGACCTACAGCTGTTCGTTCCTGTTCATGTGTTCGGGGTACTACTCGTACAAGGGTGGCTACGACCCCGACTTCCCCGGTCGCGACCGGTTCCAGGGTCCGATCGTGCATCCCCAGAAGTGGCCGGAGGATCTCGACTACGCGGGCAAACGCGTTGTCGTCATCGGTTCAGGTGCTACGGCCGTCACGATGGTGCCGGCGATGGCACCCCGAGCCGCTCACGTCACGATGCTCCAGCGCTCACCGACCTACGTGGTCGCGCGACCCGACACCGACGTGATCGCGAACACGTTGCGCAAGGTGCTTCCCGAACGTGCGGCCTATGCCATCACCAGGTGGAAGAACGTCATGCAGTCCGACTTCATCTACCGCAAGACGCGCACCAACCCCGACAAGGTGAAGGACACGCTGCTCGGCATGGTCCGCAAGGAGTTGGGGGACGACTACGACGTCGATCGGCACTTCACGCCGACCTACAACCCGTGGGACCAGCGCCTCTGCCTGGTGCCCAACGGCGACCTCTTCAAATCGATCAAGTCCGGCAAGGCGTCCGTGGTCACCGACCAGATCAGCACGATCACCGAGACCGGTATCGAGCTCGAATCAGGAGAGGTGCTCGAGGCAGACATCATCGTCACTGCGACCGGACTGCAACTCGTGACCCTCGGCGACATGGACTTCGTCGTCGACGGCGAACCGGTCGACTTCTCCAAGACGTGGACCTACAAGGGCTTGAGCTACTCCGACGTTCCAAACCTGGTCGCGACGTTCGGGTACATCAACGCCTCGTGGACGCTGCGCGCCGACATGACGTGTGAGTTCGTGTGCCGCTTGCTCAACCACATGACCGCGACCGGCACCACTCAGTGCACCCCACGCCTGCGGCCGAGCGAGCGGCACATGCCCGAGCGTCCGTTCATCGACGATTTCTCGTCCGGGTACATGCAGCGAATGATGCCCATGCTGCCGCGTCAGGGCGATCACGAACCCTGGATCAACACGCAGCGCTATCGCCGCGACAAGACCCTGATCGGCAAGGCCGACATCGATGACGGCGTGATGCAGTTCAGCGGCGCCGGTGTGGTCGCGCCTGCGGCCAGTTCGGTCTAGATCCCGCCGGCGCCCGACCACCCCCCTTCCCCGACAACGCTGCCGAGCTTCGACTGTCCATCGTTGGTCGCACTGCGATGGCATACTCGGTCCGTGCGGAGGCGCGTCGATCTCCGGCGCCTGGCCGCCGCGATTCTTCTGATCGTCGCAGCGTGCGGTGACGATGGAGCACCGGTGGACCCTGGCTCCGCTGATCCGACGGTTCGTGATCGGTCAGAGGTGCTCATGGTCGACCCGCCCACCGGGGTGCGAATCGTGGCCGAACTCGGGTATCCGCGCGATCTGCTCGACCGGGGCAGGGTCAATCTCGTGACGACCTACGACGGCGACGCCGAGTTCCGCGTCATCTCCAAGCAACTCGTCACCGACTTCTTCGAGCCCGCCGCCGTCGAGGAACGACGCACGCTCGTGCCGACCAACGGCCAACCGGTAGCGCTCCAAGCCCTCTTCGGAACCGTCGACGACTGCGAAGACACCGCAGCTGTGTCCGCGACACTCGAGCTCGTCTACACCTTCGGCGACGACCCTGCGCCTCGACAATCGTCGATACCGCTTGCTGACGCAAGCGTCCTCGATCGCATCCGAGCCCAGGAGTGCACCGCACGTTCGGTGCTGGCCGACAACGCGATCGAGTTCGGTGAACCAGTGGTGAACGACGAGACCATCGGTGTCGATGTCACCATCACGCGATCGAGCGGCGACCAGACGATGGTCATCGACGCGGTCGTGGGAACGGTGCTCTTCGGAGCCAGTACCGAGTACGAACACGGCAGTCCAGAACGCACACTCGAAGCCGGAACGAATCAGCTCGTCATCCCGTTGGTCTTCGACGTCAACCGCTGTGACCCACACGCCGTGGCCGAAACCACCAAGAAGTTCGGCCTCGACTTCTGGATCGCCGTCGGAGAAACCAAGGCGCAGCGGGTTCCGATTCCGCTCGACCCGATCCTCGACGACCTCGAAGCCATTCTCGATCGCTGTAAACAGCGAACCGGTCGGTAACCACAGATCGGGAACCACAGATTGGCGCTCAGTTGTCGAGAGATATGCCGAACCGGCATCCCTCGTGGTCGCAGAGCAGACGCTCGAAGCCAAGCTGAACGTAGTCACGCTCCTTCTCGTTCTCCGTGCTCGCACCGAGCTTCTGCCCTTGCTACTACAGTCGTCGAGGGATGACCGAAGAAGACAGGTGCCTCGCCACTGCTGTGCTCCTCGGCTCGTTCTGCGGCACGACTGCGCCCGATTGGCTCCTCGACGAGATCTCCCACCGCTGGAAGAGCACACTCCGCACGACCCTGGGATTGGGAGCACACGCCGATGCATGACCGATCGACCTTGCGTGCGAATCGGGGGAATCTGACCGTACGCGGGGGACTCGTCGCCGACACGGCGGAGGAGGACTTCCGTCGTGCCGACATCGCGATCCGCGCTCATCAGGTGTCACAGGTCGCGTTGGAGGGGGCGGAGACATCTGAGTTGGCTCTCGACGCCACCGGCTGCCACGTCGTCCCCGGATTCGTCGACGTGCAGGTGAACGGCGGATTCGGCATCGATCTCACCACCGAGCCGCAACGCGTTCTCGAACTCGCGTCGCAACTCGGACAGTTCGGGGTCACCGCGTTCTGTCCAACGGTGATCACCGGTCCAGCTTCCACGGTGCCGGAAGGTATCCGGGCCGTTCAAGAGGCCCGAGGCAGCTCCGTCGGGACCGTGCCCACGGCACGCATTCTCGGCCTCCATGCCGAAGGCCCCTACATTGCTCCCGGACGCGCCGGCGCGCACCCAATCGAACACATCCGAGCGCCCTCACGCGACGAAGTACTCGCCTGGATCGAAATGGCCGGCCCGTCACGCGATCATCCAGCGTTGGCGATGGTGACCATTGCGCCGGAGCTGCCGGAAGCCACGGAAATCATTCACCTTCTCGTCGGCGCGGGCGTCAGAGTCTGCGCAGGTCACACCGAGGCAAGCGCCCGCGATATTGAAGATGCCGAACAACATGGGGTCACCGGGGTCACACACCTCTTCAACGCGATGTCACCACTCGGACACCGGGATCCCGGAGCCGTCGGCGGAACCCTTTCCAGCCGGACTCTGATCGCCGGTCTCATCGCCGATGGCGTGCACGTCGACCCGGTCACCGTCGACATCGCGTGGCGCATCCTCGGCCGGGAGCGAACGGCGTTGGTCACCGACAGCATCGCAGCGCTCGGAGTGGGCAACGGACGATTCCATCTCGGTGGGGTCGCCGTGGACGTCGTCGGTGACGCTGCGAGGAACCCCGACCGAGCGTTGGCGGGCAGCATGCTCACGATGGATCAGGCCGTACGGAACCTGATCGCGTACACCGGTTGCTCCCTCTACGACGCATGCCACGCCGCGTCGACGACACCCCTCCGGCTCGTGGGCGCAACGGCGACACGCAGCGGCATCCACGAAGGCCGACCCGCCGACCTCGTCCTGCTCGACGAATCACTCGAAGTCGTTGCCACAGTCATCGACGGAACCGTCGTCCACGATCCTCAGTTGCGACTGTCGTAGGAGAGATACCACATGGAAGTCATTGTCGTTGCCGACCCCGACGAAGCAGCTCAGATCGCCGCTGACACGATCGAAGACCTCATCGCTCGGAAGCCGGCAGCCGTGATCGGCCTGGCCACCGGCAGCTCGCCGGTGAAGACCTACGCGGAACTCATCGAGCGCCACGAAGCGGGGCGCTTGTCATTTGCCGCAACCTCCGCCTTCCTGCTCGACGAGTACATCGGGTTGCCACCGGAACATCCCGAGACGTACGACAACTTCATCCGGCGGCACTTCACCGACCACAACGACATCGACCCGACACGCGTGTCGGGACCCGACGGAACTGCAATCGACATCGTCGCCGCCTGTGCCGCCTACGAACAGGCGATCATCGACTCCGGCGGCATCGACCTTCAACTCCTCGGAATCGGGGCAGATGGCCACGTCGGATTCAACGAACCCATCTCGTCGCTCGGTTCCAGAACGCGAGTGAAGACCCTCACGAGGCAAACGCGGGCGGACAACGCCCGCTTCTTCGACTCGGTCGAACAGGTACCCCGACACGTCATCACACAGGGCATCGCCACGATCCTCGACGCTCGACACCTCGTCCTCATCGCGACAGGACCGAACAAAGCAGCCCCGATCGCCCAGGCAGTCGAGGGCCCCCTCGCCGCGATCGTCCCGGGATCGGCCATACAACTCCACCCCCACGCAACGGTCATCGTCGACAGCGACGCCGCCGAGCTGTTGAAACTTCGCGACTACTACCAACAGACCTATGACTCGAAGCCTGCATGGCAGGTGCCAGAGAGCCGACCGCGGTAGAGCGTCGCGCGCCACAGATGCGACACGTCGAGAAGTGTTACGTGGCCCCCGCACGGACGTACGATTCGGCGGTGGTCGAACCAGGTTCCCCTCGATTGGTAGCGCTACTGGGCGAAGGGGTCATCGACGATCCCGACCGGGCCGTGTTGCGCGCCGACGACCTGGGACTCACCCGCGGCGACGGTTGTTTCGACGCCACCCGGATCGTCACCGAGGCCGACGGAACGTCGCACATCGCCCACCTCGACGCTCACCTCGCCAGATTCGAACGCTCTGCTGCCGGGCTCGAGCTTCCCTTCGACGCTGAGTCATGGCGGTCCCTCGTCGCCGATGCCGCTGAGGCCTGGCGACATCCTGGCGACGCGGTCATCCGGGTCATGCTCACTCGCGGCCGAGAATCAGCGCCGAAGGCTCCGGTCACGGGCGTCCTGACGATCGCTCCGCTCGACGCCACAGCGCACGCCGGCATCGCCGTGATCACGCTGGATCGCGGCCACACCGCTGTCGCTTTCGACGAGGTGCCGTGGCTCCTCGGCGGGATCAAGACCTTGTCGTACGCGATCAACGTCGCTGCTGGGCGCGAAGCGAAGCGCCGTGGTGCCGACGACGCATTGTTCGTGTCGACCGAGGGCTACGCACTCGAGGCCCCGCGATCGGCGCTCGTCTGGCGAATCGGCGATCGCCTCGCCACCACCCGTCTCGACGGCACGGGCATCCTGGCATCGATCACGCGAGCGACGACGTTCGAGGCTGCTGCCGCAGAGGGAATCCGGACCGACTACGACCTGATCACCATCGAAGATCTCGTTCGCACCGACGGAGCGTGGCTGTTGTCGTCCGGTCGGCTGGTCGCACCGATTGCGTCGATCGACGACGTTCCGCTCGCACACGACGTCGGTTGGAGCGACCGACTTCGCAACTGGGCCACCGCGCCAACGATCGAACGGGACACGTGAGCCCGCCCACGCGAGCAGCGTCTTTTTCCGGTTGAGATGTGGTGGGCGATACGGGCCTCGATCCCATGACCTCCACGGTGTGAAAGCGAATCAGTCACCTTGAGGCTCGTGGAGCCGACCTCGGATAGTGCAGTTGAACTGGTCTTTTATGTCCGACGAACGCTGTCCTGTATCGTCCAGTGTTGAAGCGTCTGTGCACCTGGCGAGTAGAATACGGGTCTAGGTGGAACCGGCAACGCTGTCCGGTTCAGCGGTTGGGAGGCATGGAGCTTCTCCGCGGACGGCTTCGTGGGCACCTCCGTGGGCATGTTCGACGCCGACGAGTACGAGCGCCAGCTCGCCAACGGAATCTAATTCGAGGTCATCCCATACGTGGCGGTCGGAGGCACTCATATCGCCAGGGCCTCGACGCTCTGACGGGCAGCGCAGTACGGCACTTATGTGGGTAATCGAGTCAAGGAGAATCTGAGATTCTCTGGCGGTAGTGGTCATGGCTGTTCGGTTCGGGTT
>JBBKWQ010000406.1:0-7986 GCA_037969115.1 Ilumatobacteraceae bacterium
TGGCATCTGCTCACCGCGTCGGGCATGGTGTCGATGATCCTGCCGATTCTCGTGTTCTTCGCGCTCCAGCGTTACTTCGTGCGAGGTCTGCTCGCCGGCGCCGTCAAGGGCTAGCTCACCGTGGACACCGGTGAGCTGGTCGATGCGCTCACCATCGACGAGAAGGCTGCGCTCACCGCCGGCTCCGGATTCTTCACACTGACCGGGGTCGCGCGGCTCGGCGTGCCCGACTGGGGCACGACCGACGGTCCCAACGGCGCCCGCGGGTCGTCGCTGCACGGGTCGGGCGACTCGATGGCGACCTGTATCCCCAGTGGGTCGGCCTTGGGGGCGACGTGGAATCCAGCACTCGTCGAGGAGCTGGGGGTGTTGCTCGGTCGTGAGACTCGCACCAAACGAGCCCGCGTGCTCCTCGCCCCTACCGTGAATCTCCATCGCGCTCCGCTCGCCGGACGCAACTTCGAATGCTTCTCCGAAGACCCGCTCCTCAGTGGCAAGCTCGCCGCGGCGTACATCCGCGGCGTGCAGTCGCAGGGTGTCGTCACGACGGTGAAGCACCTCATCGGCAACGAGTGCGAAACCGACCGATCGACGAGCAACTCGGTCATCGACGAACGCGCCCTTCGCGAGCTCTACCTCGTGCCGTTCGAGTTGGCCGTGAAGGAGGGAGGGACACTCGGCGTCATGACGTCGTACAACCGGCTCAACGGGTCGTACTGCACCGAGCACGCATGGTTGCTCGACGGTGTGCTGCGCGACGAGTGGGGGTTCGAGGGATTCGTCGTCACCGATTGGTTCGCCGGTGCCGACACGGTCCGAGCGGCACGAGCCGGCCTCGACATCGAGATGCCGTCTGGTGACCGAGCGTACGGCTCCAAACTCCTGAAGGCCGCCACCGACGGTGCCGTCCCCGAGACCGCGCTCGATCAGATCGCAACGCGCGTGTTGTCGGTGTTCGAGCGCGTCGGAGCGTTGAACGATGTGGTCGACGCCGAACAGTCCATCGATCTGCCCGAGCACCGAGACCTCGCTCGACGCGCAGCCGCCGACGCTATGGTTTTACTCCGCAACGACCCGGTGTCGGAGCGTCCGATCCTGCCGCTCGACGTCACCGCGCTCCGGTCGATCGCCCTCATCGGCGCCAACGCATCGCGCGCACAGATCATGGGCGGTGGAGCGGCCAACCTTCGACCATTCCACCGCACGACTCCGCTCGACGCGCTCCGAGACCGCTTGGGCGGACACCTCGAGATCACTCACGAAACCGGTTGCTCGATCGACAAGTCCGCGCCGTTGCTGAGCGGCAGCGAGATCACCACACCCTCTGGTGAACAGGGTTTCCGACTCGAGCTCTTCGACAACGCCGAGTGGAGCGGCGAGCCCCTGATGGTGTCGAACCGTGACACCAGCCGATTCACGTTCGGCGACGAACCGATCCTCGGAGCCGTCACGACTGCGTTCTCGATGCGTGCCACTGCGAGCTACACGCCCACCATCGACGGTGTGCACGAGTTCGAGCTGGTGCAGGTGTCCCCGTCGCGCGTGAGCCTCGACGGCGCGGTCATCATCGACGGCATCACTGATCCGCCCGGGCCAGGGACTGCCTTCTTCGGAGCGGGTTCGTGTCCGATCTCGAAGTCCGTCGAACTCGAGGCAGGACGTGCGTACGAAGTCGTGGTCGAGCTGACCGAGCCCAGCGCCGGGATCTTCTGCGGACTCGACCTCGGAGTCGGCGCGCCCGTGCACGATGACTCGATCGAACGGGCCGCGTCGGCGGCAGCGCTGGCCGACGTTGCGATCGTCGTCGTCGGAACGAACGACGTCTGGGAGACCGAAGGCGAGGATCGGACGTCGCTGTCCCTGCCGGGCGCGCAGGACCAGCTGGTCGCCGCCGTGCTCGCCGCCAATCCCCGCACGGTCGTCGTGCTGAACACGGGGGCGCCCGTCACCATGCCGTGGGCCGACCGGGCACCGGCAATCCTACAAGCGTGGTTCGGAGGGCAGGAGATGTCACTCGCGCTCGTCGATGTGCTCGTCGGCGACACCGACCCCGGGGGTCGCCTTCCGACGACCTACCCGGTCTCGATTCGGCACACGCCGTCGTTCGGAACCTTCCCCGGCGACAACGGACAGGTGCCCTACGCCGAGGGCGTGTTCATGGGCTATCGCTGGTACAACTCCCGCGACATTGCGCCCCTGTTTGCATTCGGGCACGGCCTCTCCTACACGACGTTCGACATCGGTACGCCGAGACTGTCGGCCGATTGCCTCGACGCCGGTGACAGGCTCATCGTCGACGTGGACGTCACGAACGTCGGCAGCCGCCGTGGTTCCGAGGTCGTGCAGTGCTACGTCCGCCCCGCGCAATCGCGTCTCGTGCGCCCCGATCAGGAGCTGAAGGCGTTCGGCAAGGTCACGCTCGATTCGGGCGAGTCCTCGTTGGTGACGCTCGAACTCGACGGGCGATCGTTCGCCTACTGGGATCCGGCACAGCCCGAATGGCCGGACGTCCTCGCCCAGACCGCTGAGACGCTGCCGCAGCTGCAGGGCATCGAGCGTCGGACCGAGCCCGGATGGACGATCGACCCTGGTGAGTACCAAATCGTGATTTCGACCTCGTCGGCGCGTCCGATCCACGCCTCGACCGTCACCGTTCGGTAGCGGCACGCACCAGGCCGCACCTGGCAGAGTACGGGGATGGTCTCAACCACGCCCCCGCACGAAACTCGGCCTCGCTCCACCCAAGACATCATCGATCGCGATCGTCGGCATTTCCTCCACCCGTACCAGGTGTTCGACACGTACCTCACCGACGACGTCTTGCCGATCTCGCGCGGCGCGGGCGCTCGGCTGGTCGACTCCGACGGCCGCGAGTACATCGACGCCGTAGGCGGGATGTGGTGCACCAACATCGGACTGGGCCGCGACGAGATGGCCGACGCGATCGCCGATCAGGTCCGCAAACTCGCCTATGCGAACCCGTTCACCGACATGACCAACGAGCCGGCGGGTTTGCTGTGCGAGCGGCTTGCCGAGCTGGCACCGGGCGACCTGAACCACGTGTTCCTCACCACCGGTGGCTCCACCGCGGTCGACGCGGCATACCGACTCATCCAGTTCTACCAATACGCGCGTGGCACGCCAGAGAAACGACACGTCATCAGCCGCGTCGATGCGTACCACGGCTCGACGTTCGCGTCGGTGTCGATCGGAGGCAAACCTGGCGACCGGGTCGCAGGCTTCAACTACATCGACGACACCATCCACCACCTGTCGTCGCCGAATCTCTATCGCTACGGAGGCGGACGCACCGAGCAGGAGTTCGCCGACGACCTGGTCGCCGAGTTCGATGCCAAGGTCAGCGAACTCGGCGCGGGGAACGTGGCGGCGTTCTTCGCCGAGCCGATCATGGGATCGGGTGGCGTGATCGTGCCGCCGGCCGGATACCTGAAGCGGATCTGGGAACGTTGCCGTGAGCTCGAGATCGTGTACGTCGCCGACGAGGTGGTCACGGGGTTCGGTCGCCTCGGTCACTGGTTCGTCTCCGAGGCTGTCACCGGGATCCAGCCCGACATCATCACGTCTGCGAAGGGACTCACGTCCGGGTACCTGCCCCTCGGGGCCGCCATCATCAGCGACCGGATCTTCGACGTCATCGCCGAGCCGGGCCACGACCGCTACTTCGCGGTCGGGTACACGTACTCGGGCCATCCGGTCTCGTGCGCCGCGGCCCTGAAGAACATCGAGATCATCGAGCGCGAGGGCCTGCTCGAACACGTCCGTGAGATCGGTCCGTACTTCATGGAGCAGCTGGCAACCCTGCGTGACCTGCCGATGGTCGGCGACGTGCGCGGCTCACACCTGATGGCGTGCGTCGAATTCGTGGCCGACCAGGCGACCAAAGAGCCATACCCCGATGCGCTCGACGTCGGCAAGATGGTGGCGAATGCCTGCGAACCGCTCGGCCTCATCGTCCGACCCATGGTGCACCTGAACGTCATGTCACCGCCGCTGGTGATCGACCGCGACGACGTCGACCACATCGTTGCCGTGCTGCGGCGGGCCATCACCGAGGTTCACGCCGAGCTCGCGCACGCATGATCGAGATCGACGACGATCCGTCGTTGCTCGACTGGATCGCGCTCGGACCACAGCGACCACCCGCCGCGGTGCAGGCCCGCGACCTCACGGCGCACGGCGAGTTCGCCACCGAAGCCTTCCCCGGGTCGTTGTTCCTCGCCTGCACCATGACCCCGAGCGCGGCCGGGAATCTCGCGTCGCGAGGCGCCATCGTCATCCCTGACCTCGGCGATCGCCCGTTCAGCACCCATTGCGCTCACCTCTACTCCCCCGACGAGATCTTCGCCGGATTCGACCCCGTCGACCCGTCGACTTCGTATGACTCGACCTTCGACGCCGCCGTCTACCGTCACTACGTCGCCACCGGGCGACAGTTCCCCACGTCGATCGCCGAGAGTCTCGCCCGACGTCTCCACGATCACTCGATCACCGATGCGCTCGACGAGGAGGTGACCGGACAGCGGGTGGTCGCGATCATGGGCGGGCACGCGATCGAACGCGCGGATCCCGTCTATGCCACCGTCGCTCGAATCTCGCGCAGCCTCAGCCGAGCGGGCTTCCTGATGGTGTCCGGTGGCGGCCCCGGCGCCATGGAGGCGACCCATCTCGGCGCGTGGATGGCGCATTTCGGCGATGCAGACCTCGACCGGGCACTCGCCGTGCTGTCGATGAGACCGCCCGGTGCCGAGCCCGGCACGGAGTATCTCGACCCGGATTGGCTCCAGCGGGCTTTCCTGGTGCGCTCACAGTGGTCACTCGACGATCGCCGAACCGGGGTCGAGTACCACAGCATCGGGGTGCCGACCTGGATGTACGGGCACGAGCCACCCGCCGCGTTTGCGACCAAGATCGCCAAGTACTTCGCCAACAGCGTCCGAGAAGACGGGTTGCTGGCCATCGCCAGACACGGCGTGGTGTTCGCACCCGGAAGCGCCGGCACCATTCAGGAGATCTTCCAGGATGCAGCGCAGAACCACTACGCCAGTTTCGGGGGCCGCTCACCCATGATCCTGCTGGGACGCAACTACTGGACGGTCGAGCGACCGGTCTGGCCCCTTCTCGAAGCGGTGTCGCAGGGCCACGATCATCACGAGCTGCTCTACCTCACCGACGACGAGGACGCCGTGATCAGACGAGTTCAGGGATACGACCCGACGCTGTACGAGGTGTGAACCCGTCTCACTGAATAGCTGACTAAAGTCAGCGAGATGCGAGACAGCGTCGTCGCGGTCCTCCGTCGGTTCAATCGATCGTTCACGCCGAGAATCGGAGTGCTCGACGAAACTTTTCTCGGTACCGGCCGTCCATTGGCCGCAGCGCGACTGCTGTTCGAAATCGGAGCGCAACCCGGCGGGACCGGACCCACGGTTCAAGCCCTACGCCGCCGACTCGGTGTTGATTCGGGCTACCTCAGTCGGCTGTTGCGCAATCTCGAGTTCGACGACCTCGTCGAACTCCGCGAGGACCCGACTGACGGCCGCCGCCGCATCGCCGTCCTGACAAGCGCAGGGCAGGCCGAGTGGCACGATCTCGACCACCGATCGCACGACGTCGCGACGAGGCTGATCGAGCCACTCACGGCGAATCAACGCATCGAGCTGGAGGCAGCGCTCGACACCGCCGACCGGTTGTTGCGCTTGTCGACGATCACGTTCGATCTTGTCGACCCGGCAGGAGCGGCAGCGGACACAGCGATCGATCAATACTTTGCCGAACTCGACCAACGCTTCCCCGGCGGCTTCGACGCGGGCGACGACACTGACGACGGACGGAGGTCGATGGCGGCCCCCTCGGGCGGCTTCCTCGTGGTCGACGACCGCGGCGAGCCCCTGGGTTGCGGCGGAGTCCTTCGATTCGACCAGCACACTGCCGAGATCAAGCGGATGTGGCTCCACCCGTCGCTGCGCGGGCTCGGCGTGGGCAAGCGACTCCTCGCTCGACTCGAATCGCTCGCCGGCGACCTGGGTTACCACACCGTCGTGCTCGATACGAACAGCTCGCTGACCGAGGCGATCGCCGTGTACGAAGGTGCCGGCTACACATCCGTCGATCGGTACAACGACAATCCGTACGCCCAGCGGTGGTTTCGCAAGGAACTGCGACACGCGTCGGGCGGGCATACGGCGACCGATCCGGGCGTTGGGTGAACCATGACCGATGAGACACTCGAGCGGAACAAGGCGAACGCTGTCGCGTTCTACGACATGATGTTCAACGACAACCAGCCGGCGGAAGCCATCGAGCGCTTCGCGGGGGCCGAATATCGTCAGCACAACCCACACGTCGGCGATGGCAAGCAGGCGTTCATCGACTACTTCGAGCGCATGGCGGCCGAGTACCCGGGCAAGAGAGTCGAATTCAAACGCGTCCTCGCCGATGCGGAGTTCGTCGTGCTCCACTGTCACCAGATCTGGCCGGACGATCTGGAGTACGCCGGCATCGACATCTTTCGCGTCGACAGCGACGGAAAGATGGTCGAACACTGGGATGTGCTGCAGGTGATTCCGGCCGAGTCGGCCAACGACAACGGACTGTTCTAGTCGCTCGCCGAGCGGTGGGCTTCGGTGGCCGCTTCTCGCAGCAACTCGGTGGAACCCGGGAATTGGCGAAGCCAGACCCCGCAATCCCGCTCGGACTGCGACATCTGGCCTCAAACTGGTTCGGTATCGGAAACGGTGCCGATCACCCGTTGACGGGCAACCTAGACCAGCCGAAGCGGGCCATGATCCGAATATTCACCGATGGCGCCTCCGGGACTCAGCGAGCGTTCACGTGCCGTTGAAGTCAGGGGTGCGACGTTCGACGAACGCGGCGACGCCCTCCTGGCCGTCGTGGGTCTTCATCGTGTGCGTGATCGCGGCATTCTCGAACTCGCCGGCCGATTCGAGAACGCGGTCGACGCCTTCGTACACCGTGCGCTTGGCGAGCCCCACTGCAATCGTCGGACCGTTCGCCAGCTGCTGTGCGAGTTCGGCGGTTGCGGCGTCGACCGCATCATCGGTGACGACGCGGTTCACGAGTCCCCACGACTCGGCTTCGGCTGCTGACAGGACCCGGTTGGTCAGCGTGAGGTCGAGCATCCGGCGCAAACCGATGTGGCGTGCGATGAAGTACGACGAGGTGCCATCCGGGCTCACTCCCGCCCGCGTGTACGCCATGGTGAACTTGGCCGACTCACCGCAGACCACGAGATCGAACGCGCTCATCAGCGAGAGGCCTGCACCGCCGGCGGCGCCCATGACGCCGGCGACGAAGGGCTTGTTCATCCGATTCATCTTGTAGATGGCGGCATGGAAGTCGGTCAGCATGTCGCTCGCGACCTTGGGGAGATCGGCCCCCGATTCGTAGAACAGCTTGAGGTCACCGCCGGCACAGAACACCTTGCCCTCTGCCGTGACCGACGCCGACTTCACTGTGTCGTCCCACTCGATCTCGAGCATCACCGCTCTGAGTTCGCGGGCGAAAGTCGGATTCACCGCGTTGGCACCTTCCGGTCGGGCGAACCGGATGTGGGCGACGCCGTCGCTGACCGAGTAGTTGATCGTCGAGAGGTCCATACGGCTCATCGTCGCGCGGGGAACGGATCGGTCACGCACCCAACGCATCGAGTTGGCGGCGGATCCGCTTGGGGCTGACGGTGCCGTGTACACCGATCGGTTGGGCGAAGACGCTCATCCGCAACTCCTCGAGCTGCCATCCGAGCGCGGTGGCCTCCTCTGGCACGGCACGGTCGAGGTGCCGTAGGTGGGCAGCCAACCGTTGTTCGAGCGGAACGACGTCAGCCATCCGGCGGTGGTCACGAGCGATGTCGCCGTTCAGTTTCTCGAGCCGGAACTCGACACCTCGGACGTAACGGTGAATGTCGGGAAGCCGACGTGTCCCCGCTGCGCTCACGAAGCCCGGTGC
>JBBKWQ010000407.1:0-2585 GCA_037969115.1 Ilumatobacteraceae bacterium
GACGTGCTCGTGTGGACCGTGTCGATCTGGTTGCTGTGTCGAATCGTCAGAACGGGCGACCCGCGGTGGTTCGTGCTGCTCGGTGCCGTCGTCGGAGTCGGCCTCCTCAACAAGTTCACCGTGCTGTTCGCCGTCGCGTCATTCGGCACGGCGCTGATCATGCTTCCCCAGCGCAAGGTACTCGCGAACCGCTGGGTCGTCGTGGGAGCGGCTGTCGCCTTGGTGCTGTGGGCACCGAACCTGGGGTGGCAAGCCGACAACGGTTGGCCGGTCTTCGAACTCGGCGCCGGGATCGCCGACGAGGCAACGGAGAACCGCATCATGGCGATCCCGTTCCAAGCCTTGTTCATCGGGCCGCCCGTGGCGGTGGGCGTCGGCATTGGTTGGTGGAGACAGTTGCGGGGCCGCGCACTGCGCGACACCCGGTTCATCGCGATCGGATTCGTGATCCTGATCGTGCTCCTGATCGTCACGGCCGGAAAGCCCTACTACGCCGCGGGTGCGCTCCCTGCGTTGACGGCCGTCGCCGCCGTCCAACTCGTCGACTGGTCGCGCCGACACCGGCGTCTGGTCACGGGTGTGATCTCGGTGAACGGTGCGGTGACTGCCGTGCTCGTGCTCCCGTTGATCCCGGTGTCGGCTGTCGGCACTTCCCCGGGCGCCGCCGTGAACCCCGAACCGCTCGAGATGATCGGATGGCCGACGTTCGTCGAGCAGATCGCCGCTGCCTACGAGGACATCGACGACGGCGAGATGTCGACGATCATCCTCACCGGGAACTACGGCGAGGCCGGCGCGATCGACAGGTTCGGACCCGAACATGACTTGCCGCAAGCGCACTCAGGCCACAACTCGTACGCCGACGTTCGACAACCGCCGGGCTCGGCCGGCCCGGTCCTCGTCGTCGGATACCGGAACCCCGGCGAATTCCTCGTCGGATGTGTGGCGCTCGACCCGATCGTGATGCCGCACGACATCGACAACGAGGAGCAAGGGGCCCCGCTCTGGCGATGTGACCGGCCCGAGCAATCGTGGGACCAGCTCTGGCCCCAGCTCCGTCACATCAACTGACGACCGCGACCGCATCGGCCTCGAACGTGATGCGCCGTCTGCAGCGGTCGGTGATTCGACGGTGTCGTGCACCGCCTCCTCGACTGCTTCCGGTCGCGCGAGCCAGGATGTCGAGGTGAGTCAAGGACACTTTCCGGAAAGTCTCCTTGACATATAGACAAGGACGCTTTACTATGCAGGTCATGAAGAACACTGACGACACGACCACCCCCCAGGTGGAGCACCGAGGCCCGAGGCTCAGCGCAGCAGACAAGCGCCAGCGCGACAGCTACCTCCGAGAGTTCCTCCCGGCCATTGCGCTCTTCGGCGTCCTGCAGGCACTTGTCGAAATCAACGTCGATGAGAACACGTCCGGCGCACGCCGCTGGGTCCTGCTCCCTGTGCTCCCGATGATCGGCGTTGCGGTCGCGCTCAACCGTGCAGTCCAGCGGGCCGACGAATACGGCCGCATCGTGATGCTCGAATGCATGGCCCTCGGCTTCGGTGCTTCGATGATCACCGCAATGGCGCTCGGATTTCTCGGCGGTCTCGGTGTGGCCTGGACCTTTGGCGGGTGGCTGGTCTTCGGTGCCGGCATGACGACCTGGAGCCTGACCCTGCTCGTTCGGGGGATCAGGTAATGGAGAACCGACTGAAGGAACGTCGAGCGGTCAACAGCTGGAGCCAAGCCCACCTGGCCGACCTGCTCGGTGTCAGTCGACAGACCGTCAACGCGCTCGAGAAGGGTCGATACGACCCCAGCCTTCCCCTGGCCTTCCGCTTGGCTCGCGTCTTTTCCACCACGATCGAAGACCTGTTCAACCCCAGCGACGAAGACCTCGGCTCCACCTCCAAAGCATCGGACACACCGGGCTGAGCCGCAAGGTGCAACACGCGCGCCGCCATGGCGGCCCCGCACCCGCCCGGGCCTCACAACTCCAATCCAGAGCGGCCTGCAGACCGATTCAGCACACCCCACACGTTCTCAATCCGACCCGCGTTTCCTCCAGTTTCAGGCTCAAAACCTTGCGGTGTTCACGTGGCACTACTGACGAGCACCCGCCCGTCACGCTTCGCCGGATGTGTGGCGCGACTTGGAGTGTTCCGCCCCGCGATTACGAGCGCCCACCGGCTGTCGTGCGACCGATCGAAAGTGCCGTTCCTGAGCGACGGTGATTGTCGGGAACGGTTGGTGATATGTGCGCTCGAGACGCATGAGATCTGGCGGTGTGTGGCCGGAGCACCTCTCAGCGGCCGACCCTTGGATTCGGTTTGTCCGGCTCGGTGGCGTGGCCCAGGTCCGCGCCCGTCGCCCGCACCGACGACTGCTCGCACCTGAGCCACGCATATCGACAGTGGTGGGTGACGACGACCCGACCCGATGGACCTGCGGTCGTTCGGGAACAACGGCGTATCGTCGGACGTCAGATGCTTATGTGGCGCTCACGTCTCCTGATCGGCTCCCTGCTCGCGGCGACCCTCGGGCTCACGGCATGCGGCGGCGACGGCGGCGGTGCGCTCGGATCGTCCAGTGG
>JBBKWQ010000408.1:0-5923 GCA_037969115.1 Ilumatobacteraceae bacterium
CTGATCGACCGAACGTGTCAGATCATGTTCATCGGCGCCGGCAGCGACACCGAGTTCATCTTCCCGACGTCGACCGGTTCAGAAGGGTTCGAGACCAGGGACCAGGACCGCGCCGACGCATTCCGGTTCAACCCGGCGCTCGACAACGGGGGCTGGCACGACAGCAGCGAGTTCCCCGTCGGAGTCGACAATCCTCTCAACGGCAATCTCTACAAGCCGCTCTACTTCGACCTCGGCCAAGCGATCCACGGCGCGAACAACGTGCCGCCCACGCCTCAGAGCAAGGGCTGCGCACGTTTGCGAGTCGACGATCAGAACACCTTCGTCGGTTGGCTCGGCCTCGACGATGCGACCGGCGAGACCTGGCGCAAGGACGAGATGAACGTCACGGTCAACGTGCAGGGCGCGTTCGTCCCGCGCAGCTAGGTGACCGGATCAGTTGCTGATCAAGGTGTCGAGGCGTTCGGACAACCCGTCCACGCCGAGAGCACCGAGATAGGACGTCGCCTCGCCGCTGGCATCGAGAAAGATGAACGACGGCTGCGAGACGATCTCAAAGTTCGCCCAGATCGCTCCGGACTCGTCGACGATGTGCTCGAACGCACCGACGTCGTAGTCATCGATGAAGCCGTTGATCGGCTCAAGACCGTCGCGACCGGCCACGCCGACGAAGGTGACGTCAGAACCGTAGATTCCTTGGACCTCTGCGACCGCAGGGGCTTCACGTTGGCACGTCGTTCACCAGGGCGCCCAAAACCACAGCAGAACGTCCTGCCCACGCAGCGAGTTGAAGTCGAGTTGTGCGCCACTGGCGAGCGGTACGAAGGCGGCCTCCACGGCCGTGGCCGGCTCGCTGGTCGAATCCTGAGCGATCGGGGTCGACGCTTCGCTGTTCGATGAGCTGGAGCTGCCGCATGCCGAGACGGCCGACGCTGCCACGAACATCACGATCAGCGATCTGGCGATCCGCATCAGCGAAACCTCACGAAAACTCGGTGCGGTGGCGTCGGGAGAACATACGACACATCGTAGTATTATCGATGTGGACATTCCTCGCCCAGGCGCACGATCGCATTTCGGCGACGAGACGCCCCCACCCGCGACGTTCAGTCGACGTCACCTTCTCTTCGCTGGCGCGGCTGTCACGGCAACAGTGGGATACGCGTCCTACTCGTCGGGTGGGACCCCGAGCGCGACGAACCGTTCCGCCGCGGAGCCGTTGGGCGACGGGCCGATCGAGGAGGATCCTGCGTTGCTTCCCGCGCCCGTCGAGGCAACCGCTGCCACTCCTGCACCGTCCACCACGTCGGTTCCCGGACTCACCCACGCTTTGACGCAGGGAATGTCGGGCACCGAGGTCGAGGCAATGCAAGCGGCGCTCGCAGCACTGAGCTTCGACCCCGGGCCGATCGACGGCATCTTCGGTGGTGCAACAGTCCGCTCGGTGTGGGCATTCGAGAAGATCGTGCTCGGCACCCCTCGCACCGAGATGCGCGGCATCGTCACACCGGACATCTGGGAGCGCATTCACGGCGATGTGAGCATCACGCCTCGCCGCACACCCGGTGGCACGCACATGGAGGTCTACCTCCCGGAGCAGGTGTCGATCTTGTTCAAGGACGGTCAACCTCGTGTGATCAGCCACGTGTCGTCGGGCGAGAACATCGAATGGTGTGACGTCGTGGAGATCGACCTCGATGACGGCACGACCGAGGAAAAGGGGATCTGCGGGATCTCCAAGACTCCCGGCGGCGTCTACCACTTCGAGCGCAAGGTCGATGGTTGGCGGAATGCGAAGCTCGGTCGCCTCTATCAGCCCGTCTACTTCAACTACGGGATAGCAATCCACGGAGCCGGCAACGTGCCCGAGTACCCGGCGTCACGCGGTTGTGTCCGCCACCCGATGCACATCGCCGAGTACATGCCCGATCTCATCGAGATCGGGGACGCGATCTACGTATTCGACGGTGTCGAGGAACCCGAGACCTACGGCGCCGCACCGATGATCTTCGACTATCCGGATCCGGAATGGGTGCCGCCCACCACGACGACGACAACCACAACCACAACAACCACCACGCCGCCGACCACCGTCCCAGCCCCAGCTCCGATCCAGGCGCCGACGACCACCCGTCCCACCGCCACGACCAGCACAAGCAGCACGACCACGACGTCGGCGCCGACCGCGATCGTGCTCCCGGCGGGCTGAAGCACATCTACGACACGTTGTAAGTTTGACACCGCTCGATCGCGGGAAGGCACCAACTGAACGAACCGTTCGGAAGGGACCCGCCATGAGCACCGACACCGTCACGAAATCGACGACCAAGACCGCCACCATCTACCGGATGGTGATGCCCGGCCACACGTGCCCGTATGGCATCAAGACGCTCGACCTGCTCGAACGACAAGGATTCGACGTCGAGGACGTTCATTTGACGACCGACCAGGAGACCACGGCGTTCCGTGAGCGATGGAACGTCGAGACGACTCCACAGACCTTCGTCGACGGCGAACTCGTCGGCACGCTCGACGACGTCCGCGAGTTCGTCGGAAAGCGTCGCAAGGACGGTGGTGGTACCAGCTACTGGCCTGTTCTGACGCTCTTCGTTGTCACGTTCCTGATGGCAGTCGGCGCCGCGTACATCGCCGAAGACCAGTGGGTGAGCGTGCGCACCTTCGAATGGTTCATTGCGTTTTCGATGTGCGTACTCGGATACCTCAAGATCCGCGACGTCGAGAGCTTCTCGACGATGTTCCTCAACTACGACCTGCTCGCCGTGCGCTGGGTTCCCTATAGCTACGTCTACCCCTACGCCGAGGCCGGCGCCGGCCTCTTGATGATCGCCGCCGTCCTCAACTGGATCTCGGTCCCCGTGGCCCTGATCATCGGCAGCATCGGAGCGGCATCCGTGGCAAAGGCCGTATTCATCGACAAGCGCGAACTCAAGTGTGCGTGCGTCGGTGGGGGCAGCACCGTTCCCCTCGGGTTCGTGTCGTTCACCGAGAACGTCGCCATGGTCGCCATGGCGATCTGGATGGGAGCCAAGTACCTGATCTAACTGCGAACAGCCAACCGAGTACTTCACCGTCAACAGATTGGACAACATCATGGACACCACCACAAACGCTTCCGACACCACCATCCACGCCACCACCGAATCGCACGCCGGCACCCACGCCGGCACGCACACCGACACCGAAACCTCTCCCGATTCAACCGAGGAGAAGCACGGCGGCATGAACTCGAGCTACGGACGATTTGCGGCGATGATCGCTACGTCCACGATCGTGATGTTCGGTCTGATGTACATCAACACATATGCGTTCGACCACGTCCGATGGAGCGAAACCCGCTTCTACATGGCGTTGCTGATGGGCGGCGTGATGGCGATCATCATGCTCGGGTTCATGCTCAACATGTACAAGAACACCAAGGCGAACATCGGCATCTTCGTCCTCGCACTCGCAGTTTTCGCAGGGTCGCTCGCCCTCGTTCGAAGCCAAACCACGGTCCAGGACGGCTCCTGGATGCGCGCCATGATCCCGCACCACTCCATCGCAATCCTCACGAGCGAGCGCGCTGAAATCGACGACGCCCGAGTCTGTGAACTCGCCAAGGGGATCATCGAGGCACAGAAGCGTGAAATCGCCGAGATGGACTGGCTGATCAACGACATCGCCGAGAACGGCAAGGCGACCACGGCGGGCGAGGCCGCTGACCGGCCGATTCCCGACTTCTCCGGCGAAGCGATCCGCACCTGCCCATGACACCGGGCGATGAGACCGTGGTCGAGATCACCACGCACATCGCGACGTAACTCCTACACGTTGTAGTAATATATTGTTCGGATGATCAGTGATGAGAAGTCAGTGTCCCAGCGATCGGGTCGAGCTGCGCATGTGAGCAGCGTGCCTCGTGCGCCAAACGTCAAGGCCGACCTTGCGTGATCGCACTGGCAGAGTCAGGAAGATTGTCCGCAGCGCGGCGTATTGTGCGCAACGCCTTCATCGACATGCAGTTCGGTATCCCGCTGAGCTTCGCTTACGTAAGGAATCGCAAACAGTCCAATTCCGACTACCTGGATCTGGAGACGATCTTCGAGGATTCGACCGAAGCGAGCGACGTGCTCGTCGATGTCGGATGCGGTGCTGGCCGGGTGATCAATCAGTGGCTTCGGATTGGTTTCCAAAATCCGATCTATGGGCTCGAGATCGACGAACGCCTCGGGGCAAGGACGCGTCGACGACTCCGACGGTTCAAGAACGTATCGATCATCATCGGTGACGCCGTGGAGAACTTGCCGGCGGACGGAACGGTGTTCTTTCTGTTCAACCCGTTCGACCGAGACACGGTGCGTCGATTCGCTGACGCGATCGGGCGAATGGCGGCACACGCCGACCGACCCCTCACGATTCTCTATCTCAACTGCAAACACGTGGCGGTGTTCCAGGATGACCCGACTTTCGTCGTCGACGTCGTGCAACTGGAAGGCGCACCCGCGGGGAGCGGCCAATCGCTTGCAACCGTGACTCTCCGCTCGAGCGGATCAAGATGAGTTCATCGCCCGCTCGGCTCAGGCGATTCGGCGGTACGCGCCCGCCGCTCACGCGGAATGCACGTGTCGACCGCGAGAGTTCGCTCGGCAGCGTGGCGCCCTTCATCAACGGACGACGTCGTATCCGGCGTCTTCGATGGCGGTCACGATGGCCACGCCATCTCCGCCTTCGACGGTGACGGTCTTCGACTCGACGTCGACGTCGACGCTGTTGACGCCGCCGAGGCCTTGGACGGCCGCCTCGATCGTGGACTTGCAGTGCCCGCAGGAAATCTCCGGCACGGAATAGGTCGTCGCTACTGAATCGGTCATCGTCGTTCTCCTGGGAATCGTCTGCAGAGGGTTGTCGTGGATCAGTGGGCGAACCGGCGGAGCCGAATGCTGTTGAGGACGACGCTGATCGACGAGAACGCCATCGCTGCGCCGGCGATGAGCGGGCTGAGGAGCCCGGACACGGCGAGCGGGATGGCGATGGTGTTGTAACCGAACGCCCAGAAAAGGTTCTGGACGATGGTGCGATACGTACGCCGAGACAGTTCGATGGCGGTGACCACGCCGGCGACGTCGCCGCGCATCAGGGTCAGGTCGCTGGACTCGATCGCCACGTCGGTGCCGGTTCCGATGGCGATGCCGAGATCGGCTTGCACGAGCGCCGGTGCGTCGTTCACACCGTCGCCCACCATCGCGACGACCTCTCCGGCTTCTTGAAGGCGTTGCACTTCGCTCTGCTTGTCCTCGGGCAGCACTTCGGCGATCACCCGGTCGATGCCGACCGCGTCGGCGATGGACTGGGCAGTCCGGGCGTTGTCGCCGGTGATCATCGCAACGGTCAGTCCGAGATCGTGAAGTTGCTGAACCGTGTGGACAGCGGACGATTTCAGGGTGTCGGCGACCGCGATGACACCACGCACCGCGCCGTCCCAGCCAGCGAACACGGCGGTGCGCCCCAGGTTCTCGAGTTTCACGGCCTCGGCGTCGAGCCAGGTCGGGAGATCGAGCGATGCTTGCGCGGCGAGTTCGCGACGGCCGACCCACACCGTGGTGCCGTCGACGTCGGCCCGGATGCCGTGCCCGACGACGGTGTCGAATTCGCTGACCTCGTCGAGCGATCCGTGTGCGCTGCGTGCGGCATCGGCAATGGCATGGCCGATCGGGTGCTCGCTGTCCGCCTCGACGGCGCCCGCCTTGGCAAGGAGTTCCGCCTCGCTGGTCTCGCTTGCGGTGATGATGTCGGTGACCGACATCGCCCCTTCGGTGAGGGTGCCGGTCTTGTCGAACACAACGGTGGTGATCCGCCGCGTGCGTTCGAGCACCTCGACGGACTTGATCAAGATGCCCAACTGGGCGCCGCGACCGGTGCCGAC
>JBBKWQ010000409.1:0-3073 GCA_037969115.1 Ilumatobacteraceae bacterium
CCTCGACGACGAGTGACGTTGCCGCGAGGCGACCTTCGCCACGTGCTGTGGAGATCATCCGCCCGACTCTCGCCGAGGCGTCGGATCGGCGACGGGCGAACAGCACACCGTCGGCCCGACGGTCGCAGGTCAGTCGATGGAGTGTGGTGAGCCACACCTCGAGCCCTGTGAGGGCCTGCGCGACGGTCAGGTCGAGTTCTCGTTCGATCACGATTTCACCGGCCCCGGCGAGACGATCGAGGCGCCGAGACGTGGGTGGTGCAATCGACAGCCGCTCGATTGCGAGCGAATCGCGTACGGCATCGGGATCGATCCCGACCTCGCTCGCCGCGGCGATCAGAGCCTCGGGTTCCACACCCGAGTCGGTGACCGGCGTCGGCGATTCCAGCCGGTGAGCACGGGCGAGAATCCGATCCACCGCGTCGCGATCCAGCCGTTCAGACACACGCCGACTCTATTCCCGCACCCAACACCGCCCGCCACCCCATCACCTTCCGTCCCGGCACCAACGTTGCCAGGCCTCATCACGTTCCGTCCCGGCACCAACGTTGCCAGGCCTGGTCACGTCGGTGCCAGGACCGGACGCTGCTCGGGACGACATGCCGGTCGGTCCGCAAGGGCCTCAAATCATGCCAAGCTCGGAAATGTCGACCAGGATGGTCAGGTATCGTGCAGCGATGCCCGAACAGCCGCTCCCCTCCCCTGCGACTCAGGCGATCACCGCAGGTCGTGGCGCGAGTGGCCGTTCGCTCGCGCCGGCGTTGTGGGCGTCGTCCACGTGGGAATCGGATTCGCTGGACGACGCCCATCGACGAGCGACCGGCATGCGAGAGACCGACTTCTACAGCCGATACTGCAACCCCACCGTCCGGTCGTTCGAGGAGGCGGTTCGCGACCTGGAGGGCGCCGAGGATTCTCTGGCGTTCGCATCGGGCATGGGTGCGATCGCATCGACGATCCTCGGCCTGTGCTCGGCGGGGAGCCACATCGTCGCCCAGCACCAGCTCTACGCCGGGACGCTGGCGTTCCTGCAGGGGCCGTGCGCTCGCCTTGGCATCGAGACGACGTTCGTCGACGTGGCCACCCCCGGAGCGTTCGCCGACGCGGTGCAGCCGGGCCGCACCATGGTCGTGCTGGCCGAGACGCCATCGAACCCGCGTCTCGAACTCGCCGACCTCGACGAACTCGGTGCGATCAACGCGCCCTTCACGGTGGTCGACTCGACGTTCGCCACACCGCTCGGTCAGCGCCCGCTCGATCACGGTGTCGACATCTCGCTGCACTCGGCCACGAAGGGCATCGCCGGCCACAACGACGCAACGCTCGGCGTCATCTCGGGCGATGCCGATCTGCTCGGCGAGATCTGGGCGTACGGCGTGCTCCACGGGGCCACGCCCTCGCCGTTCGATGCACTCAACGCGTTGCGCGGGATCCGCACCCTCGCCGTGCGTACCCGTCAGCAGAACGACTCGGCGCGTTCACTTGCCGTGATGCTTGCCGACCATGGCGCCGTGCGCGCCACGCACTATCCGGGGCTCAGCGAGCATCCGCAGCATGCGCTGGCCGCGCGCCAACTGTTGCAATACGGCACGGTGCTGGCGTTCGACGTCGGTTCCCGCGAGGCTGCGAACCGTTTTTTCGAGCGGGTCGCACTGTGCCGTGTCGCCACCTCGTTGGGCGGCCCCGAGACCTTGGTGTGCCACCCCGGCACATCGACCCACGCCAGCCTCTCGCCGAAAGAACAGGAAGCAACGGGGGTGTCGCCGGGCCTGATCCGACTGTCGGTGGGCCTGGAGGAAACGGTCGACCTGTTGGCCGACGTCGAACAGGCGCTTGCCTGAGCCCGACTATTCGTCGATCGCTATCTCGCTCGGTCCGAACAGGAACCACCCAGCCATGACGGCCTCGATCGCGGCTTCGTCGCCCGCCCAGTCCAGCGCTCGGACCTGGTCACTGCTCCGTCGCCCAAGGCGAGACCTGAAGACCTCGAACTTCGAGGTGGACAGCGTCGCTGCAGCGGACGCATCAAGGGCACCGACTTCGTGCACCGAGCCGTCGTCGTAGGTGATCGTCAGGCGGACGATCAGGTCGGCGAGGCCACGGAGGAAGAGTTCGGAGGCGTCGTCGATGATGGCGCTGTCGCGGTTTCCCGGCCGTCCGATTGCGTGGCGGATGTCGTGTTCGTGCGTGTGGCAGTCGAATGGCGGGCGTTGCTCACCCATGGCGTCGACAGCCGAACCGAACAGCTCGTACTGGCTGAGGAGGCGGTCGAGGAGTTCATCGACGGCGAGGTCGGCGTTGCGTTCGACCTGGGACTGTGTCCACGGGTCGGTGGCGGCGCCGTCCACGCGGCCAGCCAGACCGTCATCGGGCACGCCGGCCACGTGGGACAGGACGTCGCGAGCGGTCCACAGCGGCGTGCACGGGACGTGCGTCGCCCACTCTTGGTCGGTGAGCGTACGTGCGAACTCGACGAAGGATTCGACCGCCTCGCTGTACCGGATGCTGATCGAACGGTCGGTCATCGTCCCACTGTGACAGATCGAGCCCGTCGGCGTCAGTGCGCGCGATCGGCCTGGTCGTGGTCCTGCTCGCCGTCCACACAGTGGTGTTCGCACTCGATCTGGATCGTGACGTGTTCGATCCCGAATCGGTCGCTCACGAGCCCACTCAGTTCGTCAACGATCTCCTGGGACCGGTGAACCGTGGTCTGACCGTGCACGACGACGTGCGCCGAGGCGCTGTGGCGCCCGGCGCCGAGCGAACGGACATGAACGTGGTGAGCGACGTCGACATCGTCGTGCACGGTCAGACCACGGTTCACCGGTCACAGGAGATCGTTGACGAACTGAGTGGGCTCGTGAGCGACCGTTTCGGTATCGAACACGTCACGATCCAGATCGAGTGCGAACACCACTGCGTCGACGGCGAGCAGGACCACGACCAGGCCGATCACGCACACTGACGCCGACGCGCTCGATCTGTCACAGTGGGACGATGACCGACCGTTCGATCAGCATCCGGTACAGCGAGGCGGTCGAATCCTTCGTCGAGTTCGCACGTACGCTCACCG
>JBBKWQ010000410.1:0-20894 GCA_037969115.1 Ilumatobacteraceae bacterium
GTACGACGTCGAACAGATCCAGCCGAGGTCGGCGGATCCGTCGAGGAACGGGTCACGTCCCGGCGCCGGGCCGGACAGCTCCTCGTCGAACTCGACGTCGGCACCGATGACCTCGCCGAGCGTTTCGAAGAGGGCGGCGGGCAATCCTGGAGTCAGGTACGACAACAACCGCACGATCTCAAGATACCCAGGGGCACGCGATGTCGCGTGCGGCCGCGACGAGGGGGCACCCCTGACGGGATGCCCCCTCGATCGAAGTCAGTCAGTCAGTTCTGAGTGGTCAGCTCAGGTTCTGACCGTGGATGTCCATGGAGCCACCACCGGTGAGGAAGGTGCCCTGCGGGCCGTCGAAGACGACCTCGCTCGGGGTGGTGCCCTTCGGCTCGACTCCTGGCACACCGTTCACCGCTTCGGTGGTCGCGGCGAGGTTGTAGATGGCGTAGGCGATGGCGTCGACGTTGACGTGCGCCGCCTCCTCACTGACGTTGTCGACGGTGTCGCACGCCAGGTGATAGCAGGGGTCGTACGCGATCCCCGCAGTACCGCCCCAGATTGCTGCCTGAGCCTCGCTCTTGATGGCCTCGGCGCCCGTGAACAGACCGCTCGCCGGAATGCCCACATTGATGAACGCTTGATAGTCGGAGCGACCCGAGAACTCGGTGTCCTCGTACGGGACGTTCTTGATCGAGTAGAACGCCTCGAACAGGTCCTCGAGCGCAGCCGATCCCGGTGGGACGGGCGCCGACGCGGTGAACGTCGACTCGTCTGCGTCGTACACGCCGTAGATGAAGTTCGGCGATGCGACCATGTCGAAGTTCAAGTACGACGACAGCGCGGCGTACTCCTCGTCCGTGATCCCGAAGTCGGGGTTGAAGATGAACTCGGTCGAGCCGATCAGGCCGGACTCTTCCGCGCCCCACCATGCGAAACGCAGCGTGTTCTGCGGCACGTACTTCTTGTTGTAGCCCAGCATCTGGGCGACAGCGAGGAGTGCGGCCGAACCGCTGCCGTTGTCCTGGATGCCAGGTCCGGGTACGACGGAGTCGAGGTGCGCGCCGGCCATCACGACGTTGTCGGGATTGACGCCCGGCAGGTCCGCGATGATGTTCTCGGTGGTGCTCGTGACCGTGGTGGCGTCGACCGACATGCTCACCGTGTTCGGCGCCGCAGCATTGATCGCTTCGCCGTCGGGATACGACGTGGCGAGCACCGGAATGGTGACGGTTCCCACCACGTCGGAACCCAGGGTGCCGTTGACGATGCCCAAGCGGTCGGCGGTGTTGCCCTGGTTGAAGATGATCACACCTTCGGCCCCGGCTGCCTGTGCGTTGGTGGCCTTGAGGCCGAATGCGCACGCACCCCGTTGGATCAACGCGATGTCGTTGGCACCCGACCAGTCGGGTCCGACGAAGTCGGCGGCCTCACAGCCCGACGTCGACGCGTTGCCGAGGCCCAGTGCGAGGTCGACGGCGATCACGTTGCCGTCGGCAACGGTACCCGACCCCGAGTACGACATCGACGTCGTCTCGACCGGCACACCGGCAATGCTGAGTGCAGTGGAGTTCTCTGTGTAGACACTGAAGTCGAACACCTGACGCTCGACGATGAAGCCGGCGTCGTCGAGAATTGCCGCGAAGTAGTCGGCCGACGCGTCGTATCCGGGCGTGCCCGATGCTCGCGTGCCGCCGTTCGCGTCAGCGATGTACTGGAGTTCCTTCTGGATTTCGATCGCGTCCCAGCCGTCGACGCATCGCAGCACCTGATTGATCGAGTTGAGGTTGCGCTTCACGCACCGCCGGTACTCTCGAATGCCTGACTGGCCGCCGCCGTTCGCGGACACGGTCGCCTCGGTGACCGTCACAGTGGTGACCGTGAACGCCAGGGCCGCAAACCCAGCGATGACCTTTCGTCGTTTCGAATGCGACCTCGATTTGGCCGCGAAAATTGCTGTCGACATGAAGATGTTTCCCTTTCTTGCAGTGTGGGCTGTTCTCACTGAGTTCGCCCCGTTCGAACCCGCCCCCCGGCTGGCTTGTCTACCACAGACTTCGCTGCGACTCCACCGTCTCACTCTCGGTGGCCGGCCGCGTCGTGCGACTCCGTGCCAGGACTACGGTTGCGAACCATGCTGACGGAAACGGTCGACGAACTCCGTTCCGTGGCGCTGGCCGCAGATGACGCCACCGGCTACTTCCCTGCGATGTACGCCAGGGTCACGGAACGCATTCAGGTCGCCGCAGCCGACGGGCGATTCGGGGACGCGGAACGAATGGAGCGATTCGCCCGCTCGTTCGCCAGGTGGTACCTGCGTTCGCGCCCGGTCTCCGTGAACACGCCGAAGTGTTGGAAAGCAGCGTTCGACGTTGCCGACGACGAACGTCTCTTGATCGTTCAGCAGTTGCTGCTGGGCATCAACGCCCACGTCAACCACGACTTGCCCCAGGTGGTGGTCGAGCTCGCACCTCCGCGTGGCGGCCTCGACCCGCTGCGCGCAGACTTCGATGCCGTGAACGACATCCTTGCCGAGACGCTGCCCATCGTCATCGGCGACCTCGGACGGGTCTCACGCTGGGTCAACCTCGTCGCAATGCGTGGAGGCGGGAAGGTGTTCAACTTCTCGCTCGGAGTCGCCCGTGCGCAGGCGTGGCAGTCGGCCGAGGGCCTGCATGCGCTGGACGGCATTGCCCTTCAGGCCGGCGTCGCGGAACTCGACGACGTGGTCGCCGTGCTCGCCTATCTCGTCACCCGCCCGAACCGACCGATGTCGTGGCTGGTGCCCGTCGCTCGGCGGATGGACGAACACGACCCGGCAACGGTGACGTCCAGCCTGCTCGGCCATCTGGCCTGACGGTCGTGCGCTTCCGCGAGTCGATTGGTTCAGCCGGACCCGCTGGGGCAGCGCGCGCTTTTCGGGTCCACGTCGAGCGATATGGTCGCGCGATGTCGCGTGTGCTCGGCCACCGGTGGTTTCGGCGAACCCTTGCTCTGAGTGCGGTCTGCGTGTCGGCCGGCACCACGCTCGGGTGTGGCTCGACTGCCAACGAGTCGGCCGACGCAGCCGTCACGGCCGACGCGTACGTTCCGCTCCTCCTGCACTACCTTCCGGAGGCGGAGCCCGTCGAGGGGGCTGATCGACCCATCGTGTACGTGGCGATGCTCGATGAGTCGCTGTCACTCGACGACCAGGTGACGATTGTGGAGGCGCTCGACGACGACTTCGATCTGCGATTCGTCGACGAACCGGGCGCCGCCGTCGATGGCGGCGTCGAGGGCTCGCCTCCTCGTGACGAAGGCGTACTCGTCGGCATCGGGTCGATCTCGCCCGAACGACCCCATGTGGTTCGTGTCGAGGTGTACGAAGCTGCCGCTGAGGTCGACGCCTATCTCGTGACGATGCAGCCACGGGGAGACGACTGGATCGTCGGACCGGTGGAGGCGGTGAGCGCCGAGGTGCTCGACGATGAACCCTGACCTCGCCGACGCGTCTCCGAACGAGCTCGACTCCCCGAGTGGCCTGCGCCGCGCTCGGGCCCGTATGGCCGATCTCCTCTTTGGAACGGGGCGACTGCGAGAGCTGACGATCATGCATTCGGTCCATTCGGCCGCGGAGACGTTCTTCACGGTGTCGATGGCCGGTTCCATCTTCTTCAACGTGTCCGCCGACGCCGCCCGTCCGAGAGTGCTGCTGTTCCTCGTCCTCACGATGGCACCCTTCCTCGTGATGGCCCCGCTCGTCGGGCCGGTGATCGATCGCGTTCGCGGCGGCGTGGGCGGCGTCGTGCTGGTGACGTTCGTCGTCCGCGCTGTGCTGGCGTTCTATCTCGCGCAGCACCTCCGTTCGCTGTTGCTGTTCCCGCTCGCGTTCGGGGTGCTCGTCGTGGCAAAGACGTACACGGTGGGACGCAACGCACTCGTGCCGTCTCTCGTCGATTCCAATCTGGACCTCGTGGGTGTCAACGCCCGTATCTCGCGCACCGCGACCTTCGCCGGTGCGATCGCCGCAGCGTGTGCGGTGGCGATGTACCGGGCGACGTCGGGCGCCTGGACCCTGCGCGTCGCGGCAGTCATCTACGTGCTCGGGGCGTACACCGCGTGGCGGGTCCGGCGGGCGGCGAGCCCGATCGAACCGGTAGGTCGCAGCGGTGTGGTCGAGATGATGCGTCTCGACGTGTCAGGCGCGATGTGGGACATGATGGCCTTGCGGGCGGCCGTGGGGTACGCCTTGTTCCATTTCGCGTTCTCGCTGCGAGCGGGTGCCGAACCTGCATGGCTGTTCGGCACGGTGATCGTCGCAAACGGGCTGGGCGGTTTCACCGGCACCGTGGTCGCTCCACTGATGCGCCGGCGCATGAGCGAACAAACGATGTTCACGCTCGCGCTCACCGGCGCGTCCGTCGGCATGGTCGTGTGCGGTGTGAGTTTCAACCGGTTCACGTTGGTCGGCGCGGTGTTCGTCCTCGGTCTCGCTGTGAGCATCGGGCGGCGAGCGCTCGACTCCACCATTCAGAGTCATGCGAGCCACGCCCGACGTGGCCGCATCTACGCGGGGTTGGAGACCCGTCTCGAGCTGGCATGGGTGGCGGCGGCGTGCGCAGCGGTCGGATCTCGACTCGCCACGTGGGTCGGAATCCTCGCACTCTCGGCATTCCTGATCATCGCGACGATGGCCCATGTACGACGGCATCGCCTCCTCGATCTGGTCGAACCCTCGATGAGCCTGCCGCTCACCGAGCGGCTCATCATCCGGGCCGAGACGCTGGCCGGTCTCGAGCACTACGACGAGGCGGTCGTCGTGGCGTTGAGCGCAATCGATCTCGTCGGCGTGAACGGTGCCGACGGGGTCGACATCGACGCGTTCCGCGAAATGGTCGCCGTCGATGCCGTCACGATCGACGACGACGACGCCCGACGCGCGATCGCGCTGGCGCGCCGCATGCTCGGAAACGCGGAATCTGACGCCACGTGACTCCTGCCGACGAGTGATCCGTATCGATCGACCCGGACGCGATCAGACGGGATCGGGGTGCTGGTCGGCCGCGTTGGTCACGTCACGCCAGGTGTCGGGATTGTTCCCCTGGGTCGGCAATCCACCCTGGTCCTTGAGCAGGCGGGCCACGTGCATGAGGTTCCATGCCATGAATGTCGTGTTCTTGTTCGTGAACTCGCTGTCGTAGCCGGCGGGTGAGTCGCTGCCGTCGACGATGTCGCCGTAGCTCGGGCCCGGTCCGATGTCGCCGAGCCATCCGCAGTCGGCCTGTGGCGGAATGGTGTAGCCGATGTGTTGCATGGCGTACAGCACGTCTCGTGCGCACGCTTTCACACCGTCCTCGTTGCCCGTCACAATGCATCCGGCCACCTTGCCGTAGTACGGATACTGACCCTTGTCGTTGCGGTCGCCGCTGTAGGCGTACATCCGCTCGACCACCAGCGTCGACACGCTCGACTTCGCCCCGAGCCAGATCGGGGTGCCCATCACGAAGATGTCGGCATCGAGGATCTTCTTCTGGATGGCGGGCCACTCGTCCGCTCGACCGAATTCGGTGCCGAGATCCTTCGCCATCCCGAAGGCGATGTGGTGGTCGAGCGCATGCAGGATCTCGACCGCCACTCCCTCGGTTTCCATGATTCCTGCGGCTCGACGCATGAGTCGCATGGTGTGTGAGTCGCGACCGTCGTGCTGGAGCGAGCAGTTCACGAAGAGTGCGCTAAGACCGTTGAATTCAGTTGCCATGGTGGAAGCCTGTCACGTGTTCTGTCCGGCAGCGAATGCGGCCGCCCGATTCAGCCGCGCGCGTCGTCGGCACGGATGAGTCGCCCCGACGCTGCGACCGGAAGACCGGTGAGCAGCAGGACGGACACCGCCGAGAGTGCGAGGCAACCGACGATCGCCCACCGGTATGTTCCGGTCGAATCGATCACCCATCCGGCGACGGGTGGCCCGATCAGGCCTCCGAGGCCGGGGGCCGTGTAGAAGAGACCGAGGATCGACCCGAGTCCGGCAATGCCCATACGGTCCGAGATCACGATCGGGCTGAGCGCCACGAACCCGCCGTAGCCGACGCCGAGAACCAGCACGAACAGCACGAGCATCGCGTACGACGGGCCGGCTACCAACCAGATGAAGAAGCTGAGTCCGTGGATGGCGAAGCAGGCGCGGTACAGACGGAACGAGCCGAATCGCGTGACGAGTGAACCGAAACCGACTCGCGACAGAACACTCGACGCGCCGAGCACGCCGACGAGAACTGCCGCCGCGACGGAGTCGATGCCCCGCTCCTTCGCGTATTGACCGACGAACACGAACGGCACGAACAGTGCGAGGCCGAGGGCGAACGCCGAGACGTGGAGCCGATGGAACACCGGGCTGCGCAATGCGTCGGCGAATCGTGACGGTTGTGGAGTGCCATCACCCGGCGGCCGATCGACCAGCGGGATACATGCGAGCAGCACCGCCGCCCCGCCGATGCCGAACACCACGTACGTGTCGCGCCAGCCGATTCGTTCGATGAGCGCAGCGGACAGTGGAGACAGCACCATCGTGCCCACGCCGATGCCCGCGACGGCCACACCGATGGCGACGGCGCGATAGCGGTCGAACCAGCCCCCGACGATCGCCACCATCGGGACGTAGCCGCAGGCCGCGGCGATGCCGACGCCTGCCCCGTACGTGACGTAGCCCAGCCCGAGCGAGTTCACCCGACTCGTGGCGAGCAGACCTCCTGCCATCGCCACAGCGCCGATCACGAGCACGGGACGCGGTCCGAATCGGTCGGTCAGGCGCCCGGTCACGATGCTGAGCCAGAAGAACGAAAACGTGGTGATACCGAAGATCACTGCCGTCGCCCCGCTCGCCGCGTCGAACTCTTCGCTCATCGACTCGAAGAACGCCCCGAAGCTGTAGGCGGTGCCGAGTGTGACCGCCGACGACATGAACGCGGCGATCACGGTCAGCCACGCTCGGCGCGAGTCGACGGCCGGGCGGTCGGGCATGGCGCGACCCTAGATGTCCGTACGCCGACGCTTAGGGTCCGGTGATGGCAGAGATGCACGGGTACTGTGACGAGCGGTTCGGCCCGCTCCAGGAGATCCTCGCGTCGCGACTCGACTCCGGCGACGAACTCGGAGCATCCTTGGCGCTCACGATCGATGGCGAGATGGTGGTCGATTCGTGGGGCGGCTGGGCAGACACCGAACAGACACGTCCCTGGGGCGAGCACACCATCACGAACGTCTGGTCGACGACCAAGACGATGACATCGTTGTGTGCGCTCCTGCTCGTCGATCGTGGCGAACTCGACGTGCACGCGCCGGTGGCGCAGTATTGGCCCGAGTTCGCTGCGAACGGCAAGGAAGCCATCGAGGTACGTCACATCATGTCGCACACCTCCGGTGTGTCGGCTTGGGCGCACCCGGTGCAGTTGGTCGACATCTACGACTGGGAGAAGTCGACGGCGATGCTCGCAGCACAGGCACCGTGGTGGGAGCCCGGTACGGCGTCGGGTTACCACGCTCTCAATCAGGGTCACCTCGTCGGCGAGGTGGTGCGCCGGATCTCTGGCAAGTCGCTGGGCACGTTCTTCGCCGATGAGATCGCCGGGCCTCTCGGCGCCGACTTCCACATCGGGCTCGACCCGGCGCATTTCGATCGGGTCTCGAACGTGGTTCCGCCGCCGGCGCTGCCGGTCGACATCGAGGCGTTGGGTGGGTTCGACAGCATCGCCGTGAAGACCTTCTCCGGCCCGGCGCCGGGAGCCGAGGCGTCGTGGACGTCGGAATGGCGGCGTGCCGAGATCGGTGCCGCCAACGGCCACGGCAACGCTCGATCGGTGGCCCAGGTGCAGAACATCGTCGCCAACGAGGGCGTCGCCAACGGACGCAAGTTCTTGTCACCTTCCACGATCGACCTCATCTTCGAGGAGCAGGCCCGCGGCATCGACCACGTGCTCGGCATTCCGCTCCGGTTCGGTATCGGCTACGGCCTGCCCGCAGCGGAGGTCCCGTACATCAGCCGTGGTCGCAGCCACGAGAAGGTTTGCTACTGGGGCGGCTGGGGCGGATCGATCGTGGTCGTCGACACCGAACGGCACGTCGTCTTGGCGTACATGATGAACAAGATGGATGCCGGGATCGTCGGGAACCGAACGAGCGAGGCACTCTGTTCCGCGTTGTCCGACATCGTCGGCTGACGTGCGCGTCCTCGAGGTGTGGTGCCCGTTTTCCGTTCGCGACGACCAGGGACCCACCGTGAGGACATGGGTGCGAGGTTGACGAACGAACGACCGTCGCCGGCTCGGAAGATGCGGTCAATGGGACGAACCGGTAGGTTCTGCGTGACATCCGTCACCGCGCTCAACATGTCGTTTCGACTCGATCCAACCTCCGCCGGGCACAGCGATGCCGACGCGCGACCGGCGCAGAGAATTCGGCTGCGCATCACGTGTGCGCTCGGAGCGTTCGCGATCCCAGTGTGCATCTGGGTCGGCCTCAGCGAGCCCGAGTTGGCCCCGGTGCTGAGCACCGCCGCGGTGCTTGCCGTCTATGCCGCGTGGTTCGACCTGGGCGTGCTTCGGATCCCGAATTTCGCGTCTGCGGCCATCTTCGGGCTGGCAGTCGCCGGTGGTCTCGTCCGCTCGTCGTTGATCGCGGTGGCCATCGGCTGTGCTTTCGCTGCGGTGCCGATGTTGGTGATTCGCGCTCTGAGCCCCGGCAGCCTCGGTTTCGGCGACGTGAAGTTCAGCGCCGCGCTCGGAGCGGTCGGTGGGTTGTGGTGGGTGCCGATCGGAGCGCTGCTGGTGACGTTGACGGCACTCTGGCGCGTGAGCCGACCTGCGGGCTCGGCGCCCCTTGCACCTACGATTGCCGCCACCTGGCTGTGCGCAACCATGTTGACCCCTCTGTTACCTGCCGCGATCCTCACGGGCGGCTGATCGGCCGACGACGCCCCACCTCCCCTCACGAACGAAATTCTCCCCCGACACGAAAAATGACCGACCCATGACCATGTCATCCGAAATCCGACCGACCGGCACACGCAGCGGCCCCCTGTCGCGCGTCAGGCTGCCTTGGCTGGTGCTCGCAGCGGCACTCTTCGCGCTGGCGGTTCTCGTGGTGCTCTGGGGTGTGTCGAGCGCGTCGGAACGAACCGACGTGATCCGTCTCGTGAGCCCGGTGGTGGCCGGCGAGGCGATCGAAGCGAGCGATCTCGCGCCCACGCCGGTCGCCGTCGAAGGTGGTTTCGGTCGCATCTACACATACGACCAGGCGCCGGGCGTCGTGGGTGCCATCGCCGTGGTCGACCTGGCGCCGGGTGACCTGCTCGGCCCGACGATGATCACCGGAACGCCCGAGACCCGACCCGGTGAGCGACTCGTCGGCACACTGCTGCGGGCAGGGCGGTTCCCGAGCGGGATCCATCAGGGCGACACCGGTGAGGCCGTGTTCATCGAGAGCGACCAGGCGGCCCAGCCACTCACCGCACCGATCCGGGTGGTGTCGGTTGACATCTCGGAGACCGGCGAACTGCTTGCGTCACTGGCCGTTCCGATCGAGCAGGCCCCCACGGTCGCCAGCTGGTCGGGCAGCAGCAACCTCGTACTCATCATCAATCCGATCGGGGCGGAACCGTGACCTCGATCGCCGTCACCAGTTGGCGCGGCATCGGAACGACCACGAGTGCTCTGCTGCTCGGCGCCGCGTCCGCGGCGGCCGACCCGTCGCGATCGGTCCTGGTGATCGAGGCCGACCCGGCCGGCGGCGTGCTCGCCGCCCGCAGTCCGGTCCTCCAGGGGCGCGCCGGCGGACTCAACCAGGTGGCCTTTCCCGTCGTGTCGATGGCGCTGCGCGAGCAGTGGGCGGCGGCCGCGGTCGAGATCGGCGACGCGTCGGTCGTCCCGAGTATCGGTGACTCATTCCAGGCGTGGTCCGCTGTCGCAGCCCCGACGAGCGACTGGATCGGCAATCTCTCGAAGGCAGCCGACCTCGTGATCGTCGACATCGGCACCGTCCGGGGTGGCCAGTCACCGGCTTGGCGGATCGCCTGCGCGGCCGACCTCGTGATCGCCGTGTGCAGTCCCGACCCGGTATCGGTCGTGTCCACCCTCGAATGGTGCACCTCACGTGGCAAGTCGATGCCGGGTGTCGAGGCGCTCGCATCCGACACTGCTCGCCTGCTCGTCGTCGATGCGCCAGTGGTGGGTCGCGAACGTTTCGACGCAGCGACCGTGTCGGCCGAGGTCGGCGATCGGCTCATCGGATGGTGGCCTTGGGATCCCGCGCTGGTCGACTCGGTGTTGCGCGGCGCCGGCTGGGCACATCGCTCGGTTCGCCGCTCACCGCTTGCCGCCGCCGTCAGCGCAACGGCCGCGACCCTAGCGATCGGGAGCACTCATGCAGCTTGACGACACCACCATGGATCAACTGGTCACCGAGGTGCGGCAGCGATTCGGCGACCGCTTCCCGCTGGCGACGCGCGACGAAACCGAGGGAGACCGTCAGCTCCGCGAGGAACGAACCAGGTTGGTGCTCGATCGTGAGGTGCTCCCCGAGATCCGGTCCGAACGTCGCGCCGCGAGGGAGGCGCCGCTGGCGAAAGACGACGAGACGCACCTCGTCGACCGCGTCATCTCAGGACTGTTCGGGCTTCCGAAGCTGCTCGGCGTGCTCCGTGACCCGACGGTCACCGATGTCCTGGTCTTCGGGTCCGACCCGGTGCGCGTCGAACACGACACCGGTGAGATCGTCTACCTCGCGCCGCTGGTTCGACACGACCGAGAACTCGAGCGGGTCATCTACGACACGGCAGTCCGCCGTCAACGACCTTTCAACCACGAGAGTCCGTTCGTCGATGTCGAGCTCGAGCCAGGGGTTCGATTCCACGGCGAAGGTTTCGATGTCGTGCAACGACCGCTCATCACGATCCGCCGGGCGTCGATGTTCGGCGCGAGTCTCGATCGGCTGTACGACACCGGCATGCTCGATGTCGCGATCGTCGATCTGCTCCGTTCCGCGGTCGCCGCCGGGATGAACATCGTCCTCAGTGGTGAGATGGGCGCCGGCAAGACCACCCTGCTGCGAGCGGTCGCCACCGAGATCGAGCACGACGACGTGATCGTGACCGTCGAGACCGACTTCGAACTGAACCTCGCTCGAACCGGCCGACACAAGTTCGTGCACGCCTATCAGTCGCGGCTGGCCACCAACATCGACTCGCGTGGCATCAGCTGCGAGGACGTGATGATTCCCGCCGTGCGCACGCGCGCCGACTGGATCTTGGTGGGCGAGGTTCGTGGTGCCGAGGGCGGAGCGCTCATCTCAGCGATGTCGATCGGCCAGGGGGCGATGGCCACCGTGCACGGTGGATCGGCCCGCGACGGGCTCGAGCGGCTCGCCGACCTGATGACCGTTCACAACAACATGGATCATCACACCGCCCGCTGGCAGGTGCACCGCGCCGTCGACCTCATGGTGCACGTGAAAGGCGACAACCGTCGCGGACGATGGATCACCGAGATCGTCGCGCCGTCGGTCGAGAACGACGGCGAACGGTTCGTGCTCCACCAACTGTTCGGGCGGCGTGCAGGAGCACCCGATCACCGTGCACGGCCGTTGCACGAGCCACAGGCCGCGATGGCCGAGCGCCTGACCAACACCGGCAGGTTCTCGACGTCGTGGTGGCATTCTCCAGAAGACACTTACAAGCCCATGCGAACCGGAGGTGAGTAGTGCCCGGCCCCACGCTCGCGCTCATCACCGGAGTCTGCGTGCTCGCCGCGGTCGGTGCACTCGCGATCGCATTCTCGCCCAAGCCGGAAAAGGGCTCGACGTCATCACCGGTCGCTGTCGACGCTCGACTGGTCACGGCCATCGTCGTCGGGCTCGTGGTGCTCGCCACCACACGCTGGCCGATCGCCGCGGTCGCTGCGGCACTCCTGGTGTTGTCGTGGCGATGGCTGGCCGTGTCCGATCTTCAATCGCGCACCGACCGGGCGCGACTCGAGTCGATCGCGAAGTGGCTCGAAGACCTGCGGGATGTGGTTCGCCGTTCGTCCGTCTCGTTGGAAGACGCGCTCGAGATGGTTTCAGAACGCCCCTCGCGTTGGCTGAGCGAACCACTCGAGCGGTTCGTGCTCCGCCGTCGCCAGGGTACGCGTCTCGCCGACGCACTGGTCGAACTCGCCGACGCACTGGCACACCCCACCGCGGATGCGGCCATCGCCTCGATGTTGCTCGTCGTCGACGGCGGTGCCGGTGGTGGTCGTCTCCACGACACCCTCGACGAATTGGCGTCAGCAGCTCGTAACGAGGTCGCGGCGCGCGTCGAGGTCGACCGCACGCGACGGGTCTATCAGCGGTCGATGCAGCGTCTGGTGTTGCTCACCGTGGCCTTCATCGGTTTGCTCGTGGTGTTCTCGCCAGATCTCGTCGCTCCCTATCGCACCGTCAAGGGCCAGATCTGGCTCGTGATTCCGGTCGGCGTGTGGGCGGCCTGCCTGGTGTGGTTGCGCCGCCTGATGCGATACGAAGCGGGAACTCGTTATCGCCTCCGCGTCTCAGAGGCGATCGTATGACTCCAGGGCGCACTGCCATTCTTGCAGCAGGCTGCCTCGTCGCAGCACTGTGGGCGCTGTGGCGCGCCGGGCGTCGGCCACGTCCGACGATTCGCACGATCCGCGGTCGCCTGGGCCTCGATCAGAATCTCGCCACAGCGAAACGCACCGCCAGTCCGATCGGCGCGTTCGTGAACGGAATCGCCACCGGCCGACTCGGCGCCGAGATCGATGCGAGGCTCGGCTCATCGATCAGGATCGCCGAGACCACGCTCATCGAAGTCGTCGGCCGCGTCGTCGCAGCGTTCGCGCTCGGACTCCTCGTCACACTGCTCACCCTCACCAGTCTCGGCATCGCCGGTGTGTTGGCACCGGCTTGGTGGTGGCCTGTCGTCGCCATCGCTGTGGCGGTCATCATGGCCGCTCAGATGTTCGGCGACGTGAGATCTCGGGCAGATCGACGCCGGCAAGACCTGCGCCGGGTGACGAACGATTTCGTCCAACTCGTGGCGGTTGGCCTCACCACGAATCGCAGTGTCGAGGAGGCGGTCCTGTTCGCCGCGCAGACCGGCGACGGCGACGGGTTCGCACGACTCCGGCATGCGGTCGAGACGGCGCCGCAACGCGGCATCGCCGTGTGGGATGCGCTGCACTCGTTCGCCACCGCGTACGAGCTCGACGAACTCGCCGATCTGTCGGGCTCGCTCGCGCAGCAGGCCGGCGTCGGTGTCTCGGTCGCGGCCACGGTCCGAGCCGAGGCCAAGGCGCTGCGCGAGAAACAACTCGCCTCGCTGGCCGCTGCCGCCGACGAGGCCAACGCGAATCTCGCCCTGCCCACGATGGGCATGGTGATCGGCATGATGTTGTTCATCGCCTACCCGGTGATGCAGCAGGTATCGGAAGCGTTCACACGATGAACACCACTCAGCACAAGGAGACCACACGATGAGCGACATGGTTCTGCCATTGACCGTTTGGATGACGACCGCCGCGGCTAGGGGACGCGAACGGGCACACGAAGCGTGGGAGTCGTTCTGCGATGATCGCGGCGTCGACGAGGCCGTCTCGAAGATGATCTGGCTTGCGGTGGCTGTCGGACTCGCGATCGCCGCCGGTGCGTTCGTCGTGTCGACGTTCGGCTCGGCGTCCGAGAGCGTTCCCGACGTCAACGTCCCGATCGCGACCACGCCCTGATTCTGGGCTGAGCGGACGATTCGGGACGACACCACATGGAGCCCACGACGAGAGATCGGGGAGCGGTCGACGTATCGCTCGAGATGATCTTCGGCGCAGTCGCGCTCGTCGCGTTGATGCTCCTCGTGGTCGAAGCGTCGAGCTATTGGCACTCGCGCAACATCATCAACGAGGCCGCCGCCGAGGGTGCCCGCATTGCCGCCGCCTTCGACGGGTCGTGTCTCGAGGGCGAGAACGCAGCCCGAGCAATCGTGCAGCGACGGGCCGCGAACTGGGCCGACGACATCGAGGTCAGCTGCATCGACCCGGCCGGACTCGTCACCGTCACCGTCAGCGGCACCACCCCTGGCGTGCTGTTCGGCAACACCGGATTCGACGTCTCCGTGTCCGAGTCGGCTCCGAGTGAGCGATAACGCCATGTCGATCACGACCACATCCGATTCCGGCCGTGACGGTGGCTTCGTGTCGAGCGTCGAGATCGTGTACGTGGGTTTCGTCGCACTGCTCGTGGTCGTGTTTCTGGGCTACTTGGGAAGACTCACCGCGTCCGGGGTCCAGGCCACCAATGTCGCCCAGCACGCCGCCCGCGCCGCATCGCTCGCACCCAGCCCACAGGAGGGTGTGTCGGCGGCTCGTTCCGCCGTCGATCAGTCAGGCATCGGCAACCGATGCGAGTCGTCGCCGGCCGTCGACGTGGTCGTCACCCCTGGTGCGGGCGACCCGTGGTTCGGTGGATCGGTCACCGTCACGATCACCTGCGACGTGGCGCAGTCGTCGCTCAGCGAGGTCTGGACTCCCGGCACTCGAACGCTCGTGGTGTCCGATACCCAACCGATCGATCGGTTCCAGGGATGAACCTGCGACGGCACGACCATGGGCACGCCGGCGATCGGGGCAACATCTCGGTTGCGCTGGTGCTCCTCACCGTGCTCGCGCTCGCCGGCGGAGGCCTGATCTTCGACGGCGGCCGCTACCTGGCGGCCGAGCGTCACGCTTCCAACACCGCGGAGGGCGCCGCGCGCGCGGCGATCGCCACCGCCAATCCCGACAGCGGCGTGTCCGAACACGTCGCCCGTCAAGCTGCGATCGACCATGCCGTAGCGGCCGGCGTGAATGCCGCCGATGTGGTGGTGACCTTCCCGACCCCGGTGTCGGTGTTGGTCGTGGTCGCCGAACGACGAGAAGCCGTCTTCGGCCAGTTCGCCGGGCAATCGACGCTCACGGCATCGGCTGAGGGCCGAGCCAGATGGGAGTACGCATCATGATGCGAACCATTCGTGAACTCTGCTTGCGACTGGCTGCCGCCGTCGCGGTCCTGGCGATCATGGTCGGTCCGCCGCTCGCGACCGCGCGACTGGTGGGCCGTCCGTTCCCGGCCTGGGACGTGTTGCGTGACGAGGTGGGGTCGGGTCGGGTCTCCGACGACACGGTCATGCGGGTCGCGGCGGCGCTGTTCATCGTGTTGTGGTCGTGGTCGATCGCCATCATCGTGTCCGAGATCGTCCGCGTCGCCGGTGGTCGTCGTTCGGCTCCGACCCGGGCGGGTGCGTTCGTCGACGATTCGGGTCCGTCCCGGTTTCTGCGTCATCTGGTTCGCCTCGCCCTGGTCGGAACCGTCACCTTGTCGGCGACCGTCACCACGTTGGCGCCGAGCTCGCTCGTGATGGCCCAGTCCACCGGAGCCCTGACCGGATCGGGCGCCGTCGCAACGTCTCACCTCGACGCTCTCGCACATTCGGGCCACGAGGGCAACCGAATCGACGCCTCGTTGTCGTCGACGGCGACACCACCATGGACCACAGCGGGCTCCGGGGCCACCACGGTGTTCACTGCCACCGGCATCGAGACCCCCTACTCGGTCGCGATCGATCTCGGTGACGAGACATTGCGCGACGAGATCATCGAGTTGAACCGCTCGGACGAGTGGAACGGCGGTCTCTTCCCAGTGGGCATGTCAGTGCTCGTCCCGACGAGCCACGACGAGCCGTCGTTCGTCGCTCCGGCCGCGTTCCGGTCCGATCCTGCCGTCGGTGAGCAATCGGCCACCCATGCGGCAAGCCGTTACGTGGTCGAAGCGGGCGACGGACCATGGGATGTCGCCGAGGCGTTGTTGGGTGCCGGTGAGCGCTACCAGGATGTCCTCGATGCTCACGTCGGGGTCGAGGTGGCGCCGGGCACCACGTGGGAGCAGGGTATGAAGGTCATCCATCCCGGTTGGGTGTTCTCATGGCCCGCGGGCGCGGCACTTGGTTCCAACGATGGCTCGTCCCACGTGGTGGAACGGGGTGACACGCTCAGCGGCATCGCCGCCGAACATCTCGACGATGCGAATCGCTGGCCCGAGATCTTCGAGGCGAACCACGACGACACCATGGTCGACGGCCGGACGTTCGACGATCCCGACCTGATCATTCCGGGTTGGGAGCTCGCCATCCCGGTTTCGCCGGCGGCCGGCACCGTGGTCGCCGACGAAGCCGTTGCCGAGGAGGCCAAGCCCGCCGAACCCGTGGAGAAGTCGGCAGAATCCGTCGTCGATGCCGCTGATGCCGGTTTCCCCGCCGCCGAGTCGAGCGCGGCTGTGCCGGATGCGATCAGCAGCGACATCACCGCACGCGAAACGACCGCTGTCGAGTCGACGCCGAATCCCCCGGTCGACGCGTCACTTCAGCCAGCCGGCGAGACGCCCGAAGCCGATGCAGCGCTCCCCGCGCCGGCCGACGTGGCGGTTCCGTTCGACCCCCCGAGCGTGCCACCGTCGACAACCGTGTCGCCCACGCTGCCCGACGCAGAAGCTTCCGACCTCAGCGATGCACTGACCTCGCCGTCGCCCATCGGTCTCGGCGGTGTCGGAATGCTGTCGGCCGGCGTGCTGTCACTCCTCGCGGTTCGTCGGCGGAGACGGCTGCGCGAGGCAACACCTCGAGCGCGCGTGCCCCAGCCCCGCCCGGAAGTCGTGGAAACCGAACGTGTCCTGCGCGCGATCGACGGGAGCGAGCGGCTGCTGCGTCTCGACGTCGGCATCAGGGCCGCGGCCGCGTCCCTCGTCCACTGGAACAGTCGTCTGGTTGCGGCATCGATGGGTCCCGACGGCAGTCTCGTTCTCGTGACCGATGGTCCGTGTCGGCTCGATGCACCATGGACGGGGACCGATCGCCGGTGGACGCTCCCGGCGACCGTGCCCGTCGAGCTGTTGGCCGAATCGTCACGTGGCATCGGAGCCCCCTGTCTGGCGCTGGCGCAACTGGGAACGACCGACACGGGCAGTGAGCTGTACGTCGACCTCGAGGCGCTCGGCACACTGTCGATCGACGCCAGCCCGGAACGCGCCGATGCCGTTGTCGCGGGACTCGCCGCCACCGTGGCGACCTCGATGTTCGCCGAAGTCGTCCAGTTGGTCTCGGTCGGCGTACCCGAAGACGCGTTCCTCGACCACCGACATCATCAGTCGTGCGAGCTCGCGGCCGACGCGTTGCGCGTCGCCGCGTCACGCGTTGGCGCAACGGCGTCGGCAGGTCGTTCCACGTTCGAACTCCGCACACGGGGAACGTCGGGCGAGATGTGGGAGCCCGCCGTCGTGTTCATCGGCGCCGGGGTGCCGCCCGAGCCCGATATCGATCCGTCGGTGACACGGCCGGGTATCGGGACGGTGCTGGCCCGATCGTCGTCCGCCGCTCCGCACCGGCTCGTCGACACCGGAACGACGTGGCGTCTGGAACCGCTCGGCTTCGAACTGACGCCCAGTGGTTTGACACCGCACGAGGTCGTCGCTCTTGCCGAGTTGGTCGAGTCGGCATCGGCCCCCGTCGTCGACGACATGGCCGCCGAAGTCGTCGACTCGTCTTCGACGACCGGACACGGTGCTGACTCCGACGCCGACAACGACGCCGACACCGACAACGACACCGACAACGACACCGACAACGACACCGACAACGACACCGACAACGTGGCCGATGTCGGGTCGCGGGTTGGTGACGATCCCGGAGCAACCAGGCGGACGTCGACCTCGCAACGCCCAGAGGTCGACGGCGATGCAGAGGCGTGGAGCATTCTCGTCAGACTGCTCGGTCCGGTCGGGGTCGTTTCGCGGGCCGGCGATGTCGGGGCCTTCGAGCGGTCGAAGACGCGCGAGCTGATCGCGTGGCTGGCTACTCATCGTGTTCGGTCGACGCGTACCGGTGCCCGCACAGCGCTGTGGGAGCTCGACGTTCGTGATTCGACCTTCGCCAACGTGGTGTCGGAAGCCCGTCGCTCGATGGCGCGTCTCGTATCGCCGGATGAGGGATCAGAATGGCTCGCCCGCACGCTCACCGAGCAACTGCCGCTGCATCGCGGCGTCGTCAGCGATGCAGACCTGATCGAATCGGCGCTCGGCCGGGCGCGGGTGCAGCCACCCGAGCAGGCAATTGCGACGTTGCGCCCGGCGGTCGAGTTGATCGAGGGCATGCCATTCGAGGGAACTGCATACCTGTGGCCCGACGCCGAGGGCATCACGTCGAACCTCGTCGTGCTCGCGACGGGTGCGTCGTCCGAAATGGCAGCACACTGCCTGTCGGTTGGCGACATCGACGGTGTGTTCTGGGCGACATCGAAGGGCCTGTTGGTGTTGCCGGGTCACGAGGAGCTGATCGGTCTCAGAATGCGAGCGCATGCACGTGCCGGCGACCTCGCCGGCGTGCGGAGCGAATGGGAGAGCTACGAACGCACCATCAACGCCGACCCGTGGAGTGACGGCGAACCGGCACCCAAGTTGGTCGAGTTGCGCCGCACGCTGATCACCACGTCGTCGTGATACCCGATCACCGGGGGGAACAACCGAGCCGTTCGACGTGTTCTCGTTGACATGGCAACAGCAACGTGGAACGGACAAGTCATCGCCGACAGTGACGACACGGTCGTCGTCGAGGGCAACCACTACTTCCCGATCGGTTCGGTCGTGCCCGGGGTCCTCGTCGAGACCGACCACACGACGGTCTGTCCGTGGAAAGGTACGTCGAGCTACTTCTCGGTCGTGGTCGACGGTCAGACGAATGAGAACGCTGCGTTTCACTACCGGGACCCGAAGGAGGCGGCGTCACAGATTCGCGACCGCGTCGCCTTCTGGAAGGGCGTCACGGTCGCGGCCTGAAGCGGCGCGGCTGACGTTCAGGCGTCGGGCGCGAACCGGCTGATCGTGCGCGCCACCCGGTACCCGAACTCGGCCGGTCCACTCATCTGAGGACGCATCTCGTTCGCAGCGATGCGAATGAGGCTGTCGGCGAACACGCCAGGCCCCGAGAGACAGGTCGACAACGCACTCATCGCCCGAGGACGGCCGGCGAAACGATCGACGAGTCGCCCGACCTTGTAGTACGCGCCGTACGAGTCGGCCAGGAGCTTCGGGTAGCGCTGCAGTGCCGTGGCGTCGTTCTCGGAGATCGCGCTCGCCAGCACCCGACCCGCCATGATCCCGGACTCGACGGCATACTCGATGCCGGCGCCCGTGACCGGGTTGGCAACGCCGGCAGCGTCTCCGATCACGAGATACGTCGGCCCCGAGGTCGGGCCGATCGACGACCCGATCGGTACACGGCCGCTGGTTGCCGCCTCGAGCGGTTTGCTCGGATCGATCGACCATCGGTCGGCGACCGACTCTGCGAAGTTGTGCAGCATGTGACTCGTGTTGATCGAACGGAAATCGCGCGACGTCGACGACACACCGATGCCGATGCTGACCGTGCCATCTCCGAGCGGGAACACCCAACCGAAACCCGTCACCGGATTCCCGTCGCGGTCCGGGGGAGCCAGCGTGAACTCGAGCGCGCTCGTGTCGTGGAGCGGCGACTCCCAATACGACCTGATCGCGGTGGCATAGGGCCAGCTACGGACCCGCTCGGTGCCGAGCGCTCGTCCGAACCGGCTGTTGGCACCGTCGGCGACCACGACGTACTTCGCTTGCATCGGTCGTCGATGCCCGTCCGGATCCCGGACGACTGCGCCTCGAACGAACCCACGCTCGACGATGGGTTCGATCGCTTCGTGACCGGTGATGACCCGCGCCCCGGTGGCGATGGTGTGTTCCATGAGAGCGTCGTCGAGCTGCGAGCGGCGAACAACGGCACCGTGCCGGCCGAACGTCTGATGTGTCGGCCAGCGTCGCGTGGTGGAGCGCTGACCGTGCACGATCCGAACGTGATCGACGCGATGGGTGAACGGGAGCGCGAATACGTCGAATCCGAGGCCGGCGAACGCGTGCACCGCTCGCGGCGTGAGCGCGTCGCCGCAGGTCTTGTTGCGTGGGAACGCCCGGCGTTCGACCACCGCAACCCGATGGCCCTCGGTGGCCAGGCGCCAGCCGGCGGCCAGACCCGCTGGACCTCCGCCGACGATCAGGACGTCGGTGGAGCCCCGTGCGGGGTGCATCGAGACAGGATCGGGTGACGCCGACGCGGCGTCACTCACGCATGATCCTGATCACTCGCCCTGAGCGGGCGACCCGGCCACGGGCTCTTCGCCGATGGGAATGATGGTGTCGTCGATCTCGCTCAACTGTGCGAGAGTCTCGCCTTCTTCGGTGGCGAGGAACAGCGGGGCTTCCGGCGAGCACCACTTCTCGAACTCTTCGAGATACGCGCCTTCGGCGTCGGCCCCGCCGAGCGTGTAGCGCTCGTGGCACACGACGCTGAGAATTTCTTCGTCGGTGAGGCTGCCACCTTGGGCCGGCATGGGCCCTTGTGCACCGGTGAGATGGGGGCCGCCCTCGCGATTCGGGTCGCCGTAGTTCTCGACGCCGGCGGCGTTGTAGGCCTCGGTACCGAAGTAGACGAACCGAAGTTGGTCCTCGATGTTGGGGAAGGTCTTCAGTACCTCGCCCTCGGTGAATTGGTAGCCCAGCCCGCTCACGCCGCCACCATCGGCACCGTGGCAGCTGGCGCAGCCACCGTAGACCTCCTCGCCGATGCCCAATGGGCCGGCGGACTCCACCACCTGGGTGGTGACCGACCGCACGTACATGAACATCCACACAGGCAGCAGGCCGAGGCCCAGCATCGCCCAACCGGGGATGCGTTTGCGTGTCTTGTAGGAGGCCACGACTGCGGAGTCGGGCTTCGGAGGCGGTGGACTCGCCGGTGCGGGTGCACTGCCACGCGGCGCGGGGCCGGATGGTGCAGCGGG
>JBBKWQ010000411.1:0-5105 GCA_037969115.1 Ilumatobacteraceae bacterium
GGCGGAGCGACGCTGCCGTCGCGCACCGCTGACATCGCGTCCGCCACCGCCGCGAACGTGGCAAGTCCGCCGTCGCGATGTTCGACGACGTCTTCCCACCACCGTTCCGCGTCTGGCTCACCGGCGGCAGCGGCGAGCGAGCCCAATGGGTCGACCACCACGCCGTCGGCGCCGACGAAGTCGAGCTGATCGTCGTCGGCCACAGCGGCGAGTGTGTTCGCCAACGGCAAATCGATCGCTCGGACGGGCACCTCGTGTTCGTTCGCCCATGCGATCGCTTGCCACTCGGCGCTGAACGTGGCGAACGGAGCGAACACTGCTCGGCGAGGAGCGTCAGCGACGTAGCCGAGCAGGGCGACTGGCGGGACGAGACCCACATTGCCGACCCAGCGGAACAACGCCGTGGCCTCGACCGGGGCCTCGACCAGCACACAGTCGGGCAGCAACTCGTCGAACGCGGCAACGACGGCACGCGCCGAACCCGGCCCGTGGTGCCGGATGCCCATCAGCGCTGGGCTCGTCAACCCTGCGTGGACCGAATCGGGTTCCGTATCGGTGTGAGCCATCGTGCCCGCCGGGCTCAGCCGAGGTCTCGACAGGCGTCGTAGAAGTCGCCCCAGCCGTCGCGTTCGCTGACGACCGCCTCGAGGTATTCCCGCCAGGCGACGGTGTCGTGGGTCGGATCAGTCACGACCGCGCCGACGATTCCGGCAGCAACATCGGTCGCCGACAACGTGCCGTCACCGAAGTGCGCGGCGAGTGACCACCCGTTGGTGACCACCGAGATGGCTTCTGCGGTCGACAGCGTTCCGGTCGGAACCTTGAGGCTGGTGGCGCCATCCTCCGTCACCCCCGAGCGCAGCTCGCGGAACACCGTGACCACCCGCCTGATCTCGTCGATGGCTGCTGGAACTTCGGGCAGCTTCAACGCTGCACCCAGCTCGGCGACACGCTGGCTCACGATGGCCATCTCCTCGTCGGCGCTCTCGGGAAGGGGCAGGACCACCGTGTTGAAGCGGCGTCGAAGCGCACTCGACAGCTCGTTGATGCCGCGGTCGCGGTCGTTGGCGGTACCGATGAGGTTGAACCCGCGAACCGCGCTGACCTCGGTGTCGAGTTCGGGCACCGGCAGGATCTTCTCCGACAGGATCGTGACGAGCGCGTCCTGCACATCGGACGGCATGCGAGTGAGTTCTTCGACCCGAACCATCGAACCGCTTCGCATCGCCCGATACACGGGGCTCGGCACCAAAGCTGCTTCGCTCGGGCCTTCGGCCAACAGCCGGGCGTAGTTCCACCCGTACCGAAGAGTTTCCTCGGTGGTGCCCGCCGTGCCCTGCACGAGCAGCGTGGAGTCGCCGCTGACCGCCGCCGCCAGGTGTTCGCTCACCCAGGTCTTGGCTGTTCCCGGGACACCCAGCAACAGCAATGCCCGGTCGGTCGCCAGCGTCGCAACCGCGATCTCCATGAGACGACGGCGGCCCACGTACTTCGGGAGCACGACCGTTCCGTCGGCGAGCTCGCCGCCCATCAGGTACGTGACGACCGCCCAGGGCGACAGCTTCCAGTTCGGCGGACGCTCACGATCATCCAGCGACGCGAGCGCGGCCAGTTCGTGCGCGTACTGGTCTTCGGCGTGAGGCCGCAGGATCTCGTGGTCGCTCATCGACTCCGACGTTACCGAGGGGGTGCGACCACGTTGACCATCAGGTCGATACCGGGTCCGCCGCACCATCAAGATCACGGACCCGGAACGCCGCGGTTCAGGTGGTCAATGCTCGGTCGATCTGTTCAGGAGGTTCCGTCGTTCGGCCATTCCCGTGATGAGTCGGGCCGTCCGTTGGCCGGTCAGGTACTGCCAATTCCAGGTGCTCATGGTGAGGAGCTTCGAACGGAAGCCGATGAGCGACCAGATGTGGACGAAACACCAGATGAGCCATGCGAGGTGACCGCCGAACTGGAGCCTGGGACCGAGGTCGGCCACAGCCTTCGATCGGCCGATGGTCGCCATGGAGCCCTTGTCCTTGTAGACGAAGGTGGGACGTCTTGTTCCTGCGATGTCGGCCTGGATGCAACGGGCCACGTGCTGTCCGCCCTGCTGTGCAGCCGGCGCCACACCTGGCACGGCGACGCCGTCAGACCGGGCAGCTGCGAGATCGCCGATCGCGAACACGTCGGGATGGCCCTCGACGGTGAGTTCGGCCGTCACGGGCACCCGTCCTGCCCGATCGGCGTGATCGGTCACGGCACACCCCAGCGGTGACGCGGCGACGCCGGCGCCCCACAGCACGGTTGCAGCGGCGATGGATCCGGCTGGGGTTGTGACGCCATGGGTGTCGATGCCGGTGATCGGCGTCGACGTGTGGACTTCGACACCGAGTCTGGTGAGTTGCCGCTCGGCCGACGCCGACAGCTTGTCGGGGAATGTGCCGAGCACGCGGGGTCCGGCCTCGACCAGGACAACTCGGCTCGTCGTCGTGTCGATCGATCGGAAGTCCGCCCGCAACGTCTTGGCCGCGATCTCTTTGACGGCACCGGCGAGTTCCACGCCCGTCGGGCCGGCACCGACGATCACGAAGGTCATCAGCCGTTGCCGCTCAGCGGGCTCAGACGTGGCTTCCGCACGCTCGAAGGCGAGCAGGATGCGACGACGGATGTCGAGTGCATCGTCGATCGTCTTCAGGCCCGGAGCGACGTCGGCCCAGTCGTCGTTGCCGAAGTACGAGTGCGTGGCACCAGTGGCGAGCACGAGGTAGTCATAGGCGATCGCATCACTGGCGGTCTCGACCGTCCGAGTGTCGAGACCGACACCGACGACTTCGTCGAGCAACACTCTGGCGTTGTCCTGCTTGCGGATGATGTGCCGGATCGGCTGGGCGATGTCGGACGGATTCAGCCCAGCGGTCGCAACTTGATACAGCAAGGGCTGGAACGTGTGGTGGTTCTCGCGGTCGATGACCGTGATGTCGACATCGGCGCCTGACAGCGACTGCGTGGCAGCCAACCCACCGAATCCGCACCCGACGATCACCACGTGTGGACGGCAATGGTTCGGGTCGGTCATCGTCTCATCCTCCCGTACCGGGCATGGGGACAGAGAGACCATCGATGTCGAGTTCGTCGAGTTCGTCGAGCATCACGGCACGCAGCGTCGCCAGATCGGCGAGCGCAAAGGCGAGACCGGCCGATGGCGACATCGGGTTCACCCCTGGGAGCGCGTCCGCGGCGGGGCGGAGCACTTCGGGCCGGCAGCGGGCGACGAGGTTGACGAGCACGGCCCGGTGCGGCGATCCGAAGGCACCGCGATCGAACTCAGGCATCAGGCGCGTCACGAACGTATGCGCATCGACCCCGAGCAGCTCGGCGAGCTCCGGCGACACGGCCAACTCGGGCAAGCTTGCCACGGCGTCGGCGGAGATCGTCCCGGTGGAATGGGCCGCAAGCTCGGGCACGTGACCGCACAGCCATGTGGCGACGGGCCCGGCAGCCAGTACGACGCGCGTGCGCCGAACGCCGTCCGACCGGTATCGAACGAGCAGCTCGACCAGTGCGTCGGGCGGCAACCTCCAGCCGCGTTCGACCACCGTGAGAACCCACTCGTCTTCCAGTACCGGCCACTCGCTGACGACTCGACGCAGCGTTCGTGCGGCCGCAGCGGAAGCGACCGGGCGGTTGTCGGCGTCCGGCGCAGCGAGCCGGTCTACGGCAGCCGATGGCATGAATGCCGCGCGTCGGACCGCCGCCACCGAAGCCACCGCGACCGCCATGCGCTGCGACGCCGACGGCAACGCCGCGTCGTCGACGACATCAGCCAGCAAACCGGGAGGCAGCGCGGGTGGGTCTCGACGATCGGTACCGAGGAGCGCGGTCGTGACGAGGTCGGCCCACAACACGCCGATGGCAGAGTCCGATTCGGCCGCGTCGGTCATGCGACACCCACGAACGAAGCGTCGGCTCGCGGACCGATGTCGATGACCCGATCGGGGAGGAACACCGACAGGGGCTGCACACCCTTGGGTGACCACTCCACTGTGAGCGTGACCTGCGAGCCGGCGGATGCGGCCAACAGCGTTGCCAACTGCATCGACGTGCCGACGAGCGGAACTGAACCGGTGTGATCGGTCAGCACCCACCGACCATTCAGCACCGACGGCGCTGCCACGACCATCGCTGGTAGTCGGTCGAGCCACGGTTCTGTGGCGACACGACTCCCGATCACATCGCACGCGTCGGCGACCGTGCCGGCCGAGGAGCGCACGATCGTGTCCGGAACGGTCGTCGGCCCTCCGAAACGCTCGCCCATGATCACCCGAAGACCGGAACCTGGGTACCGATGCAGATCAGCGCGCACCACTGTGCCGACGACGAGCGAGTCGTCGAGTGACTGCTGGTAGGCGGCGAACGACAGCACCATCGCCACCGCACCCGACGAGGTGCCGCGGAGCCAGACCCGGCGGACCTCGATGCGATCTTCGCGAACATCGCTTCGACCGATGACGAACCAGTCGTCGGTTTCGGGAACACCAGCCGTCACGTCGGCCTGGCGGATCTGCCAACCCGATGCCACCGCGACAGCATCGGCGAGATCGCCCGGCAGGTCGGGTACACGTTGACCGGCCCGAGCGATCAGATGCAACATCCCCAGCTCGGCCAGCACGTCGTCGTGCCACGTCGGGCTGGCGCCGACGAGACCCGCGAGCCGCCGAACACGATTGGCAAGCGCGCCCGCGCGCGCATCGACCAGGCGAGCGGCGAGCGAATCCCATGTGGCGTACTGTGCGAGCGACGGGTCGGACAGACCGGTGCGCAGCCGGTCATCGATCCAGCGTTCGAGCTCGATCAATCCCGCCATCATCCGCGCCACCCGTTCGTCGCGTGAGCGATCGAGGTCGAGGCGGTCTGGCGGCGGTTCGGCCGACTCGTCGGCATGGCCGGTGTCGCTTCCGCTCGGGGTGCCGGGCCTGTCGGAATCGGCCGTGCCCTCTGCGCGGTCGTCGTCGTGCGGCCCGGTCCGACCCGCCGTCGGGTGTCTGTTGCGACGTTCGGTCCACGCTGCCACCGGAGCCGGCGCCGACGCCTCGGGAACCTGCCCACGGACCCACAGC
>JBBKWQ010000412.1:0-5280 GCA_037969115.1 Ilumatobacteraceae bacterium
TGATTCGGCTCCGTTGTCGGCGCCGTCGACCGCTCGCCGGAGTCGGCAGTCGCGCCACAGGCGGCGATGAGGAGGAGTGAGGTGAAGAGGAGTGACCGCGAGCCCGCCATATCACCGCATCCTCGCGCCGGGCCGGATGAATCCGGAAGACGCAATGCCGGCGGTGATCACGTGACGAGGGCCGATCCGAGGTATCGCGACGAAGCCCGACGAGGATTGGAGCAGGATCCTGGATGTCGATCGCCGGTCAGGTCTGGCTCCACGCTCCGTCCTGCAGCAGGAGCCACACGCCTACAGGTCCGAGAACGCGCGTCGAGATACCCGCCCGAATGAGTTCGGCACGGCGCTGCTTGTCGTCGAGTCGACTCTTCAACAGCTTCGTTCGGACCTCGACAACAAAGCGAAGCTCGCCGACGTCGAAGTCGCCCTTGCGTCTGAATCGGATCTCGATGTCTCCCACGCCGGCAGGACCGGTCCACGGTTCCTCAGGACAGTCCACCGCCTCAGCGATGAGGTCGGGCAGGAGTTGGAGCAGGCGTCGCAACTCCTCATCTGACACATCGGTCGAATATGTGACATCGACGAGCGGCACGAGGTCATTCTCTCCGCAAGATCGTCCCAGCGCGCGGACCCGGCGTTCAGGGACGCGCGGCGTTCGGCCAGGCCTTCGAGAAAGCTATGCGCTATTCGCCGTCGACGAACAAGCACAGGGGATGGCCAGCAGGGTCGAGCATGACGCGAAGACGCGTGTGGTCTCGGTCCGCCGGCTGATGTCGCGCCTCGGCGCCTCCGAATTCGAGAACACGTCGTACTGCTGCTTCGAGGTCGTTTACGAGGACTTCGAAGTGCATCATCTTCGCCTGGCGACCAGGCTGCTCGGGCCAGACCGGAGGCTCGTACACGTCCTCGGCTTGGATGTTGAGTCCGATGCCGCCATGAGGGTTGCGAAGCTGTAGCCAGTCTGCGCCATCACGAGCCGAGATCTCCCATCCAAGAAACCTTGAGTAGAACTCGCCCAGTAGTTCGGCGTCGGAGCAGTCGACGGTGACTGTCGTCCAACTGATCGGCGGCGTCCCTGTCATGATGTCATTCTCGCTTCGCAACCGCACGCGCTCAACCGTCGGTCGGTGATGTCGTTTTCGTCGTTGATCTTGGCTGCGGCACCGCGAGCTTGGCCGTCACCCTGGCCGGTCCGCGTCGAACGGTGATCGGGATCGATCCCGACGCCGGCATGCCCGACGTTGCCCTTCGCCGCGCGGGAAGCGACGGTGTCCGCTGGGTGCTCGGCGACTCGAGCGACATCGGTGGTGCCGGCGCTGGACTCGTGCTCATGACCGGCAACGTGGCCCAGCACATCGGGCCCGACGACTGGACCCGCACGTTGAGTCACATCGCTGAGGTCACGGAACCTGACGAATCGCAGCCGTCGTCCTCTCAGTCGGTGTCGCCCATGGCGGCTGGCAGGGTGAGCCGTTCAGCGAAGAGTCGCCGTTGCTCCCTCTAGATCCATTCGACCCGGGCTGCCACGCTTGAAGCCATGACGACCTCGATTCTTCCGTTCAGCGCCCAACCGTCGCCGACGTGACCGACACCATCGAAGGTCTCGCCGCCGGCGAACTCGACGACATCCATCACTACGAACGAGTGGAGTGAACCAACCCCGCAACCCGGAGGATCGTGCACCGGTGAGGTGGTTGATCGTCCGGATGCAGGGAAGGGGCTCGGGCCGGGTCTTTGGATGGAATACCAGGGCATGAATTTTGTTGCACTAACAAGGAAATCTTGCATCTCAGGAGGAGACGCCATGAACGCGGTCACCACGCCAACCACGCAGCAGACAACCGGCGACGCCGGCTTGCCGACACGATCCGGCGCGGTTCTGCAGACGTTCGCACTCGGAGCACAGTGGCCCACCATCGACCCGTTCCTCTTCGTGGCGCACCATCGTGATGCGTATCCGAAGGGCAACGAGTCGGGCGGTCCGGAAGCATCGCTCGAAGGCCGCGAGATCGGGTCCGACTTCGCCGGCCGCGAGGGTTGGAACATGTACCACGGGTCGACCGTGCCTGGCTTCCCACAGCACCCCCACCGCGGCTTCGAGACGGTCACCTATGTTCGTTCCGGCATCATCGACCACGCCGACTCGCTCGGCGCGGCCGCACGTTTCGGGCGCGGCGACACCCAGTGGATGACAGCAGGTTCCGGGGTCGTGCATTCCGAGATGTTCCCCTTGCTCGACCGTGATGGTGACAACCCACTCGAACTGTTCCAGATCTGGCTGAACCTGCCAAAGGCCGACAAGATGGTCGACCCGTACTTCACGATGTTGTGGAGCGAAGACACGCCCGTCGTCGAATCCGTCGACGCAGACGGCCGGTCGGCCCGAGTCACCGTGATCGCCGGCGCGTTGGCGGGTGCGGTGCCGAGCGCACCGCCGCCCGATTCCTGGGCGTCGAACCCAGACGCCGACGTCGCCATCTGGCATGTCACTCTCGATCGCGATGCGGTATGGGAGATGCCGGCCCCGAACGACGCCGATGTCGTTCGTGTCGTCTACGTGTTCGACGGGTCGAACCTCGACATCGACGGCACCACGGTCGCCGCGGGAACCGGTGCCTTCGTCACCTCCGCTCGCTCGCTCGCGCTTCGTGCTGACGGCGGCCCGGTGGAGGGCCTGGTACTACAAGGCCGGCCGATCGGCGAGCCGGTGGCCAGATACGGGCCATTCGTCATGAACGACGAGGCGGGCATCAGACAAGCGTTCAACGACTATCGAACGACCGAGTTCGGTGGCTGGCCGTGGCCCTCGAACGACCCGGTGCACAGCACCGCGAGTGGCCGATTCGCCCGCCATGCTGACGGGCGCATGGTGCATCGCTGATCGAAACCCACGCCGCATTCGGTGGGTTGGCGGCCGCGTCTACTCCACGATCACGCTGGCTGAGCCCGACCGGCCGAACACCTCGGGGGAGTACATCTCCTCGGCACGAGCGGGTGGCACCACGAACGTGCCCGGTGTCGTCGCTCGTGCGTTGTAGGTGTACTCGTAGGTGCCGCCGCCGACATAGCTGGCGTACGCCTCGGCCCGGTCGTCGCGCAGGTTCTGGTGCTCGAACCAGCGCCAGCACCAACACCACGACTCAGACCGGGCGATCGGATCGTCATCGGGCGGCGGTGCGATCGAGACGTCGAGCGCCGGATTGAGCGGTTCGAGGCCGGCGGGCAATGGATCGATCAGTGCGACGTTGGTGCGAACGGCGTCGGCCACCATGGTGACCCGGACCCGAACCGTCGCGCCGGCCTTGATGTGCCACACGCCGTCGGCGTCCTGTGTGACGTCGGCGGGGTCGTCGACTGCCTCGTACGTGCGGTCGACGACGAATCCCTCGTCGCGTGGATCGAGTTGTAGGTCGTCAGGGGCGTAGCGCAGTCCGAGTCGGTAGTAGAGGCGACCAGGGCCCTCTTTCCCGATCACGATGTCGGCATCGCCCCCCGCGATCACGTCGCTCATCGGAACCACGGTGAGGTCTCGATCGGTGCTGCGGCCGCTGTACGAGTGCTCTGCGGTGTACACATCACCAAGCCACACCCGGGCCACGAAGTCGGGGTCGACGTTCTCGAACGTGTCGAAGTAGCGCTTCATCGCGAGGAGGATCGAGCTGTTCTCGAGCACGTTGTTCCAGCGACCACGGACCTGGCTGCCGAGCAGCCCGGCCACGGTCTTCGGAATCAGATCGCTGTCGGGTCGCTCGGTGATGAGCGCATCGAGCACGATCCCGTCGGTTCGACGGTCGGAGTTGGCGATCACGTAAGCGTCCTCGCCGTAGCTGGTCGCAAACGTGGCCGCGCCCGCTGTTTCCGTTGCGCGATTCTCGAACGTCCGCTCGATCTCGGCGTCGGCCGCCGGATCGTCGAGCACCGGCCAGAGCCAGGCGAGAGCATCGAGCTGCAAATCGCGACCCGCTCGCTCGTAGAGGTCGCCCGCCTTTACCGTGTCGCGATCGCCGGCCCGATTGCGAACGTTGAGTGCATAGGCGCTGAGCGTGTTCCGGAGATCGGCGCTGTACCACGACTCGTAGAACTCCTCGATGCTGGCCAGGTGAGCCAGCGCTCGGTCGATCGCATTGCCCGACACGTCGTAACCGGCGTCTCGTGCGGCGATCAGCGCCTGAGTGGCCTCGATGGTCACGAATGGCTCGGATCGTTCACCCCGACGCCATGTGGGGAAACCGCCGTCGTCGTTCTGCAGAGCCGTGAGTGCGTCGAGATCGCGGTTGACGGCCGAGTTCAGCTCGTCGGGAGACGGTAGACCGGCCGCATCGAACGCGTCGAGCACGTCACGCAGCGCCGCGACCGCGGTGATGCGAGCGGCGAGCCCGTCTGCGTGCGGGTAGCGGTACTCGTACAGGTAGAGCACGGCATCGGTGAGCGCCTGGAGTGCCGTCGACGACGTACCGATCTCGAGCCCGCCGAACTGCGGGAACACTCCGGTCGGTGTTTCGAGCGGTTGGGCGATCGCACCCTCGTCGACCACGCCGTACACGGCGAACGCCTCGGCTGTGGCCGGTGTGTAGACCGGGAGGTCGACCTCGGCGGCATCGGCGGAATCACCACTGACGGCGGCAACCCGGAAGCGGGCGGTGCCGGCCGACTCGGCAGCGGCCGGGAAGCGCACCTCGACTCGATCGTTCGCCGGAACGGTGATGCGTTGCCCGGCCCCTTCGGTGAGAGTGAGATTGGCAGCCTCGATGGCGACATCGACGGTCATCGCCGCGTCGGTCTGGTTCTGCACCACCACCGGCAGGTCGAAGGTGTCGCCGAAGTTCAGGAAGCGTGGTGCGGATGGCCTCACCATCAGCGGCAGTCGGGCCGTGAGGGTCGACTCGCCCTTGCCGAACTGGTTCACGCCGTCGACGGCGACCGCCATGACCCGGTAGCGCGTGAGGTTGTCGGGCAGTGCGACGGCGACGGTGACGTTTCCGGAATCGTCGGTCGATTCGTCGGGCGCGTACACCGCGAGCGCATCGAAGTCGGTCCGCACGTCGATGGGCGGCCCGCCAGGCTCGCCTGCCGCATTTCGTTGCGCCGTCTTGTCGCCGTCCCCGACAGCGGTTGGCGCTGATTCCTCCGACGCCGCGTCGGCGGCGCCGGCCTCACCTTCTGCCGCATAGGTCGTCTCCACGGCGTCGCCCGCCGCCACCTGGTCGGATCGGTTCAGCACGATGCTGCGTCGGAGGTACTCGGCGTTCAGCGAGCTGTAGATCTGCCCGTAGAACGCGT
>JBBKWQ010000413.1:0-4119 GCA_037969115.1 Ilumatobacteraceae bacterium
GCAGCCTTGGCCGACCCGGTCCACAGCCTGTTGTGCGTGTTCGACGACGCCGAACCGGAGTAGCCCGATGGACGGCACGATCTTCACGCTGCTGGTGGGCATCAACAAGTATCTTCCGCCGGTCAGCGCGCTGTACGGCTGCTGCGACGACGTCGCCTCCATCGAGGCCGCACTGCGTCAGCGGTTCGGCGACCGCCTCGCGCCGCTGACGCTGCTTGACGAAGCGGCCACGCGCCAATCGGTGATCGATTCCTTCACCGCCCACCTGGGACAGGCGGGCCCCGATGATGTCGCCGTGTTCGTGTACGCGGGTCACGGCAGCGAGGAACCGGCACCCCCGGAGTTCGCAAAGCTCGAATCGACGAACCGAATCCAAACCCTCATGCTCTACGACTGCGGTCGCCGTGACGCAAACGGCAAGTTGTGTCGCGCGTTGGCGGACAAGGAACTGGCCGTGCTGATCGACGGGGTGGCAGCCGAGGCAGGCCACGTGGTGGTGATCCTCGACTGCTGCAGTTCCGGCGGCGCCACGCGGGATCCCGACACCGCTCGCTCGCGCGGGTGGCAGCCGGCAACGACGGGCGACGCCGAACTCGATCGCGACGTCACAGCGCTGACCACCGCCCGACCGACCGGCGAATTCCTGCCCGGCACGATCGAGTCGTGGGAGCACCATCCGGTCAACCACGTCGCACTTTCGGCGTGCGAATCGTGGGAGAAGGCAAAGGAGGTCACCACCGGCCCGACACCGCGCGGCGCGTTCTCGGTGGCCCTGATCGAGTCGCTCGACGCCCTCGGCGACGACACGACGTACCGGGCGCTGCTCGCGACGGTCGCGTCCCGAGTGGACCGCGCCGCCGCCGACCAGAATCCGGTCCTGTATCCGACCGACCTGGGGGGACTCGGCGACGCCCGCTTCATCGACGGGACGATCGAGCCGATCCGATCGACGTTCACGCTCACCCAGCGGGCCGGCAGACTCTCGGTGAACGCTGGCCTCATCCACGGGATTCGCTCACCGATCGGTGACGAAGCGTTCATCCTCGCCTGCTCGTCTCCGGCAGATCCGGACGCAGGCATGGTCAGAGTGCTCGACGTCGCGACCGGCGACTCGACCGTCGAGGCCATCGACTGGACCCCGCTCGACGTCGCCTACAGCGCCGTGATCGCCGAAGTTCCGCTCCCTTCCGCCGAGGTCGTCTTCGACCAGCCGATCGCGACCGTGGTCGACGCGTTGGCGACCTGCGGGCCCGACGACGGCCCGTCACTCCATGCGCGCGTCACCGACGACACGTCTGCACCGGCCGGCCCGCGTTTCCGACTCGGTTCGCCGGCGTCCGGCGTCGCAACGATCGTGCGACCCGACGGCTCGTCGTTGCCCGACGAACTGGATGTGAGCTCGCCCGACGGGGCGCTCGAGGTCGCACACCGGCTCGAGCACCTCGCTCGCTGGGAGATGATCAGCGCCCTCGGCAGCCACCCCTCGCCGCTGCGCGACGCCGTCGCCTTCGACGTGTTCGATGCCGTCGAGGGCGAGACAGCGCGTCCGGACGATCGACTCGCCCGAGACGCATCGTCGTCGTACCGTCTGGACTACGTCCCGATCGACGACGGCACCTGGTCGGCGCCGTGGGTGTTCTTCGAACTCCGCAACAGGACGCCGGACGAACTCTTCGTCGCCGTCCTTGACCTCACCGACCGCTTCCAGTGCGCAACGGTCCTGCAGACGTGCAAGTTGGTGGGTGGCAGCCCGATCTCGGTGTCGCAGAGCGGCGCGCCGTTCCCGATCACGCTTCCGGCGAACCGCACGGTCGAACCGGGTGCAAGCGCGCGCGACTGGCTCAAGTTGATCGTGAGCGACGTTGCGTTCGACGCGAGTGCGTTCGCACTTCCTGCCCTCGGCGACGCGTCGCCATCCGCATCGTCGACACGATCGGCGCCGACCACGTGGGGCACCATCGAGCGTCTGGCGTCCAAGGCGGTGAGTCGACTGGTCGGCGAGCCACCCGCCAAGGTCGCCAATTGGGCGGCGACCACGATCGAGCTGCACACCGTGGTCCCGTAAGGGCCGGTGGGCCGCACGTTGGTCAGACGGACGCGCTCGTGGTCATTTCTGCGCTGCGACGGCCTGACGCGCGGCGGCGGCCGACTTCGGGCCGTACTCGCCGTCGACCTTGCCCGAGTACCAGGACTTCGCGATGAACGAAGTCTGAGCGGCCTGGACGGATTCGAAGGTCTTGGCTCCGAAGATGCCGTCACTCCTCGTGAAGGTGGCGTACCCGAACTTGCGGAGGAAGTCCTGGAGGCGAGCGACGTTGGCGCCGGTGTCGCCTTTCACGATCTCGGGGTCCGGGAGTTCGATCGTCGACGACGTTTCACCCGGCGTCGAGCTTGCCGAGGACGTGGGGACGCTGTGGCCGCCGCCGCGCAGCACAGTTTCGATGGTGCGCTCGTCGTTGGCGCCGGCCCATGTACGTTCGATGTGCAGCCATTCGGCCCATGACTGTCCCATACCGGTCGTGCTGCTCGTCGTTCCCTTCTTCCAGCCGGCGTGGTTCTTCCAGTACCGGCCGCCGGAGTAGTCATGGATCGCCTGCACGCCGAGGTCGCTCGCGTGCTCGATCAAGAACTCCATGGCCTCGTCGGCTGCGGCGCGGCCGGGACCGGGGTTGGCGAATCTCCAGTCGTACGCCATGCCCCAGTTGTGCAGGCTGGGCGAGCTGCTCGACCCGCGGAACGAGCGGGGCGGGTTGGCGAGGATCCCCATGTTCTTGCCGCCCCACCGCTTGAGGGTGTACGAGCGGAGGGCCTTCATCCCCGCCGGCGTCGAACGGGGGTACTTGATTCCGCGTGCGTTGAGTTTCTTGCCGCTGTCGTACGCCGGACCGGATCCTCGCGTGTCCTCATCATCCAGCTCGTCCTCGTCGTCGAAGACATCGTCGAACGGCACGCCGCCGGCAATGTCCGATTCGTCGTCGCCAATCTCGTCGTCAAACTCATCAGTGGTCATGTCATAGACAACCACATTCCCGGACGCCCTCCGCACACGGCGTCGTCGGTTCCCGTCCCACAACTCAAGCTCGGCTGATGTGATGCGGTCGAGCGTACGGTGAACGCCATGCACCTCGACCTGGTCACCATGATCGTCGACGACCAACCGGGGGTGACACGCTGTTCAGCAACCAGCAGGCTGCGCTCGCCGCGATGCCGAGCGAGTTGCGCGAGCGCATCGAAGGTCGCATCGCAATCCATTCCGCACGCGGTGGCTACGCACCTGAGGGCACGTACGGCGATGACGACTCGGATCGGTCGATGCAGATCCGCCCGAGCGACGACGCCTACGCGACGCAACTCCACCCGCTGATCCGCACGCACCCGGAGACCGGTGCCGAGACGCTGTACTCGGTACTCGGTACTCGGCTACATCATCGGGATCGACGGAATGGACGACGACCCGTCCGACATCGACGCCGTGCGATCGCTGCTCGGCGACCTCTACCACTCGGTCACTGGCCCGTGATCGTGGCCACGCTCGTGTGGCTCGGAACGGCCCAGCCGGCGAACTATCGCCGGTTGCGCAACGCGATGTTCATCTCGGGCGGGATCGGTCTGGTGATCTTTGCGTTCTACCCAGTGGCGCCGCCGCGGCTCATCGACCGACCGTTCGTCGACACCGTCACCGAGCTGTCGCGTTCATATCGGGTGCTCCAGCCGCCGGCGCTGGTCAACAAGTTCGCAGCGCTGCCGAGCCTGCACGTGGGGTGGAACTTCCTCGTCGGCGTGTTCGTCTGGCGCCACGCCGGACGACGTGCGTTCAGGTGGCTGGGTGTGCTGTCGCCGGTGTTGATGACCTTCGCCGTGGTGCTCACCGCCAACCACTACGTGGTTGATGCGGCGGCCGGGATCGTGGTCGCCCTCGTCGGGCTCAAGATCGCGAATCGTCAGACGAGCGTCAGTCGCCCCGTCGGCACCCGGGCCTCGGCCGAGGCCGAGGTCAGGACCAACTGCTGCCGGTGAACCCGACGTCGGACCACGACACGCCGGACCACGACGCACCCGACCACGACGCACCCGACCACGACGCACCCGACCACGACGCACCGGACCAGGTGGCACCCG
>JBBKWQ010000414.1:0-2796 GCA_037969115.1 Ilumatobacteraceae bacterium
ACGACGATTCGCTCGAGCGCATAGAGCGGAGCGAAGGCGACGCCGAACAGTGGCGAGGGGAATCCGACCGACATCGTCAAGAAGATGCCGGCGTGCATCATCCAGGCCGCCGCGACCCACGCGTTTCGCCATCGCGGCCCGATGAACACGACCGGCGCCGACAGCTCTACGACAACGGCGACGAACGCGAAGATCGGCAGGACCCAGGCGTGGCGCACTGCGAACTCGGCGAACACCGGCGGCGTGCCACCGATGACGTCGAGTCGCGCAGCCGAGTAGGCGATGTGATTGCGCAACGTGTCGCCGACGACCCATTCCATTCCCCCGTCGCGCAACTTCGCGATCCCCGCGACGACGTAGGTGACGACGGTGACCAGCGCGGCCATTGCGAGTGGCCAGCCGTACCGTGGCGACGGATCGGCAGTGCGGTTGCAGTCCTTGCATCGGGCTGCGTCGATCGACCACGCATCGGCCGCAGGAGATGCGACGAGCACCGCCAACTGCAGCACCATGAGGTTCTCGAAGTGCAGCAGCTGTCCCCACGAGCTGCGCAGGGTGGTGAGGAACAGCACTGCGGCCGTCGCGATGATGATTGCCGGTCGATATCGCCAGCCGAGCGTCGCGCAGACGCCGGCCACAAGAGCGACGGCGATCGTTCCGGTGACGAACGCTCCTTGGGGTGGGTCTGCGAAGGGAGCGAGGAACCCGACTGGTTCGAAGTCGGCTTCGGGGCGATCGGCGAGCGCGAGAAAGACCGGGAGTCGTCCAATCAAGTAGACGACCACGAAGACGCCGACAGCGATGCGGAACGCGGCGAGCCGTTCGGGCGGGGCGCTGTGGTCGACGATGCGAGAGATCACCGTCCGACCTCACATCGCGCCTCGATCTCGCGTTTCAAGAGGCTGCGGTCTCCGCTCGTGCGAGCCACGTTGTCGTGACGTTCGGAGACCACCTCGATCGCGACCAACCCGGTGAGGTTGTCACGCGCTGCGACACGCAAGGCGATCTCGCGGCACCGCCGGTCGCCGTGACCCGCGGCAAGCGCGGCCCGCAACTCTCCCATGACGATCAGTGGATCATCGCTGGCGCCGATCAACGTCGGAGTGAGGCGCCGGAGCGATCCGTCGGCGCCGATCCCGTGGGCGGTGACGAACGTCGACTCGCTCCCCCTCGTACCCGAGTACATCGGGTACGTCGAGATCGGGAAGTCGTCTCGGTCGAACGCGACGGGCGCAGCGAGCACGGCGACGACTCCAATGGTGATCCCCAGCCGTGTTCGGCGCCGTGTCGACCTCGTCGGGCCCATGCGCCAGTCTCGCTCGCGAGACCGGCAAGCGCACTTCGCCGACCGCCTTCGCCTGTAGCTCTCAGCGTGCCGTGACGACGGTGAGTGCTTCGGTCACGGTTGCGCGATCCGCGAGGATCCGATCGATGTCGGCGAGGACCGTCTCGTCGGCGACCGCACCGACGCGTTTGAGCAGATCGTTGCGGACGCGGGCACTTCGGCGTCCGGACGCCACCGCGACGGGGATGCGGACGAGGAGGGCGACGAGGAGGCCGGCGAGCAGGCCGGCCAGCACCATCAGGCTCGGCAACGGGATCCAGTCCCATCCGGGGGTCTCGATCAACAGCGGGTCGGTGTCGAGTTGGAGGAACCCTCCGAGGACCGCGACGACGATCAACCACAGTGCGCCGACGACGGCAACGAGCGTGACCAGTCGTTGCAGTGCAGCCACTGGCGTCCACCACCGAGGGCGAACCGTGGCGGCGCGAGCGGAGTCACGGGTCGTGGAAGTCAGCCGTGACGCGAGGTCCGATGACCGATCGGCGGCGACGTTGCGGATCGCCGCCGGCCACGGCGGCTCGAGGTCGGACGATGCCGATTCGGCCACATTGCGAAGGGCGAGGTCGATCTCCGAGCGGGCGACCGGGCTCGACGACGCCCGCGGCAGTTCACTGATCGGGTGCCGACGCCGGACGCGTTCCAGGAGTCGGACCGGCGGCCACCCCATCGCCATCCGGGCGTCCTTGCGATGCTGGTCGCCGACGATGGCACCGGCCTCGTCGGCTCCCGCGGAGTGGCCGAGCCGCTCGACGAGTTCTCGTCGCGCCCGCTTCGACACGCCATCGGTAGTTCCGCCGGGAGCGATCGAAGCTGCGGTTTCGCGCAGATCGGCTTCCAGACGGTCGAGCACGGCCCGGCGCAGCGCGACCGTCGAAGCGACGAGGTCGTCGACGGCGCTGAGCCCATCGGTTCCGAGAACCGACGTGACGTGGACGTCGGGATCGGACAGGCCGTCGTCACCCAGTCGGCGGCGAAAGTCGGCCACGACCGCGGCACGTTCGTCGGGCGCCACCGTGTCGATCTTGTTCACGACGAAATGGAGGACGTCGCCGTGGCCGGCCAACGGCCGGATGTAATCGTCGTGCAGTGCCTGGTCCGCGTACTTCTGCGGGTCGGTGACCCAGACCATCGCGTCGACGAGTTGCACGAGGCGATCCACCTCGGCACGGTTGGACAGTTCGGTCGAGTCGAAATCGGGAAGGTCGATGAGGATGAGGCCGTGGCGTTCGCCTCCCTCCGACGGGACGTGATGGCGACGGCCGATGGCGAGCCAATCGAGAATCCGGTCCCCGCCCTCGCCGAAGATCGCAGCGTGGGCGACGCCGGTCGTCGGGCGACGGACGCCGACGGTCGAGACATCGCTCCCGACGAGTGCGTTGAACAGCGACGACTTTCCGACCCCGGTCGAGCCGGCAAGCGCGATGACGGTGTGGTCGGTGCCGTGCCCCATC
>JBBKWQ010000415.1:0-2959 GCA_037969115.1 Ilumatobacteraceae bacterium
TGGCCAGCCAACGCCGTCGCCAACCTGTCGTCAGCCGCCGACAACCACGAACGGATCTCCGCCGACGCCGTGATCGCCGACTCGATCACCGAACGCCCGGCCGCAGCGTCGCCGCTCACCGACGACACCTCCCGGACCCGCTCGACGACCGACGAGACATCCATGCCCACATCCTGACGAAGGGGTGTCACAGAGTATCAAACACCAGTTCGATGTGTTTCCAGCCGTCAGCCATCAGCCGTCAGCCGTCAGCCGTCAGCCGTCAGCCATCAGCCATCCGCGATCAAGCCATCAGCCATCATCGTCAGCCGTTCGGGTCATCAGCCGTCAGCAATTCAGCCATCATCCAGAGACGGCCAGGGAGTGGCCGATCCAGCCGCACGCCGCCAGTGTGGGCGCCCTCGCCGTCGTAGGGTTGCCGTCATGGGTTGGTACGCCGAACACGTCCTGCCTCACGTGATCCAGGTTGCGTGCAGCAGTGACGGTGTCAGCGAGATTCGCGAGCGTGTCGTGCCGCTCGCGACCGGGCGCGTGCTCGAGGTCGGGATGGGGTCGGGTTTGAACCTGCCGTTCTACGACCGTGATCGGGTCGAGTTGGTGTTTGGTCTCGAACCGTCGGCGGCGATGCGCAGCAAGGCGGAGCCTGTGATCGAGTCGTGCGGTCTGGATGTTCGGGTGCTCGACGAGCCCGGCGAGCAGATCCCGCTCGACGACGATTCAGTCGACTCGGTGGTGCTCACCTACACCTTGTGTTCGATCGCCGACTGGCACGCGGCACTCGCTCAGATGCGGCGGGTGCTCAAGCCGCGCGGGAACGTCGTGTTCTCCGAGCACGGGCTCGCCCCGGACGTGGCGGTGCAGCGATGGCAGCGCCGCCTGAACCCGATGTGGAACGCGCTCGCCGGCGGCTGCAATCTCAACCGCCCGATCGTGGATGGTCTGGAGTCGGCGGGCTTCGAGATCGTCCAGGTCGACAGCGAGTACCGCGGCCTACCGAAGGCGGCGACGTTCACCACCTGGGGTGTGTGCACCACCCGCTGACCGTGGATCTCGCGGGACGACGTGCCGCCCGTGATGCGCTGTCATGGAACGTGTCGACGGCTCGACCCGGCACCCGCTCGTTCATTCGGTCGAGGGCAGCGAGCACCTGCCGGGTCGGCGCACACGGAACAACTCCCGTGCACCCGCTCGACACCGGTGATGGTCATCCCGTCGAGAAGTTCTGGATTTCTTCAAGTTTCTCAATCCAGGGGTCGGTCCGCAACGAACGTGGCCTGACATCTACCGACCCAACAGGGTGACCAATGAAGAGTCGCCACGAGTTCGCAATGGGAATCGGCGGCGTGGACACTCGATCTGCGCGCCGGTCAGGGCTGTCGGTGGGCAAGGGCTGCGCCGTAGGCCCAAGCGGCCACGTTTCGTGAGTGGCGGCGAACGCTGACGAGCCGCACCCGGGTGACCTCCTGGTTGCCCTGCTGAGACGTGGAGCGACGGATCTGGTCGGTGACCGCCACCATCACGAACCTCGGTCCACCGGCCGCGTTGGGTGATGCCGCGTCCATCTGCGACCACGCCTGCTGGATCACGTCGCCGAGGAAGCGACGGCTGCTGGCCGCGTCGCACAGGATGATGACGCGCTCGATCGGGACCGTGTCGATCGTGCGTTGGACCTCGTAGCCGGTGCCGGCGTTGCGCTGGGTGAAGCCCGACAGGTCGAGCACGACGAGGTCGGCCCGGCCGAGGAGGATGTCGATCGCACGCTGCCAGTACTCGCCGTGGCAGAGGATCGCCCGAATCGGATACGTGCCGTACGGGTCGCGGGTGCGGACGCGGGTGGGCGCCACGTTGGGGAGCACGATCCGCCCCTTGCGAAGCGGCGTGGTGGGTGCGAGCCGGAGGACGGCGTCGAACGTGTCGTCGTTGGCGAGGAACATCTCGCCGAGCGAGCCGAGTCGGCGGGTGTCCTTGTACTCGCGACGGGTTACCGAGGTCGCCGCCCGCAGGAAGAAGACGTAGCCGAACTCGCGCCACGCCGATTCGAGGAAGGTGCGGGCGCGTGGTTGGTTGTCGAACAAGCGGAGGTAGGCGATGTTGATCGGCGGCTGGTTGAGCACGTTGGACTGCTGGGCGACCTGGTGCAGCGGCTTGGGCGGCTTGGGGAACTTCCTCGCCTTGAGGAATTCGACGTTGAGCGGTGGTGGCGCAGCGGCCCGTCGTGGCGCGATCACGGTCTCGTGGGTCGGGATCATGCCGCTCAAGGTTGGGGACCTCGAGGCCTTGATCACGCGCCGGGTGAGCCGCCACCGGGACAGGTTGTAGATGCCGGCCGCCAGAGCGAGCAGCGCGAACCCGCCGGCGACGCCGGCCACGATGAGCAGGGCTCGATCGGGGATGTCGAGGTTCGGCTGCTGGATCGCGGCCGGCCATTCGTCGAGCCGATACAGCGTCGCCGCGGTCGAGACCGTCGCGGTCAACAGGAAGAGGATCAGGTTGCCGATCGCGCTGGCGCGGCGAGACGGCTCGAGTTTCAAGACCTGACGTTGCCGGCTGTCCGAGAACCATCCCATGTCCGCACCACCCGTCGCTCCCGCCACCACCGGTCGGCAGCGAGACGCCCGTCGTAGATTGTCTCACGCACGAGCAGAGAAATCGGCTGAATTTTCGCCGAGCCGGCGAGGTCGCACCGTGGAGCCGTGGCGGCGTGTTCGAGCGCGGTCGACCCGTTCGTTCAGTTGCGTCGAGATGGAGCAGCAGTCGGGGCGTCACCGGTTCTGAGGACGGGCTGTCGCAGAGTTCACCGAACGTCAGCCCGATGCGCTCATGGTGCTCCTTCGCAAGGGCTTCCGGCAGGCGGTGAGAACCGATCGGCGGTCTACCAGATCATGGTTGCGATCGAGAGGGCCTGTGTTCCGATCACGACCGCGCCCAGCAGGCGACGCCACGGGTTCACGCCGCGCAC
>JBBKWQ010000416.1:0-4799 GCA_037969115.1 Ilumatobacteraceae bacterium
CGGCTACAGCGCCAAGACCTACGTGATCGACGACCACGTCATGATCTCCAGCCACGACACCAACGAAGCGCTCCACGCCGAGGCCGCCAGGCAGTTCCGCCAGGCAATCAGCTCCGACGACGGCGACACAGCCCCCATCGATGACTCCGGCTGGCGATTCCACTGGTCAACCTGGTCGACGCCGTAGCCGAACCACAACCGATCCCCGTCAACGCACACAGCCAAGACGAGCCCACACGGCCCCTCAACAGCACGCGGATACCGAGCACTGCAGTTGGGCCTGATGCGGCGCGGTCCGCGTCCGAGGCGGGATTACGTGCCGATATCGAGCACAGGGCGCGTCGGATCCAGAGGCGAGAACCCGGGCGTCTTGCACCGACGCGACGAACCCCGCTGATCGCATTAGCTTCCCCGATCAGCACCAGGCTGTTCGCCTCGCAGCAGCCCATACATGACGCCATCGCGCCACTCGCCAGCACGGAAGTGATGACCACGGGCGACACCCTCGCGCTGAAACCCCACCTTCTCGAGGGCCCTCTGCTCCGCAACGTTGTCGACCTCGGTCCCGGCCTGGACGCGATGCGTCGTCGTGGTGTTGAACAGGTACTCGACCACGAGGCGTTGCGCTTCGACTCCGATCCCTCGTCCGCGGTAGTCGGGGAAGAGTGCGATGCCGATCTCGTAGTTGCCGGTCCGTCCAACCGGTCGCCACTCAACCACACCAGCGCACGTGTCGTCGTTGCCCACCACGACGGCCAGATGCGACGACTCGGCGCCGATCAGTCCGTCCTCACGCCATCGGCGTTCGAGATCGCGCACGCGGTCCATCCTGAAGCCGAACCAGTCGAACTCGCCGATCGCGTCGATGTCACATTCAAAGCGGACGATCTGCTCGAGATCGGTTTCGGTGACCTGTCGAAGTCGCACTCCGTCTTCCACACTCGCCAGTCTTCCAGACCGACCCAGCGCTCGAATCCGCTGCGGACCGTCGAGCGGCCGTCATCGGTACTCCCCTCCACCCGCGCCGACGTCGCCGTGATTCCCGGGCACTCGGCTTGGGCCGTTCTGTGGCGCCCGTTGATCTGCTCGGCCTGGGTTACCGAGCGCTCCTTATCGGGTGCCCTCGAACGGCAGATGGGCAACGGGTCGATCGACGCCAGACGATCGAGCGTGACGGGGCCGGGTGCGACCGGCATTGGAGTCAGTCGCACCCGGCCCCTCAACCGTCGTCTTCGCCCGGCCCATCGTCGCATCGCACGATCTCGTCGATCACGGCTGGCATGTTCGAGGAACGCTGGTCACCCCACTGAACCCACAACTCGCCGTCCAACTCGTTCACGCTCACCGCTCGTTCACCACAGTCAGTGGCAACCACGCCATCACCGCCCCGAGACCCATTCGACATGCTGTCCTTCGCCTGATCGGCTTCAGCCGTACGCTTGGGCAGGGTGGTATCACTACCGACGCTGTGTGGTCTCCCACCTTGTTGCACCAATGGCCTCAGCGTTGAATGAGGCAGTGAGTCTGGAAACCCCTAGCAATCGCGGTTCGATCGCGGCGGGGATGCTGGCGCTGCGTTCCGGGTTGAGCCAATCGTGGCGCTCGGCAGCCGTGCTCGCAGTGATGTTTGGCGTCAGCGCCGGAATCGCGGTGGCAGCGCTGGCGACAGCCGACCGAGTCGAGTCGTCGTACGACAAGTTGCTCGTCGAGACCGACGCTCCCGGCGTGATCGCTTACTGCTTCCGATGCGAGAGTCTGGAGCAAATCGACGAGTTCAACGAACGGCTCGTGGCCGATCCTGCCATTGCTGAAGTGGCGGTTGTGCAGGAGGTGTACCCGATCATCTACACAGCAGACGGTGTGTTGCTCGGTCCGTTCGAAGGCGAGTGCGACACAGGTGCTGGCGAGTTGTCGGCAACGTCGCCTACGTGGGCACGATCCGATACATCGCCTGTTCGGGTGACGGGCGGCCGCCTTCCAGCAGCGGGTTCGACGACAGAGATCGCGCTGCCAGCCATTACAGCTGGACGAGCTGGCGTCGAGGTCGGCGACGAACTCTTCGTCACCGGGGTGTGTCACGACGACAACTCACCCAATTTCGAACCTCGCAAATTGTCCGTGGTGGGTATCTTCGTTGGATTTTTCGACGTTCGTCCGCCAGGTCAGGCCGAATACTTCGAACTCGTTCTCGTTGACCCCGACTTCGGCTCGACCATCGGGATCGAGACGCAGCCCGGCCCAACCATGTTCTGGTACGAGGCCGGCTTCGATATCGACGACCTTGGTGACGAAGCGAGATCGGCGATCTTCTTCGACATGAAGGGCCACGCGCGGGCGATCGGAGATCGTCTGCGCCCGGACGCGACAGCGCTGCGCTTGCTTGCGGCACTCGGCGCGCTCGCAGCAATCGTCGTACTCGGCCAACTGCTGGGTCGACACTTGCGACTGCTCGGCACTGAGCACACAACGCTACGCGCGCTTGGTACCACTCGGCGAGGGCTGTGGCGCCTCGGCGTCGGTCACGGAGCCCTGATCGGGATTGGTGCCGGCACGATCAGCATCGGAGTTGCTTTCGGCCTTCTCCCTTTCATCCCGCCAGGCTCTGGCGAAGAAATTCTCTTTGGGACTGCCCGCTCAATTCCCCTCTCGTCGTTAACACTCGGTGTCGCTACAACAATCGGCGTTGTGATCTTGCTCTCCGTCATCCCGTCGTGGTTGGCAGCCCGGTCGCACGCGCGACGCGGCGCACTTGGCCGGCAAAGCATGGCATCGCGGCTCGTGAGCTCGGGCCGCTTGGGCACAACGCCATCATGGGGCGTGCGCTTGGCGCTTGAGCCGACGGGCGGCCCGCAACCAGTGCCAGTACGCAGTGGTGTAGGCGCGGCGGTGATCGCAACCGCGGTCGTCGCTGGTGTAATCACCTTCGCCGGTGGCCTCGAGCACCTACGCGCGACACCGCGATTGGTCGGATTCGATTGGGACCTCATTGTCGGCGGCGACGGAGTCGATGTGCAGGCGCTTGCGGATTTTGCCGCCGCGCATCCCGACGTTGAACGATCGTCGTCGGGAACGATCTTTCCGAGCGGCCTTTCGCTCGGGACGAGTCTCGACTTCGAGGTCGATGAGATCGCGTTCGCCACTGGGCCAGACGCGGTGACGCCCGTTGTGCTGGTCGGTCGTGCGCCGGAGGGCGCCGACGAGATACTTCTGAACGCCGAACTCGCCGAGCGACTTGGCGTCGAGGTGGGAGATGAAGTCGCAGTGTTGGCCCCCGACCAATTCGCGTTCCTGCACGATGTACTCGGCGTTTCCCGCGAACTTCCCGACCGACGCGAAACTTCGTTCGAGCTCGTCGGCATCGGGGTGTTGCCAATCCCGGACGGCCGATTCGATCGAGGTGTGTCGTTGACGTTGGACGGCCTACGACGAGTTTTCGAACCACCACCGCGCGACGAAATGATCGGCTTGCTGCTCAGCGCCGACCCGGAACGTCTCTACGAAGTGTTGGTCGAGGACGGCCAGGAAGAACTCGCGGCCGAGATCGAGGCGGCACTGCCTGATCACACCGATGCCGTTGTCGCCGCGTGGACCGACGAACAGTTGGCGCCGGGGATGGGTCAGAGTGTCGAAGCACACGGAGTCTTCGTCGACTTCGTTGACGGTGCCGATCGCGCTTCCATCGTGGCCGACTTCACAGAGTCTGGTTTGGTTGGCGAGGAAAGCCTCGTCATCGGCGTGCTGCCGGACGGAACAGCGATTCCGACCACGGAACTTGTCGCGCTCGACCTCGACGATGTCGCGTGGATTCCCGCAGGTATGGGAATGTTGATGGGACTGACCACGGTGGCCGTCTTGGCTCATCTCATCGCCACGGGCGCGCGCGCACGCCGGCGCGACCTCGCCACGCTGCGTTCACTGGGACTGGTGGGCAGACAGGCTCGGGCGATCGTCGCATGGCAGGCGTTGACGCTGGTCGTCGTCACCGCCGCTGTCGCGATTCCGGTCGGCGTCGTCGCCGGCCGCTACGCCTGGCGCACGTACGCAGCAGGTCTCGGCGTGGCTCCCGAGGCGGTCACTCCCTGGGCGCAGTTGGCACTGTTGTTCGCCCTTCTCATCGTCGCCCATCTGCTTGCCTCGGTGTTGCCCGGCAGGGCTGCAGCACGCATGCGACTCGTCGAATCATTGCGCAGCGAGTAGAACCGCCGGTCCTCGACGTAGACCAGCGGTCAAACGTAGGCGAGCACGGCCGATGCCCCGGCGCCAACAATGATGAGCATGGCACCAAGGACGGTCAGCACGCTGTTCGGCTCTGGGGCGAGCGGCCTTTGGTAGATCGCTCCACTGGAGTCAAAGTTGATCGGTTCATTTGATTCTCGCTGGCAGCGTCCATTTCGATCCCCTTCCAATCTTCGGCGTCACTGATGGCGCCTTTCCCTGTCGGTCCAACGACGGGAACCCCACGAGGCCACAGCGCCCGGCCGCGCCCGACATCGCCAATGCCGCTGTCTCCAAGCAACTCGGTAATCGCCACTCAGGTCGAACGAGCGGCCACTCGGTATCCGGCGATCTGTTGGACGTCTGACTGCTGATCGGGTAGCGCATAATCCCACCTTGTCGAGGGCGCTCAACCCGTCCGAGATCGGCACGACTGAGAGCGGCTACCCGCTCGAGATCGCTCAGCGGGCTTTGAGGTCCCAAGGGTGGGTGTTGGTCGCTCAGTCCAAGGCGGGTGTTGCGAGGATCTGCTCGCGCAGGATGTCGGCGTGTCCGCAGTGCTGGGCGAGTTCTCGCAGCATATG
>JBBKWQ010000417.1:0-3197 GCA_037969115.1 Ilumatobacteraceae bacterium
TGATCGTGATCATCGACGCCGCCGCGATCGGGGGGCTCGTGTTCGAACACCTGCGAATCGAAGTGCGCCCCAGCGACTCCAAGATCCACCACGAGCACTGAATCAGGTGTCGAGGGAGCGGCGGAGCCAGTGGAACACGCGCCAGGCGGCGTGTTCGGGTGCCAGCGTCGCTGCGGCGATTCGTGCAGCTTCGTCGCTGATCGCCGTGCCGTTGGGTGACTTGACGTGGACTTCGGCGACGCGTTCGGCCATGACGAACCAGGCGACCGCGGTCTCCACCGAGGTGCCGGCGGTGAGGAACCCGTGGTTCCGGAGGATGCACAGCTTGGCTTCCCCGAGTGCGGATGCGATGCGCTTGCCGCCGTCCACCGAGAGCACTTCGACCTCTTCGTCATCGAACATCGCCTGATCGAAGACGAACGCGCACGACTCCTGGCTGAGCGCGCGCAGCGGCTCGACGTTCGCCGACCACGGCGTGCCGAATTGCGTGTGCGTATGCGCAGCGGACACGATGTCCGGCCGAGCCGCGAGGATCGGCGCGTGGATGTTGTAGCCAGCGGTGTTGACCGCGCCGGTCGCATCACCGTTGGCGTCCATGACCTTCCCACCGGGGCCGACGAGCACCATCCGATCGGCGGTGGCCGAGCGGAACGCCACGCCCCAATCGAGCAGCCAGAAGTGGTCCGTGAGCTCGGGGTCACGAGCTGAGACGTGACCATCGCCGAGCTGTCCCCAACGCTGCGCGGCGAAGATCCGGTAGCCGGCAGCCGCCATCTCCTTGCGGTGCCGACGCTCGTCGTCGACGGACCGTACGGTGTCCATCGGCTCGACGCCGTCGAAGCCCGGGTACTCGCTCGCATCGCTGTCCATGTTCACGGAACCAGGGTACGCAACCGGGTCAACGGTGTGGGTCGCGGTGTCTAGCATTCGCTCATGAACCGACCCGTGCCGAACTACGTCGAACTCCCAGCAGCCGACCTCTCGGCGACCAAACACTTCTACTCCGAGGTGTTCGGGTGGAAGTGGACCGACTACGGCCCGACCTACGCCGCCGCCGATGCCTCAGGGCTGGAATTCGCGCTCACCACCAACGCACGTTGCGCCGCCGCGCCGCGGTTCGGCGACGAGAGCTCGATCGGACCACTCGTCCTGTTCCAAGCGGGTGACCTGGAATCCGAGATGGTTGCCGTCACCGGTGCTGGCGGCGAGATCGTCACACAGCCGTTCGATTACCCCGGCGGCAGTCGTTTCCACTTCAGCGATCCGAGCGGAAATGTGCTCGGCATCTACCGCCCTGATCCCAGCTGACCGTCGGGCCGTCCCATCAACCGTGGTGCAAATGATGGCTACCTTGGACCCATGACATCCTCTCCCCGCGTGGTCGCCGTGCACCGGGCGCAGGACCACGAATTCTCTAAGCAGACCGTCGAGTCGATCGCGCTCCTCGCCGGGCTCGGCGTCGAAGGTGACGCGCACATGGGCGCCAGGGTGAAGCACCGCTCACGAGTGGCGAAGGATCCGACGCAACCGAATCTGCGGCAGGTGCATCTCATCGCCTCGGAGCTCCTCGACGAGGTCAACGCCAAGGGCTACGAGGTTTCACCGGGCGATCTCGGGGAGAACATCACCACGGCAGGGCTCGACCTGATCTCACTGCCGGTCGGGACATCGATCCGCATCGGCGACACGGTGCTCGCCCTCACCGGACTGCGCAACCCCTGCCCGCAGATCAAAACGTTCGGCGAAGGTCTGCAGGGCGAGATGCTGGACCACGACGAGAACGGCAAGCTCGTTCGCAAGACCGGTGTGATGGCCGTCGTGCTGCGCGGAGGCGACGTGGCGTCGGGCGACGAAATCCTCGTCGCTGCCCCTGCCGGCGATCCCGTGCCGATGGAGAAGATTTGAGAATCAGATCCCAACCATCGACCACAGGAGGTCGGTGTCGAGATGGTCATCGACGGCGTCGGCGAGCAGTTCGAACGTCGGTTCCAGCACCGGAGCGACGCGCACACCGAGCATTGCTTCGATGAAGTCCGGATGCTCGAAAAGGCCGTGCACGGTCGTCGCGGTGACGTTGCCGTCGACACCGAACCTCAGATCGCCGGTGAGCTTCCCGAAACGGATCTCATAGCCCGAGTAGGTCGCTCCGAGGGCCTCGACGTCGACGGCTCGGGTCCACTTCTCCGCACCCATCGTCGTGGAATAGTCCATCAAGCCAAGGCCGTCGACGACCGACCCGGCCGCGCCCTCGATCCCGTACGGATCGCGGATCTCGTCACCGAGCATCATCGCGCCACCGCACACCCCGATCACCGTGACACCGTGACGCGCTGCCGCGAGGATCGCCTGGTCGATGCCGTTCGAGCGCATCCACTCAAGATCGGCGACGACGTGCTTCGAGCCGGGGAGGATGATCGCGTCGCGATCCGGGTCGAGACGACTGAACCGTGCCGGGAGCGACGACCAACGGACGTCCGCGGCATGGCCGAGCAGGTGGAACTCATCGAGGTTCGAACCGAATGGAAACCTCGCGATGACGACCCTCGGTGCGCCACGGGGGGCGGGCGACGATTCTCTGACTCCCTCCTCTTGTGGGAGGTGGTGGTGGAGCATCGGGACGACGCCGGCGTACTTCATGGTCGTCATGTCGGCGAGCATTTCCGGACCTGGTGCCAGCAGCGACGGGTCCCCGCGGAAGCGGTTGAGGATGAAACCGGAGAGGCGGTCCCGGGTGGACTCGGGAACGAGCGACCACGTTCCGAAAAGGTGGGCGAAGGCTCCGCCGTGATCGATGTCAGCCGCGAGGAGGCCGCCCGCGTCGGCGTGCTCGATCATCCTGTTGTTGACCTGGTCGCGCAGGTTGATCTCGGCCGGGCTTCCGGCGCCTTCGATCACGACGAGGTCGAAATCGGCGGCGAGCGAGTCGAACGACTCGGCCATCGGCGCCCAGAGCGCCTCGTGTCGATGATCCCACGGCGTGGCCGTCAACTCCAGATCAGCGACGCCGCGGACGATCACCTGGCTGCGCGTCGAGGCCTCCGGCTTGATCAGTACGGGGTTCATCCGAAGCTCGGGGTCGACCCGAGCGGCTTTGGCCTGAAGCCACTGAGCGACGCCGATCTCGCCATCGGGGACGACACGCGCGTTGTTCGACATGTTCTGCGCCTTGAACGGCGCGACGCGTACGCCGTGGCGTT
>JBBKWQ010000418.1:0-10693 GCA_037969115.1 Ilumatobacteraceae bacterium
GGCGCACCTGTGACGGCCGTCCCGCGCCGGCGACCCCGACCAGCTGAGCGACCGAGAACTCGATGTGCTCCGCCTCCTGCGCAGCGACCTCAGCGGACCCGACGTCGCCCGCGAACTGCACGTCTCGCTCAACACGCTGCGGACCCACACCAAGCACATCTACACGAAGCTCGGCGCCACAAACCGTCGCGAAGCAGTGACCCGCGCCGCCGAACTGGGGCTCTGAACAGGCGCGATCCCCGATCGCAAAGATCACCACGACGATCACCACATCATGTGATGTGCGCTCACCAGGTCGGTCCGTACGTTCATCTCGTGAGCACAGACGACCACACGAACGAGCCATCCACCCCGCACTCGACCGCTGAGCCCGCGTCCGCCCAGCACTACGAGATCCGCGTCCGCGGACACCTCGGATCACGGTGGTCGACGTGGTTCGACGGAATGACCCTCACCTCCGAGAACGACGGAACCTCCGTCATCCGCGGGTTCGTCATCGACCAAGCAGCGTTGCACGGACTGCTCAACCAGCTTCGGGACCTCGGCATCACGTTGATCTCACTCACCCCGCTCGCTCCGGGAACGGCCAGCGAGCCTCCGGACGAATCCCACAACCCGACCCATCACCACCCATCAGGAGCAACATCATGATCACCGTCACCGGACTCACCAAGCATTACGGCGATCGCACAGCGGTCGCCGACCTCACCTTCACCGTGGCTGCCGGACGCGTCACGGGCTTCGTGGGCCCGAACGGGGCCGGCAAGTCGACCACGATGCGGATGATGGTCGGGCTCACACGCCCTGATCGGGGCGAGGTTCGTTACGAAGGCGTCCGCTACGCCGATCTGCGGCACCCGGCCAGGCTCGTCGGCGCCGTTCTCGACGCCCGCTGCATGCACCCCGGCCACACCGCCCGCAACCACCTCCGAGCCGTGGCCACGATGAGTTCCATTCCCACCTCCCGCGTGGACGAGGTCCTGATCGACGTCGGACTCGAGTCGGCCGCCGACCAGCGCGCCGGCGGATTCTCCCTCGGAATGCGTCAGCGCCTCGCCCTCGCCGGCGCCCTGATCGGCAACCCTCGAGTCCTGCTGCTCGACGAACCGTCGAACGGACTCGATCCCGACGGCATCCGTTGGCTGCGCCACCACCTCACCGATTTCGCCCGCCGCGGTGGCACCGTGTTCGTGTCCAGCCACCTCATCAGCGAACTCAGTATGTTCGCCGACGACCTCGTCGTCGTGGGCGGCGGCAAACTCCTCGCATCCGACACCGTCGAGGCGATCACCTCACGGCAGGAAGCCACCGTCGTCGCCGAGACTCCCCGACCAGCCGATCTGGCCCGCGTCGTGGCAGGCCCGCACGTCGCCGTCGAGACCATCGGGGATCGACTCGTCATCCGCGGCACCACCAAGGCAAACGTGTCCCAACTCGCCTTCGAGCACGGCATCCGCCTCGACGAACTCAGCGAGGTCACGCCGTCACTCGAGGAAACCCTGCTCGAGATGACCGGCGCCTCCGCCGAGTTCGCCTCCGCGTGATCTTCCTGACTCACCAGTACTCCACTACCGAAGGAACAGAACCATGACCATCACCAACCAGACCGTCACCAACCAGACCATCACCGGCCCGACCACGTCCTCGACGGCCGGCGACCGTTCAGCGGTCCGCACCCGTTCAGACGATGTCCGAGCTCTCCCCTCCGTCCTGCGCAGCGAGTGGATCAAACTGACCGCCCTCCGAGCCAACAAGGTGATCCTCGTCCTCACCGGCTCGATCGGTGCCCTCATCGCCGCCGTCCTGGCCGCAACCAACACGGACCCGGCGCTCACCGCCGCCGAGCTGTTCATCTACCCGCTGCCCTTGGTGGCCATGTTGGCCGCCGTCGTCGGGATCCTCATGTTCACCGGCGAAGCCCAACACGGCACGTTGGCGATCGCCCTCACCGCGCGGCCGGCTCGCTGGGTCATCGTGGCAGCCAAGACGATCACGGCGACCACCGTCGGGCTCACGTTGGGCGCCACCGGGATGATCGCCGGGTTCGCCGGTGCCGCACTCGGGGGCGTCACGCTCGGCAGCGGGTCCGCCCTCACCTCGCGGGCGCTATGGGCACTGCTGTACATCGCCCTCGCCTCCCTGATCGGTCTCGGCGTGGGCATGATCGCCCGCCACGCCGCCGGCGCGATCACCGGTCTCTTGATGTGGTCGTTCGTCATCGAGAGCCTGTTCGCCCCGGCCCTTCCCGAAGGGGTGCGCCACTTCCTACCGTTCAGCGCCGGCTACCGACTCCTCGAGGCGGGTCCGAACTTCGAGCCCCCGGTGGTCATCGTCAACCAACTCGATCGCCCCCAGTACGCCCTCATCTTCGGCGGCTACGCCCTGGTCAGCCTCGCCATCGGCACCCTCCTGCTCTACCGGCGCGACACCAACTGAGCCGAGCCGACCCGAACGACTACCCGAGTCCGGGCCTCACCGCCCGGGCTCTCGATCGTCCGTGGCGAGCGCCCACCAGCCCATGACGCAGTGAACTGCCTCGACGACAACGACACCTCGTGGCGCCTGATGAGCGCGTCGGCATGCTGGCGTGATGCCAGACAAGTACCGCTGTTGCGCCACAGTGCCAAAAGTCCGCCGACGGCGAACGGCACTCGCGGAGATGAGCTCTGGATGATCGATCCCATGAGGAGCGCGCCGATCGGGGTGCCGAACCACGCCATCTGTTGTCAAGCCATGACGCGTTGCCACGTGAGGACTGTCAGGCGAGTTGTCGAACGGCGAGTGCGTCGGTTCGGTCGAGATCGGTGATGAAGTCTGACGCGTCTTGCATGCGCTGGTCAGCGGTGCCACACAGCTCCAGCGCGGTCGCGAGGTCTCCGGTATTCGCTGCGATGCGGGCGAGTGCGTCGAGGGCGAGGACCTCGACATGGGAGTCGTCGTTACGACGGGCGTTGTCGAGGATCGCGGTCAGAAGATCTTTGGAGTGGGCTTCCGGATCGTCGAGGTCGATCGCCGCCAACAGGCATTCGCCGAGCGCGGCCTGCTCGCCTCCACCGGCGTCCCGATGCCACGTGGTGGCCGTCGCGAGCGCGGCCCGAGCCCGAGCGACTTGGCCGAGCGGACGGAGAACTCGTCCGAGGTGCACCCGGACGAGCGCTGCCAAGCGAACGTCACCGGTTGCCTCGGCCTTGTTGATCGCGAGTTCCAAGGTGGAGCAACCGGTGGGGTAGTCGAGGGCCTGGCACTGCGCTCGTCCAAGGCTGGACAGTTGATAGGCCTCGGTCTGATGAAAGCCGAGACGTCCGGACGTCTCGGCCGCGCGACTGAGATGGACGACCGCGTCGTCGAAGCGATGCTGGATCCGTGCCAGTTCGCCCAGCACAGCGTCGCCGCGAACACGAAGCCACGGGTCGTCGACTGCTTGTAGCCAGCGCTCGACCTGGGCGACCGCTTCGATGCTGCGCTTCTGATCGCGGGCTGAGGTTGCGGCGCGGGCTGCGAAGAGCCAATTCGCTGCCTGGTCCCACGGCCGGTCGAGTTCGCTGTAGAGCGCGTCGCTGCGATCGGTCAGCTGCAGCGCGTATCTGAACTCGCCGTCATGGGAGACGACGTAGGCCAGGTAGTACGAGCAGCGTGCCTGCAGGTCGACGTCGTCGGTCGTATCGGCGATCTCGATGGCGGTGGCGATGTGCTCGCGGGACAGCTGCAGACGACCCGTCGAGGCTTCGATCCATCCCGCCAGGAGGAGCGCATTGGCCCGGTCGCCGGGCGGGGCGGCGTCCACCGCCACGTCAAGTGCGGCGAGGATCCGCTGTGCGCCGCGGCTGTCGCCGAGCACCACCCAAGCCCAGCCGAACCCGTTGACGATGTGGAGCGCCCGCAACGGGTCGTGCGCAATGCTCCAGGTCAACGCGGCGTCGATGTTGGCGCGCTCGGCTCGGGCGAAGGCGAGATGCGCGGCTTGATCGCTGCTGCGCACCCCTTGTGTGGAAGATCCGGCCTGCTCGGCAAACCAGGTGGCGTGAGCGGTCAACGCGCGCTCGGACAGTCCGGAGTCGGTCATCGCTTCGATCGCGAACGCGCGGATGCTGTCGAGCAGCCGGTACCGGACGGTCGTCGAGATGGCGTCGTCGTCAGTGATCACGAGGGAACGGCTGGCGAGTCTGCCGATGACGTCGATCGCGGCGGCGGCTGGGATGTCGAGGGCTTCGAGGACGGACTCGACCGCTGCGAGTGGTGCGCCGCCGGTGAACGTGGCCAACGCCCACAGGCCGCGCTGGTCGTCGGGGAAGAGCAACTCGTAGCTCCATTGGATGGTCGCCTTGAGCGCGCGGCGACGTTCCGGGCGGCGGCTCGTCGGGTCACTCAACACGCTGAACCGGTTGTCGAGACGGCGGGAGATCTCTTCGATCGACAGCGTCTTGGTGCGTGCCGCGGCGAGCTCAATCGCGAGGGGCAGCCCATCGAGCGAGCGGCACAGGTCTTGCACTGCGTCGTCAGACACGATTGTCGCCCGGTGCCCGCGTTGGCCGCCCGCTCGCCGGATGAACAACTCGACCCCATCGTCGAGTCCAAGCGGTGTCAGTTCGTACACGACCTCACCATCGATGTCGAGTGTCACTTGACTCGTACACAGGATCCGCAACCGGGGAGCCGCGTCGAGCAGCCGGACGGCGAGCGCTGCGGCGGCGGCGATCACGTGCTCACAGTTGTCGAGGATGATGACGGGATCGCTGCGCTTGAGTCGCTCGAGGAGAGCGGTCTCGCCGCCGACATTGAACGCCGCGACCAACGTGTCGACGAGATCGTCGGCGGTCACCGCAGAGTCGAGTCGTGCCAACCAGACGCCACCGCCTGCGACATTGGCGGATGCGTTCAAGATTCTGCCCACTTCGACTGCGACGGCGGTCTTGCCCACACCGCCTGGACCGACGATTTCGACGAGCCGCGAGCCGACAATCAGGTCAGCCAGCGCCTCGATGTCGATGTCGCGACCGACCAGGTCCGCCGACAGCGCCGGCAGGTTCCCAACAGGCCTCTCGGGCCCGAGGCCGCGCACGGTTGCGTGGGCGATGCCGAGCGACGGGTCGTGCACGAGGATCTGTTGTTCGAGTTGCTGCAGTTGCAGCCCGGGATCGAGGCCGAGCTCCCCAGCGAGCCATGTCCTTGCGCGCCGGTAGACGGCTAGCGCGTCGGCTTGACGACTGTCGCGGTACAGGGCGACCATCAACAGCGCCCACAACTCCTCGCGAGCAGGATGCGCACGCACCAACGCTTCGAGCTCGCCCACCACGTCGCCAGCTGCGCCGAGATCGAGCCGCGCCGCGATGTGCACCTCGGACAGGTCGAGCCGGGCCTCTTCGAGTCGGGCACGGTGTGGGATGACCCAGTCGCCGGACCCTGCGCCCGAGAGGACGTCGCCGTTGAACATGGCAAGCGCCGTTGCGGACACCTCGAGCGCAGCAGCCGGGTCGCCGGCGCTCCGAAACACTGAAGCCTCAGCGGCCAGCCGAAGGACCTCGAGGGCATCGACCGCGGCACGATCGACCTCCAACGTGTAACCGTCACTCGTCCCCGTCACCAGCGCGCCGTCACCCAACTCACGACGCAACCGCGAGACTTTCGTCTGCAACGTGTTGCGCGCCGTGGCGATGGCCTCCTCGGCCCAGAGATCCTCGATCAGCTGCTCGGACCGAACCATCACCCCGGCCTCCAACGCCAGGCGGACCAATACCTCAGCGGTCTTGCCCCTGCGAACGGCAACTCGCTGACCGTCGTCGCGGTGCACCTCGACCACATCGAGCACGCACACCGCGATCATCAACGCACAGTACGCCTGTTTCCCCGTGTCAGAGCCGTGTCAGCGGCGAAGTCGATGCTCCACACATGGCCGCCGAACCCCACAACGTGCTTCATCTGCTCGCAGTCGGAGACCCAGCCGTCATCGCCGACATCGTGGAGCAAGCCCGCACCAGCACCGACGTGACCACCTTGGTCGCCGCCGCATTGTTCGCGCCGGATCCGACCAACCTGCTCGAGCGCGCCTCCGCCTTCGCGAACACCACACGGGATCGCCAAGTCCTCGCCATCGCCATCGCCCACACCGCCGGCGACATCGACCTCGTCGACGCCCTCGCCCGCGACCACCTCACCGACCATCCGACCAGTGTCCTGGTCGCCTGGATCACCACCCAGACCAGCGCGAACACCACCACCCGAAAGGACCCGACATGAGCCACATCACCACACCACCAACAACCCTCAACGCCACCATCGCCGCGCACCACCATCCGCCCCGATCGTTCCGTCCCTGGTGGCGTTGGCTCCTCACAGCGCTCGCCTTCCCGCCCTCCGGCCTGATCGCCCATCTCGTCGCCGGGCGCGTCGACTCGGTTCCCGCGGCCGTGCTCAACGGCCTCATCACCGGCGCAGGGATCGGCGCCGCACAATGGGCATTGCTCCGACACCGCCACATCAATCCCACCTGGATCGTGAGCACCGCACTCGGATTCGGCGCAGGGCTCGCGGCAGGTGCCGCGCTCGTCTCGTATCGCACTGACATCACCTCACTGGCGGTCATGGGTGCAGTGTCCGGGCTCGGCGTCGGCATCGCGCAAGGGGCATTCCTCGGCACTGCAACGCGCACCCTCGCCTGGAGCGCTGCGACCGCCGCGCTGTTCGCCCTCGGATGGGCCGTCACAACCGCCGGCGGCATCGACGTCAGCCAGCAGTGGGCCGTGTTCGGTGCCTACGGGTGCACCACCGTCGCCTTCCTGCAGAGCATGATCATCGACCGGTTCGTCCCGACGACGGTGGTCACATCGTGACCGCCGGAACGCACGTCGTGTTCGGCACCGGCCCTGCCGGTCGCGCCGTCGCCGCTGCACTCCTCCTCCCGAGTTCGCATGATCAACCGCAGCGGCACCCCTCGTACAGCCTCGCCGAGGCCACAAACATGAAGGAGACGTCATGATGTCCTCACTCGCTTCACTCGTCGTTCGCCGCCGTCGGGCAGTCATCGGCATCTGGATCCTGATCCTGCTCGGTGCTGGAACCGTCGGCAGTTCGGCGTTCTCGGTTCTGTCGTCCAGCTTCGGAGCAGGACCCAGCACCGAGTCGGGCCGGGTCACCGAGCGCCTCGACGATCTCGCCGAAACCGGCGGCGAGATCGCCATCATCGTCGACGGCATCGATGTCGACGACCCCGGCACAGCGAACTCACTGCACAGCGGACTCGAACGTATTGCATCGATCGATGGCGTCATCGCCGTCGTCGACCCGTGGTCGAGTGGCTCCGACGCGCTGCGCGCCAGTGACGGTCGCGCCGCCCTCGCCGTAGTCACCATCAGGGGCGACCTCGACGAAGAGGCCGAGCTCGACCTTGCCCATCAGATCACCGACGTCGCCCGCGACCTCGACGCACCGAAGGTCCTCGTCGGCGGCAACGTACTCGTCAGTGAGCAGTTCGCCACGGCATCGGAGAAGGACCTGCTGCGCGGCGAAGCAATTGCCCTGCCGATCGCGATCATCGCCATGATCTTCCTGCTCGGCGGACTGCGCGCCGCCGGCATGCCGCTGCTCGTCGCCCTCGCCGGTGTCGTCACGTCGCTGGCCGTGCTCGTCGCGGCCACCGCGCTTGGTGACGTGTCGATCTTCTCGATCAATGTCGTCAACATGCTCGGAATCGGACTTGGCATCGACTACGGGCTGCTGATGGTCAATCGGTTCCGCGAAGAACGCGGGAGGGGACTCGAACTGCACGATGCCGTCGTTCAAACGGTCACCACCGCAGGCCAGACCGTGGTCTTCTCAGCGCTCACCGTCGCCGTCGCGATGTGCGGCTTGTTCGTCTTCGGTCTGCCCATCCTGTCGTCGTTCGGTATCGCCGGCCTTGGCGTCGTCTTGCTCTGCATGGCCGCCGCGATCACGCTGCTCCCCGCAACGCTCGCCACGGTCGGGGAAAGGATCCGGCCGTTGGCGCCGGCCGCGGACGTCGAGGGCCGCTTCTACCGGCTCACCCGCTGGGTGCAAGGCCACGCTGTCGCCGTCGCAGGGTTCACCATCGTCGTGCTTTTGCTGCTCGGCGTGCCATTCCTCGGGGCTCGGTTCGAGATCGGCGATGCCCGTTCTCTGCCGCAATCCTCCGAGGCTCGAGACGTCGCGCTCACCCTCGCCGATCGCTTCCCGGCCCGCGGCACCGACCCCGTCACCGTGATTGCCGAGAGCGAACCCGACAGCGCCGAGTTTCTCGGCTGGTACGAGCAGCTTGCGACCATGCCCGGAGTCGTCGGAACCGCAATCCGCCTCGACACTCCGCCCGGCCTCACGGTCCTCGACATCACCCCCGCCGGGACCTCACAGAGCCGTGAAGCATCAGCGGTTGTCGAGCAGCTGCGCAGCCAACGGCCGGTGTTCGAGACTGAGGTCGGCGGCATCGCTGCCGAGCTCATCGACATCAAGGACCGCCTCACCGAACGGCTTCCCTGGGCGGCGCTCCTGGTTGTGCTCGCCACGCTCGTACTGTTGTTCCTGATGACCGGCTCGATCATCGTGCCCATCAAGGCGGTCATCATGAACATCCTCAGCCTCGCTGCGAGCTTCGGTGCGCTGGCATGGATCTTCCAGGAAGGACACCTCGCCGGGCTTATTGGCTTCGAACCCGTCGCCGCTCTCGACCTCTGGATGCCGGTCCTGATCCTCATCTTCGCGTTCGGACTGTCGATGGACTACGAGGTCTTCCTGCTGTCGCGCATCAAGGAAGTTCACGACGAGACCGCCGACAACGACCTCGCGGTCGCTGTCGGCCTGCAGCGCAGCGGCCGCATCATCACATCCGCCGCGCTGCTCATCGTGATCGTCTTCGCCGGCTTCGCCGCTGGGGAGGTTCTCGCCATCAAGCAGCTCGGCGTTGGGCTCGCGATTGCTGTGCTCGTCGACGCCACGATCGTCCGTACCCTCCTCGTGCCCGCCACGATGAAACTCCTCGGCGAACGCAACTGGTGGGCCCCCGCCCCTCTCCGGCGCTTCCATCAGCGATTCGGACTCCACGAAGCGCCGACACCGACCGGGCCCACAGTCGGGGAGACCGACCTCGACGTGTTCGAGGCGGCCGCGTACGTCGGATCAGGCGTCGAGGTCGAGATCGTCGGCGCTGGCGCAGGAAGCCTCGACCGATGACGACGCCGCCGAGCGTCGATGTACGGATCTCCACGAGCTCACCATCATCGTCGTCGTCGACAACGCAACGGACACTCTCTCGAGCATCCCCCGGATGTTCCCCAGCTTCCCGAGATGGCATACCTGCTCGGACGCATTCCGCCGACGGGCCAACACGACAGCCACGACTGTGTCGTCAGCTTCGAGCAACTGTGCGTAGCGTGCCACGGATTCTCAGCCCTGGTGGTCGCCCGACGCGGCGAAGAGAGTGCGACGGTGCTGTTCGACGTCGGCCCCTACGGCGACGTCTGGCTGGCGAACGCCAAACGGCTCGCCGTCGACCTCGCCGCCATCGATCGTCCGAAACATGCCGACTTGCCCGCCCGACTGCCGACGCCTCCACCGAGCCGCTGGCGGCTGTGGATCATCAACCCGCAGGCCGTTCGATGACGTCCGCCCTCATATCCCGATCGGGATGTGCCGTTGGTTGGTAGCGAACCCAGACTGGATCGTCATGGGCAACTGGCTGCTCGGGGTGGGACTGTGAGGTCGAGCAGGTACGAGTCGATGTGTGCGTCGGCGCAAGCGTTCTTGCCGTAGGTGGTGTGCCCGCTGCCGACGTAGGTGAGGAGGTGTCCGGCTTGGAGGCGAGATGCGACTCGTTCGGCCGACTCGAAGGGTGTGATCGGGTCGCCGGTATTGCCGACGACCAGGATCGGTGGAGCTCCAGGGGCGATGATCGGTTCGAGTTCGGTCGGTGCCGGCACGGGCCACTGGAGGCATGGCAGTGCGAAGATGCGAACGTAGGCGCCGCTCAGGTCGGGTAGGACGGTGGCGGCGTCGGCGGCTTGTGATGCCAGCGCCTCAACTTCGGCTGATGTGGTGGGGTGTGGGACGTCGAGGCAGTCGACTGCGAAGTTCGGTCCGAATTCGAACTCCTCGACGAAACTCTCCGCGAACAGTTCGAAGAGTGTTCCGTCGCCGCGTTGCCCTTGAGCGATGGCTTCGTAGAACGGTGCGCGCCACTCGTCGTCGTAGGTGACGGCGATCCCGGCGATCCCGACGGCGTTGAAGCCGACGTCGGCGTCGCCGGAGCGCAGGGGCTCGGTGCGGACTGCCTCGGCCAGGTCACGGTAGGCCTGAAGTGGGTCGCCGGTGATGGGGCAGTCGGGTCCGCAGGTGTTGAGGATTTCGGCGAGCGAGCGGTCCAGGGAGGCGGCGGCGTCGACGAGTCGTTCCTCGAGGTTCGCTTCTGGTTCGACGGTGCCGTCGAGCACCATCGCCCGCAGGCCGTCGGGGAATCGTTGGGCGTAGCGGAGCCCGATGAGGGTGCCGTAGGAGAAGCCGACGTAGGTGATCTGGTCGCCTCCGAGCGCCAGTCGGATCGCTTCGAGGTCCGACACGGCAGCGTCCGTTCCGATGTGGGCCAGGAGGGAAGCATCGGCGGTCACACACGTTTCGACAGCGGCGGCGAGTGACGCTTCGAGCATCGCTTGTCCGGCCGCGTCGCGTGGCACGAGGTCGGTGGAGAGGAAGG
>JBBKWQ010000419.1:0-9821 GCA_037969115.1 Ilumatobacteraceae bacterium
CTCGTGGTAGTGCCCGACCCGTCGAGCGGAACTACGCGACGAACACACGCACGATGAGCTCGTCGATCGCGTAACCATCCATCGCGGCCACGGTGAACGCGGCAATCGGCGTGACCACCTCGTCACCGGCGGACGGGATCTCGTTCGCCGCATCGATCACGAAACCGGCCACGGTGTTCCAATCGCCGTCGGGCAGCTCGACGCCCGTGCATTCCTTGAACTGGTCGGGGCGGGTCGTACCACTCATGCGGAACGTGCCGTCGGGCAACCGCACACAGTTCCCGATCCGGCGATCGGACTCGTCGTCGAAGTCACCGATCAATTCCTCGAGCAGGTCTTCCAGTGTCACCACGCCGACCACGGTGCCGAGCTCGTCGACGACCACCGCTATGTGCTGGCGCTTGGTGCGCATCTCGAGCAGCAAGGTCTCGAGGAACTGCCCCTCCGGCGTGACCATCACCTTGCGAGTGATCTCTCCTGATGTGGTGGTGGCGCGCTCGCTCGGCTCCATCCGCAGGATGTCTTTCGCATGCACGAATCCGCGCACGTGGTCGAGGTCGCCCTCATGCACGATCACTCGGGTACGACCCGTCCGGTGCGCCTCCTTGGCTGCCTCATCGATGGGGGAATCGGCGGCGACGCAGACGATGTCGGGGCGAACCGTCATCGCGTCCGCCGCCACGAGACCCGACATCTGCAGCGAGCGGGTGAGCAGCTCGTGGTGATCGGATTCCAGATCGCCGTGTCCGTGCGACTCGTCGAGCAGCAGCAACATGTCCGCGGGCGTGTGCGCCATGGCGAGCTCACCCTGCGGTTCGACGCCGACCACCCTCACGACTGCGTTCGCCAACCCGTTCAGGAACCAGATGATCGGCCGGAACACGACCACGAACACCCGAAACGGGCGGACGAGACGCATCGCCGACTGTTCGGGATGCGAGATCGCCCACGACTTGGGCGCCATCTCGCCGACCACCATGTGGAGGAACACCACGATCGACAGTGCAATCGCGAAGCTGAGGGCATGCATCAGACCAGACGGGATGCTGAACCAGCGATCGAATCCCGATTCGATGAGGTGGGCGACGGCCGGTTCGGCAACGGCGCCGAGACCCAGCGAGGCCATGGTGATGCCCAGTTGTGCGCCCGCCAACATGAGCGTGAGCTCGCGAATACCGGCCAGCACGTGTTTGGCGGAACTGTTGCCGTCGGCGGCGAGTTGCTCGATGCGAGACCGACGAGAGGCCAGCAGGGCGAACTCCGCGGCAACGAAGAACGCGTTGAGCGCGAGCAGGCTCACCGCGATCAGGAACGCCATCTGCGTGCTCATTCGGCACCATCTCGTTCGGACTCTTCGCGTTCGGACTCGGCGCTCTCGCCTTCGCCTTCGCCCTCGCCCTCGCCCTCGGGAGCTTCGACCACCGACAGCCGCACCTGCTCGATAGCCCAGTCCTGAACGGCCAACACCTCGATCTCGACACCGTCGATCTCCACGGTCTCGCCGACATCGGGAATGTGCTCGAGCCGTTCGAGCACGAGACCGGCCACCGTGTCGTAGTCGCCGTCGGGCAAGACCACTCCCGTGACGCGTTCGATCTCGTCGACCCGCCAATCACCCGGCACCGTCCACGCCCCGTCGGCTTCCTCGAGTGGATGCTCGCCGGCGTCGCTCTCGTCGTACTCGTCGGCGATGTCGCCGACCAGCTCCTCGACGACGTCCTCGAGCGTGACGATGCCGGCCGGACCGCCGTACTCGTCGATCACGATGGCCATCTCGGTCGAGTGCAGTCGTAGCTCGTACAGCACGGTTCGCAGCTTGGCAGCCTCGGGCACCACGAGCACCGGCTGATCGAAGTCGTCGACCAACGTCGTCGCGAGCTCCGACATCGGAACACCCAGCAGGTCTTTGGCATGGACGATGCCGTGGATCGCGCCGTCGGCGTCGAGCACCGGGAATCTCGAATGCGTCGACTGCATGAGCTCGCGCAGGTCGGCAGCGGTCGCAGTGGCCTCGATCGTGACGACCCGGTTCCATGGTTCCATCGCGTCTGATGCGTCGAGCTCCGCGAAGTCGATCGCCCGGTCGAGCAAGGCTGCCTGTTGCACCGAGAGTGAACCGAATTCAGCCGACGAGTCGACGATCAGGTCGAGTTCGTCCGCCGACACCGAGCCGTGCAGCTCATCGACTGGTTCGATGCCGAAGGCGCGCAGCAGCCGGTTCGCCGAGCCGTCGAAGAGGCGGATGAACGGACGCGCAACGCGCATGAACATCCACGTCGAGGGCGCCAACACACGCGCAACCGGCTCGGCCTTGGTGATGGCCAGGTTCTTGGGGGCCAGCTCACCGAACACCATCTGTGCCACAGTCGCCAGGACGAACGCTGTGGCGAAAGCGATCCCGAAACTTGCCGACTCGGGGACACCGAAGGTCTCGAGGACCGGTTCGATCGCGCCTGCGATCGCGGGTTCGGCGATGAATCCGACGACCAACGAAGTGACCGTGATGCCCAGCTGGGCACCCGACAGCATGAAGCTCAGCTGCTGATGCACGTCGAGCGCCCGCGCCGACTTCTTGTCGCCCTGTTCGGCCCCTTCGACGAACTTGCCGCGGCGCGCCGCCACGAACGCGAACTCCGCTGCCACGAAGTAACCGTTCGCCGCGATCAGCAGCACGACGGCGAGAAGCCCTAACGCGGTCAACATGGAGCCGTCAGGCGGAAGGTTTCAGTCTGGACATTGGCTGTTACGAGACTATCGACGGTGCGGCGTCCGCGCTCAGGAGTCGTCGGCGGGGAACAGTCGACCGGTCACCAGCACAGCGACCTCGCACTGTGTCCCGGTCGTGTCGCCGACCCCTTCGCAGCGCGACGTGAGCGCGATCGTGTCGTCGGGCCCGAAGCCGAGCGGGCTGACCCTCGGTTGGAACTCGTTGGCCGCCGCCATCGCGCCGAGGTTCCACTGGTAGAGCGGCTGACCGTTGCCGAGCAGCACGGCCGTTCCGCTGTCGCCGTTCGGATTCTGGAGCACGACGTCGGTGAGCTCGAACCTCGAGTCGGGCGGCACGGTGAAGTCACGCGAACCCTCCTGATTGAGTCCGGCCGACACGGCCAATCTGATCCAGAACAGCTCCCCCGCCGCTTCTTCGGCCACGAGTACCGGCGGCCCGTCGACGGTGTCGGGAGTTGAATCCGTGGTCGTCTCGTCGCCACTGGGTACCTCGGTGGTGTCGACCTCGACGACGGGCACTGTCGCGTCCTCGAGTTCGGCGATTCGGTCGGCGACCGCAACGTCGGCCGCGTCGCGGAGCTCCGGGCGGATCAACGCGAACCAAGCCGCGACGAGCAAGCCGACGAGCGCCGCAGCACCGACGAGTCGCCGGATCAACTGCCCCGGAATGGTCGGCGGTTGGATCAAGGCACCGCGGGCAGCCGCCGGTTCATGGTCTTGTTGCGTTGCCTCGATCTCGAAATCGAGCTGACGTTCTGTTCGCCGGAACACACCGCGATTCGCGGTGAGCTTCAGCCGCACGAGGCTGCTCGCGCCCGGAGACACACCGATGGCGGGCGGGTCGAACTGGCCATCGACGCGATTGGTGCTGTCGATCAGGTGCAGCCGACAGGTGGCCAGGCTGTTGCCGTGATTCTCCACCATGAACTCGTAGGTGGCTCGGTGGCGACCCCGCTGCAGCGGCTGGAGCAGCGTGATGCGGCGATCGTCGAACGGCTGCACATCGAGCACTATCTCGGCGGTCACGGTGCTGTCTGGATCGCTCTGGGGAATCACCCGGACGGCCGCAGGTGTTGCTCCGGCGCTCGTGGTGTCGAGCACGGGTGGCCTGATGACGACTTCGACGACGTCGGTGGATCCGGCGAACAGCGTGATCGTGGGACGGGTGACCGTGAGCCATGCGGCGGAGAGACCGGCCGGGAGCAGGGTGAACGTCTCGGTCGAATCGCCGAGGTTCTCGACGGCGACCGACACCGACGAGGGTGTGCCGGGCTGCACCGACATCTCTTCGTGTTCGAACCAGACCTGTACCGACACGGCCGCGACGCTATCGGCTGAGACGCCGATGTTCGGAGCATTCCCTCATGCGGCGCACGGCGTCCCAGCCCAATACCATGCGTTCATGCCTGGCTCTCACGCCAACTATCCCACCGCCCGCCCACGACGGCTCCGCCACCACGCGGCGATTCGCGAGTTGGTGGCCGAGACCACGGTTGGCGTGAACGACCTGATCGCGCCACTGTTCGTGCGCGAGGGCATCGCCGAGCCGCAGCCGATCACGTCACTGCCCGGCGTGGTGCAGCACACCCGCGACAGCCTGCGCGCCGAGGTCACCGAACTGGCGACACTCGGCGTGAAGGGTGTGATCCTGTTCGGCGTTCCCGCCGAGAAGGACCCGATCGGGTCGGGGGCCTACGACCCCGAGGGCATCGTGCAGGTCGCGGTGGCCGACCTGGTCGGCGACGTGGGTGGCGACGTCGCGATCATGACCGATCTGTGCGTCGACGAGTACACGAGCCATGGCCATTGCGGCATCGTTCGGGCCGACGGCACCGTCGACAACGACGCAACACTCGACATCTACGCGATGGCAGCGCTGGCCCAAGCCCGTGCCGGAGCCCACGTCGTCGCGCCGAGCGGCATGATGGACGGGCAGGTCGGCGTGATTCGTTCGGCACTCGACGCCGAGGGTTTCGTCGATGTGGCGATCATGGCCTACTCGGCCAAGTATGCGAGCGCGCTGTACGCGCCGTTCCGCGACGCCGCCGACGTCACGATCACCGGTGACGGCAATCGGAAGGGTTACCAGCAGGATCCCCGCAACGCCCGCGAGGCGATCACCGAGGTCGAGGCCGACATCGCGCAGGGCGCCGACATCGTGATGGTGAAGCCGGCCCTGGCATATCTCGACATCGTCGCCGCGGTGCGATCGTGCACCACACTCCCCGTCGCTGCGTACCACGTGAGCGGTGAGTACTCGATGATCAAGGCAGCCGCTGCGAACGGCTGGATCGATCACGACGCGGTCGCCCTCGAACACCTCACCGCAATCAAACGGGCTGGCGCCGACATCGTGCTCACCTATCTCACCCGTTGGTTCGCAGAACACGCCGCCGGAGGCTCCGCATGATCCCCTTGTGCCAACCCGAGACGTGCGCCGCCGCCGGCTGCACGGCAACCGTGTGCACCGGCGCCGGCGTGCCGTCGAACGACACGTTGTTCACGCGCTCGACGCTCGTGATCCCCGGTGGGGTCAACTCGTCGATTCGCGCGTTCAAGTCGGTTGGCGGGCAGCCGTATGTGGTCGCCCGAGCGTCGGGCGCCGAAGTGTTCGACGTGGAGGGGAAGCGGTACATCGATCTGGTGCAGAGCTACGGCGCTGTCATCCTGGGCCACGGACATCCCGCCATCACCGAGGCAATCACCAGGGCCGCTGCCGACGGCACGTCGTACGGCGCGCCGACGCCCCGCGAGATGAAGCTGGCCGAAGCCGTGTCGGAACGTGTCGAAAGTTGCGAGCTCGTGCGGTTCATGAACTCGGGTACCGAAGCGACCAGCACTGCTGTTCGTTTGGGCCGGGGCTACACGGGCCGCGACCGAGTGGTGATCTTCCATGGCAACTTCCACGGGGCCACCGACGCTCTCCTCGCAGCCGGTGGGAGCGGAGTCGCGACACTCGGGCTGCCGGGAACCGCTGGTGTGCCTGCCGGTGCCGTGGCCGAGACGATGGTCGTGCCCTACAACCAGGTGCCCACGCTCGACGACACCGTCGCCTGCGTGATCGTCGAACCCGTGGCCGCCAACATGGGTGTTGTCGCACCGAACGACGGTTTCCTCGAGGGTCTCCGGGCCGAGTGCGACCGGGTGGGCGCGGTGCTCGTTTTCGACGAGGTCATCACGGGTTTCCGTCTGGGTTCGGGTGGAGCGCAGGCCAAGTACGACGTGAAAGCCGATCTCACCACGTTCGGCAAGATCGTGGGTGGTGGCCTCCCGATCGGTGCGCTCGGGGGCAGGCGGGACATCATGTCGACCTTGTCGCCGCTCGGAACCGTGTTCCACTCGGGAACACTGTCGGGCAACCCGATCGCCACGGCGGCCGGGCTCGCCGCGCTCGATCTGCTCGACGGCGACGTCTACATCGAGTTGATGGCACGTACCCGCCACTTGTCAGCCCTGATGCGAGACGCTTGCGTCGCAGCCGGCTTCGCCGCGCAGTTCCCGGTGGTCGGCACTCTGATGGGCATGGTGTGCGGAGACGTGCCGCGACCCACCGACTTCGACGGCGCCAAGCGCACCGACGAGGCCGCCTACGGGCGGTTCTTCCATGCCATGCTGAAGGAGGGCGTAGCGATGGCCCCCGGCGCGTACGAGGCGATTTTCGTGGGTACGGCCCATACCGACGAGGTCATCGACGAGATCGGCGAGTGCACTCACCGGGCCGCCGAGGATGTGATGTCTCGATCGGCGTGAACATCGGTTGCGCGAACTGCGTTCAGCGCACGCAACCCGCCTCGAGTGCCGCCATGAGATCGTCACCGGAACACGGATCGACGATCGGACGACCGATCGCCTCGAAGAAGCTGTCGGCCGGGCGCTGGTATGTGCCGGCCACCTGCACCACGTAACCCGCGCCACGCTTGGCCAGCACCGTGATGGTCACTCCATGTGCCGCGAGCGTCTCGCCCACGCCGACCACATGGGCGTACGAGCCGGAGACGCCGACGGCCTGGCGCTGCCGGCGACGCGTGCTGTAGCCATCGACGATCTGACCGTTTCCGACCGGACGCTGATCGATGAGGTGCACCGCCACGCCGGGTTTCTGGGAACTCGCGTCGAACCCCGTCGCCGGCCGAGCCTCGATCGACATCATGCTCGACGATTGACCGGCCTCACGCACCAGCACCATCTGGTTGCCGGCACGCATCGGAGCGTCGAGGGTGACGTTGACGGTGCCGGTGTCGTGCACGACAACGCGATCACCGCCGAACCATCCACTCGCGAATCGGTTGAACGCCAGCGTGTTCGGCGGCGAGCACAGCCAACTGCGGCCACCGCTCTGGCAATAGCCCTCGATCGGCGCACCGCTCATCAAGTCGAGGTTGTTGTCGTACGGATACCCGGCGTCGATGTAGGAGTGCGGCCAGTGCAACGTGTGGCCGATCTCGTGGGCCACCACGAGCGGGCTCGGGAGCTCCGCGGTCGATCTGCCACCCACCCACAGGCCCCGGCGTGACTGGTTCGGGGCGCCGCTCTCGAACACGTCGGTGTCGAGGCCGTAGGAGTAGATGAGACCGGGCCCGCCGAAGCCCAAGAATTCGGCAGAGTCACGGGTATCGGTGGCGAGTACGTTGGTGAACGAACCGCCGGTGGCGGCCCCCGCCCGGTCGAGACATGCATCGGGACCGTCCGAGTCGGTCAGCGGAATTCGCCCGAGTGGCGAGAACGTCGCCGTGTACTGCCCCTGCGAGATCGCAGTGAAGTAGGGCGAGACCTCGTCGTTGGCCCACGCCGAAACGACGTTCTCGTCGACGGTGACAGGCCAAGTTTCCGTGTAGAACTCGTTCGTCGTCGTCGACGGCACGTCGCACACCCACACCGCGATGCGGTCGATGCCGATGCCGCGGTGCAGTTCCGAGAAACGAACCAGATCGGAGGTCGGCGTGTTCGTGGCGGGCATCGACGGACACATCGCCGCCGGCCCGGTTGGCGCCGGCCCGGCGAGAAAGCCGATCACGTCGACGATGTAGTCGGCAGAACCGACGGTGGAGATGCAGATGTCGCCGCGCGACCCGAGTGCGGCGATCACGAGGTTCGGGATCGTCTGTCCGGTCGCGAAGTTGAGGTTCGACACCTCGGGGCGGCTCCGACCTTGTGGGTAGACGGTCGCATATCCGACGTCGAGCGCCGCTACGGCCGTCACGTTGAGCACGACGGCCGACACGTTGGCCGGCACCCCGGCGCGGCCGGCGACGTCGAGTTGGATCGCTGTGTTGCTCGGCTGGGTCCCGCCACCGCGGAAGCGCTGATCGATGGTGCGCGGACCGACACGAGTGTCGAGCAGGCGCGCCGGCGCGACGAGGGGCGTGAAGGATCGTGTCGGCAACACTCCGGCGACGTCGACGATCAGGTCGGCCTCGGCCGAGATGAAAATGCACACCATGCCGCCCGTGCCGATCTTCGTGATGACGGCATTCGGGACGGTCTGGTTCAGGTCGAAGTTCAGGTTCGACGCCTCGGGCTTGGCCGCGTCGCATGGGTAGACGGTCGCGAATCCGAAGTCCTGAGTATCGGTGACGGTGACGTTCAACACTGCGGAGGGTGCCGCTTCCGGCACGCCGGCGCGCCCGGCGACTCTGACCTGGCGCGTTGATCCGGCGGCGATTCGTCCGCCGCCCGAATCGAGGCCGTCGTACGTCTTTCCACCGCGGGTGTCGACCAGGCGGCGCGGTTCTGGCAGCGGCGAGTATGCAGCCTCGGGGAATACGCCCGAGACGTCGACGAGCAGGTGCACGGTGCTCGACACGAAGAGGCAGACGCCGCCAGCGGTGCCGACCTTGGCGATGACCGCGTTGGGAATCGTCTGCCCCGTTCGATAGTTCAGGTTCGATGCCTCGGGCCGTCCGGCACCGCACGGGAAGACCGTGACGTATCCGGCGTCCTGACCTTCGGTCGCGGTCACGTTGAGCACCACGGAGTTGACCGAGGCGATCACACCGCCCCGTCCGGCGACGGTGAGCTCGAAGGTCTGGCTCGCCTGGACCGGCCCGCCGCCGGAGAATTGGCCGTCGACGGTCTGACCACCCCGAGTGTCGAGCAGCCGTTGCGGTTCGGGCAGCGGAACGTACTGCGAGGTGGCAGAAACCGTATGCGTTCCTGCCGTGGGAGCCACGGTGACCACTGCGAGCGCGATCGGAAGCACGGCCCCAAAGGCAAGCGCAGATCGAACGAAACCTCTGGTCACCACAGCATTCTGCCGCAGACCGACACCGAAGTGAAAGCGCGGCAGGGTCAGGGGCGCCCACGGTGTGCAGCCAATTCGACCGGTTTGACGCACTAGCGTCGCCGTCACATGCGGCAGATCTTCAGCATCCGATTCTGGGCCGCCGTCGGCGCGCTGTTCGGGCTGTTCCTGCTTCTCTTCATCATCTTTCGCACTGCCGACGCCATCGAAGGCGACGCACCCACTTCGGGCGTGATCGAGACAGATGACACCAATCCGGACGGATCACCGGTCGAGATCGTCCAGACGCACCGGATCGATCTCGTGTCGTTGGTGTTCACCGTCCGGGGCGACGAGTTCGGCATCGCGCCCGACGGAACGTCGACCGGTTACGCCGAACTGGTACTCGACGCCGACCGAACCATCCGCATCGTGTCGAACACGCCGGGCGAGATCTCGTGCGACAACATGCAGACCATCGGCGGTTGCGCCATCGTTGCCGACCTCCTCGGCGAGGCGGTCGTGTGGTTCGCGCTGGTGCCGATGAGTGAGAACTTCACGGTCGAGTTCCCCGCCATCGTCGAGCTCGTCGACGGGTACGCAACACTCACCAACGGGTGGCAGCTGCCGTATCAACCGATCCTGAACCGTCGCTGCGAGGACGAGTTCGAATCGTTCAGCGAGTGGCAGGCGGAACTCGGTACGTCCTACACATCGGTCTTCACGCTCGAAGACCGGATGCTCACCGATGTGGTCTGCGACGAGAACCCGACCGAGGCCATCACCTCCGCTTCCGTGCCGCCGACCAGCGCCGACGCGCTCGAAGTCACCGACTCCGACGGCGGCTGAGCCCGACGCACGCGCGCGACCGGGA
>JBBKWQ010000420.1:0-30324 GCA_037969115.1 Ilumatobacteraceae bacterium
GTAGGACGCCATCGCCGACCAGCCGGTGATCGACCGGTCGATCAGCGCCAGCATCTCATCGGTGTAGAAGCTGCGGCACCGTCCGACGAAGTCGTCGTGGTTGGCGAGGTTGTCCGCGACGTGTTGTGCGGCCAGGTCATCGACGAAACGGGCCAGGTCCGGGATCACGTCGACCAGAGCAGGCGGCGTTGTCATCGAGGCGAAGTCGGCTTCTGCGAGGTCGTCGGGTGCTGCATTCGTCGACATCCTGCCAGCTTGGGCACGGGGCGCGCCGAAGCGCCCTCTCGGTCAGGGGAGGGCGGCCGGCTCGCTCTGGTGGTCGGGTTGTCGCGATCGTTCGAAGGCACGGTCGCGACCTTGCTCGTCTCGTGGTGTCGAACGACGCGCACGTGACCGATCGGCCCGGGCAGCCGTCCCGATCTGGATGCCGGCGGTCGCGAAGGTTCTCCCGTCGGGTTGGCGGATCGTCAACGTGCGATCGGCGGCCAGGTGGAGTTGCCAGTCGGCCTCGTGGACCAGGTGATGATGGTGCGAGCAGAGCGGCAACATGTTGTTCAGATCCGTCGGGCCACGGTGGTCCCACTCCAGCAGGTGGTGAATCTCGCAGCGGTTGAACGCAACGTCACAGCCGCTGAATGCACACGTGCGGTACATCGCTCGCAACGCACGACGCTGCGCTCGGTTGGCCAGCCGCTGCTCGCGGCCGACGTCGACCGGAACGCCGTCACCGTTCAGCACGATCGGGATGATCTTGCCCTCGCAGCACAACCGACGAACCGTGACCGGCGGCAATGGAACCCCGTTGTCGTATTCGCAGACGGAGTTCTCGTGAAGGCCAGTGGTCAACGTGGCGAGGTCGATGAGCACGCTGATCTCGGCAACACCAGGGCGGGTCGCCCGGTGCCCACCGGTGACGAGGTCGCCGAGCGCTTCGGCCGCAAGCCGGTTCCGATCGACCGTGCGATCACCGGACTTCGCCACGAGCTTGGCGACCTCCGCGTCGATCGCGCCGAAGACTGCAGCGCCGAGCTCGGGGTGGAGTGCACCGTTGATGAGGTGCATACCGTTGCGATCGATCCGCCTCGACAAGTGCGTGTCGCGACGCTGTTCCTCGGCTCGTTCGACTCCCTGGTCGCGCTCGAGGCGGCTCACGAGGCCGCGGCAGTGCCGCGAGAATTCTTCGGGCGAGGAATGCTTCGCCTCGTCGAGCAGCGCTTTCTCGTGATCGATGAATGCAGCCTTGGTTGCGTCGTCCAATCGCGCAGTCGCGCTGGCCAGCCCGTCGGCGTGCTCGGCACCCACGTCGCCGTTTGCGAGCGCGTCACCGAACGACGGCGCGTCGCCGAGAGCGTTGGCGCGTCGCTCCTTCTTGCGAGCCTCGGCCGCAGACATCCCATGACTCCGGGCGTGCAGCTCAGCCGCCGGCGCGCCGACGCCCTGCTCGTAGAGCGCCGCGAGATGTCTGGTGAGATCTGCTTCGAACCGGTCGATCCAGCCGCGGACGTGTTTGATGCTCCGGATCAAAGCGACAGCATCGTCGGAGTGGCACGCGGCGACATCGCAACCGACCAACGCCTCGAAGGCGATCGACGGATCCGATACCTGAACCATGTGAACATCGTATCGAACATATGTTCGAGAGTCAACAAGGAACCAAGAATTTCTTTCCACGTTCCACCGCAAGACGTCCCGACCGCCCGTCGCCGCTGCTCGTCGGGCTCAGACCAGGCAAACGATGGCTGGGCACCGACCGTTCAGGAGAGACGCCTCGATCGCGATGCCCGATAGACCCACCCGAAGCAAGCGCGTCGATCGTGCCGTCGTCGATCGTGTCGTCAGATGCTCATCGAGGTGAGGCTGGCGTCGCCGTCGGAGCCCGACCGCCGCAACAGTCGCATGCCGAGGGCCGCCAACGCGACCGCGACGAGGGTAACGATGAGCATCACGGTCGCCAGCGCGTTCACCGACGGCGTCGCCGCCGCCCGAGCACTCGCGTAGATCTTGATCGGAACGGTCTCGGTCGACGCGCCGGTCGACAGGAACGACGAGATCACGAAGTCGTCGACCGAGGTGGCGAACACCACCATCAGGCTGGCGAAGATCGCCGGACCGAGTTGCGGCAGCAACACCATCCGCAGTGCCTGGGTACGTGTTGCACCGAGGTCGCGCGCTGCCTCCTCGTAGTGGCTGCCGATCGACAACAGCCGCCCCCGCACGATGATCACCACGTACGACACCGTGAAGGTGACGTGTCCGAGTAGCTGCGTGGTGAAACCACGCGGCACGGTCGTGTAGATCTGCGTGAACACCAGGAACAGCGAGACGCCGACCACGATCTCGGGCGTGACCAACGGCAACAACATGAGGTTGTTCGCGGCCCGTGACACCCGCCCGCGCCACCGCTGCAAGCCGATCGCCATGGCGATTCCGAGCGGGGTTGCGACGAGCATGGTGAGCCCTGCCAGCTTCAACGTGTTACCCAGCGCCGTCTGGAGTGCATGGTCCTGCCACACCGACGCGGGATCGTCCCAGTACCAACGGAACGAAGTCGGCTGGAACGACGACCGGCTCTTGCCCGAGTTGAACGAGATCCGTACGGCGATGAGTACCGGCACCAAGGACCAGATCACGTACAGCCATGTGATCGCCGCCAGTGGTCCGAACCGACGCATCTTCATGTCCGCGCCCCCTCACGCTGCGATCGCGCGATCGTGACGAGGTAGTACGCCATCGCCACCATCAAGAACGCCATCAGGATGATCACCAGCGACGCACCGGTCTGCGGCTGGCTCGACCCGCGAAGGAAGAACTCGATCTGGTTGCCGACCATTTCGGTGCGCGGCGACCCACCGGTGAGATACGTGTTGGTGTAGTAGTCGCCGCACATCGGCAGCACGATGATCACCGACGCTGCCATCAAGCCCGGCACCGACAGCGGCAGCGTGACCCGCAAGAAGGTCGAGAACGACGACGCACCCAGATCGCGAGACGCCTCGATCAACCTGCCGTCGAGCCGTTCGAGCGCCGCGTACAGAGGCAGGATGAAGAACGGGATGTACCCGTAGATCAGCCCCATCACCACGGTGGGCCAATCACCGTCGAGCCAGTTGCGACTCCCAGAGCCCAAGTGCAACCAGCCGAGCACCCGGTTCACATACCCATCGGTCTGGAGCAGGTTCACCCAGGCGAGCATCCGCATCAGGTAGCTGATCCAGAACGGCAGCACCAGCAGCGCGAGCAGCAAACCACGCGACCGGTCGGCTTTGCGAGCGACGTAGTACGCGACCGGATACCCGATGATGCAACACCCGACCAACGCGGCCCCGGCGTACAGCCCCGTCCGCACGAACACGCCACCGAGATCGCCGCCGAACACCCGATCGAGCACGTTGGTCATCGCGCCCAAGTCCCAGGCGAGCGGATTCCACGCCGGTGCAGTGGTGCGCAACACCGGATCGATCCCGCCGAACGCCACCGCCAGGATCGCGTAGCCGGGAACCACGAACAGCGCGATCAACCACAACGTCCCGGGCGTCGCCATTGCCGCCCAGAACCCGGACTGCGATCGGTTGCCGCCGGGTGCGGCAACCTCGGCAGTCGGCGCAGCGATGTCAGACATGGCGCGATCAGTGCTTCGTGTGGATCAGGTGGTCGCGTGTTCGGCAGCGCACCGAAGTCAGCCGGCGGTGAACGACGACCACGTCTGTTCCCAGACCGTGTCGGTGTCGACGTCGAGCGGTTCGAACCGGAGACCCTTCCCGATGATCGTGTCGTCGAGGATCGCTGCCCGAAGGTTTTCCGGCGCGTACTCGTTCGCAATCAGATAGTCGGCGTCGAGCCCCTGGATCGGTGGCAGGTAGCCGTTCCAGCTGAAGTTCTCCTCGGCGTTTGCCGAGTCGAGCAGGTGGTTGATCCACATGCTGGCCAGGACCGGGTTCTTGGCCTTGGCGGTGATGGCCATGCAGTCGTTGTTGACCACTCCCACGCCGTCGGCCGGGTACCACCAACCGAGCACCGACGGGTCGGTACCCTCGGGCAGGTACGAGTAGGCGCCTGCCAGCATGTCGCCGCTCCATGTGTGGGCGAGATCGGTGGCGCCTTCGGGGATGTCCTTGTAGGCCTCGATGTTGACCTTGATGTTCATCAGATTCACCAGCTCCGACAGGTCGGCACCAGCCTGCTCGATGAGCTCGACATCGGTGGTGTTGACGTCGGTGATGCCCTTGCGGAGCAGCGCCATCGCAATACCTTCGCGATAGTCGTCGAGGATCGAGGTGACGCCCTTGTAGGTGGGGTCCCAGAGGATGTCCCAGCCCATCTCGTCGACCTTGGCCGGGTCGATGCGGTCGGTTCGGTAGGCGATGCCCGACGAGAACACCGTGTACGGCACCGTGTAGGTCGAGCCTTCGTCGTACCAGGGGTCGACGAAGCTCGGCAGGACGTTGGAGAAGTTCGGAATGTACGACTTGTTGAGTGGCTGGAGGATCCCGCCCTCGATCAACCGGTTCAACGAGTTCGGCGCAGCCGAGTTGAACACATCGACGTCGACTGAGCCGTTGGCCAACTTGGTGATGGCTTCTGAGTCGACGTCGAATGTGGTGATCTCCACCGCGACGCCGTACTGGTCTTCGAACGATGCAACCGTGTCGGGGTTGACGTAGTCGGCATAGTTGAACAACCGGAGCGGGCCGGCTTCCGGGTCGAGCCCGTCGGCGATGGGGTCGCTCTCTGAACTGCTCCCGTCACTGCCGCATGCCTGGAGCAACGGCACGCCCGCTCCGAGGAGCACGCCGAGCTTCGCTGACTGACCGATGAATTGTCGCCTGGTGGTGACCATGATGTTCCCCCATTTTGCTCTGGTCGAACCCGAGCCGGCGCGGCCGGATCCGATGTGATCGAGTGCACCCTAGACCGGGTCGACTACCCCTCGAACTGCGAGGTAGTGACGGTTGAACGAAGCGACCAGATCGTCCTTGTCGGTGAGCACGCCTCCGACGAACGACTTCGACGACACACCCTGCTGAACCCGCTCGCAGACCACGTTGTCCTGCCGCCCGACGAGCTCGTTGAACGCGATCACTTCGGACGGATCGTGCTCGGGCGAATCGGCGAAGTCGGGTGCGAACAGGTACTCGCCCACCACGACCGTGCGGTCGGGAGCGACAGGAAACAGCGTCGTCAGCACGAGGCCGGTGCCCGTGACGTCGACGAACAGATTCGGAAAGACCGCGGCCCCGCGATACAGATGCTCTTCGTCGTCGACCAGTCCGGGGAGCACCGGCAGCGCCGCCACACCCGTTGCGCTGAAGCTGTTGCCGTGATCGACCAGTTCGACACCGCCGTCGTCGCGCTCGGGGTCGAGCACATGGCCGGTCTGATACACGGGAATCACGTCGACGAGTTCGGGGTGCACGATCGGGCAGTGGAGGCACTCCTGGTAGTTCTCGACGATGATCTTCCAGTTCGCGGCGACCTCCGACATGGTGCGCTGCACGAGGGTCAGCTCGCTGATCGGGATGTCGTCGAACTCGAACAGATCGGGTGAATGCTCCCGCAGCCACGCGCCGAGCTCGCCGACATCGTCGGCCAGCGACACGAAGACCAACCCGTTCCACTGATCGACGCGGTACCGCCAGAGTCCACGGTTCTCGCGGTCGATCTCGTCGCGGCCGACGCGCGGCGTCGACAGCAGCACCCCGTCGAGTCCGTAGGTCCACGCGTGGTAAGGGCACCGGATCGACGGCGGTCCGCAATCGAGTTCGAGTTCGGTGTGATCGGTCGGGTCGCACAACATCGCGCCGCGGTGACGGCACACGTTTGCGAACGCGTGCAAAGCGCCGTCTTCGTCTCGCGTGACGATGGCCTTCTCGCCGGCCACCTCGAACACGCGCCGCCCTCCGACGGGGATGGACGAGATGTGACCGACGAAGAACCAGCCGGCATGAAAGATCCGCTCACGTTCTGCCTCGAAGACGCGGGCCGAGCAGTAGTCGGCACCCGCGAGCGTGGGCGTCGGTGCGGTCGTACGGATCGGGTTGGACATGGCACGTGCTCCGAGTCTCTTGTCCTCTTTACACGAACAGCTTAGACTGACTGGTCAGTCAGGACAAGGAGAGCGCTTCATGAACGGCCGGCCGGAACAGACCACGATCGACGATCGCATCCTCGCCGAAGAGGAGCGCTTCGTCGCTCGCAACCGGCGTTCGAGCGAACTGTACGACATCGCCACCCACGTCATGCCGGGCGGCGTCACGTCGAGCTGGTCGACCACACGACCGATCCCCGTCTGGATCAGTCATGGTCGGGGGAGCCACGTGTGGGACGTCGACGGCAACGAGTACGTCGACTTCCACGCCGGATACGGCGTCAACGTGGTCGGCCATGCCAACCCGGCGGTGGTCGAGGCAGTCCAACGACGCGTGACGCAGGGCACCCACTTCGCTCAACCGACCGAGGACTCGATCGTGGTCGCCGACGCATTGGCCAACCGGTTCGGTCTTCCCTTGTGGCGGTTCGCCAACTCGGGAACCGAGACGACCATGGACGCCATCCACCTCATGCGCGCCATCACCGGGCGCGACCTCGTCATCAAGGTCGAGGGCTCCTACCACGGGCACCACGACCTCGTGAACGTGTCGCTGTATCGCTCGATCGACGAGCTCGGCCCGGTCGACGATCCGAGGCGTGTCCCGGGCGCCGGCATCCCCCAGGCCATCGCCGATCTCGTGCGCATCGTCCCGTTCAACGACCTCGCTGCTGTCGAACGGGTCTTCGAACAGCACCCGAGCCAGATCGCCGGCATGATCATCGAACCCATGATGATGAACGCCGGCATCATCGGACCGCAACCCGGCTATCTCGCCGGCCTCCGCGACGTCATGCGCCGCCACGGCGCGCTCCTGACGTTCGACGAGGTGAAGACCGGGCTGGTCGTCGCATGGGGTGGAGCCACCGAGCTCTTCGGCGTCACCCCTGACATCATCTGCCTGGCGAAGGCTCTCGGTGGCGGCATCCCCTGCGGTGCCATCGGTGGCACCGCCGAGGTGATGAGCGCCATCACCGACGGACGCTACGACCAGGTCGGCACGTTCAACGGCAACCCACTCACCATGGCTGCGGCACGAGCCGTACTCACCGAAGTACTCACGCCCGACACGTACACACGGGCCGCCGAACTGGGCCACGAGATGTTCGCCGGCTGCACCAGAGCACTCGCCGACCACGGTGTGAAGTCGTTCGGCGTCGTGCACGGCTTCAAGGGCTCGGTGGTCGCGCACGACCGCCCTGCCACCAACTACCGAGAGTTCCTCGCTGTCGACACGGCGATCAGCCACCTCAACTACCTCGTCCAGCACAACAACGGCGTGTTCCTGGCTCCCTGGGCGAAGAGCGAGTCCTGGACGCTGTCGGTGGCCCACAGCGACGCCGATGGCGAACGCCTCGTCGACAACATGGGCAAACTCGCGCGCATGCTCGTTCACACCGGCGACGATGTGTCGGAACTGTTCGAAGTCGGCGGCATCGCGTGACCGTCCGCTCCACGACGGTCACGCTGCGGTCGATCCCCGATCCGCCAGGGATCCGGCGCGCCAGGACCCTCCCGGCGTCGTGGTACTCCGATGACGCGTTCTTCGAGAACGAACGCCGGTGCGTGTTTCGTCGCGGATGGGTGTGCGTCGGCGTCACCGACGAACTGCCCGCTGCCGGCACTTGGACGGCGCTGGTCGTCGGTGGTGTGCCCATCCTCCTGGTTCGTGACAAGCGCGACACGGTCCGCGGGTTCCTGAACGTGTGCCGACATCGCGCGGCGCCGTTGTGCGACGAGGGCTCGACGGGCTCGGGCTCACTCATCCGCTGCCCGTACCACTCGTGGCTCTACCGCCTCGACGGGTCGCTCGCGAAGGCGAGCGGCATCGGGGAACCGGAAGGCTTCGACGTGGCCGACCATTCGCTCGAGCCGGTCGGCGTCGCGACGTGGCGACACCTGGTCTTCGTGAACCTCGATGGCCCGGACCACCCGTTCGATCTCGGACCCCTCGCCGCCGCCGTCGACGCCGCCCCGATCGAGGCGATGGAACTCGTGCTCAGCGAGTCGAACGAGCGAGCGTTCAACTGGAAGGCCCTGCTCGAGAACTACTCGGAGAACTACCACACGCCGTTCGTGCACCCCGAGATCGACACCTCGGCGACCGAGGACTACCCGATGGTCAGCGACGGGCCCGTCCTGTATGCCTGGGATCGGCTGCTCCGGCCCGCAACCGCCGACGACGAGGTCATTCGGGCGACGCTGCTGCCAGGCGAACCCGGATGGGAGCAACTGTTCACGGCCCACACCGATCGGCCCTACGACGTCGGGTCGTACCTCACCCTGTGGCCGAACGCCATGGTGAACGTGTTCCCAGATGCCGTGCTCACGATGTGGATGGAGCCGCGCGGGCCGAACACCACGCGCGTCGAGCGTCGTCTGTACGTGTTGCCCGGTCGCTCGACGCACTCGCTGACGGGAATCCTCGACGCACACCGCCTCGTCCACGACCAGGACGTGGCCATTTGCGAAGCCGTCCAACGTTCGCACGACGCAGGTGTCGACGCCGACGGCGTGCTCGCAACGGTCGAGGAACGTGGCGTGTTCTTCGTCCACGAACATCTACGCGCTGCGCTGTCGGCCGACTCGTGACACACGACCCTGCGCGGACGCGCTAGAACATCGTCCGATGCCCGAGATCGAGACGACGGTCGGCGACGCCGATGTGATGCGCGGCGGACGCATCGAACTCGTGTCACTCACCAAGTCCTATGGCACGCAACTGGTGCTGAAGGGCATCAACCTCACCATCGAGTCGGGCGAGTTCTTCTCGTTGCTCGGTCCGTCGGGTTGCGGCAAGACCACCACATTGCGACTCATCGGTGGGTTCGAGCAGAACGAATCCGGGGCCGTGCTGATCGACGGCGCCGACATCGCCGGAGTGGCTCCCGAGAAGCGCCCGGTCAACACGGTCTTCCAGAGCTACGCCCTGTTTCCCCACCTCACGGTCGCCGACAACGTCGGCTTCGGGCTCCGCTTCCAGCAGTGCTCCAAGGACGAACGTCGACGCCGCGTCGGTGATGCGCTGGAATTGGTTCGCCTGAGCGACTTCGCCGATCGCAAGCCGCACCAGTTGTCGGGTGGTCAGCAGCAGCGGGTCGCGCTTGCACGGGCGCTGGTGCTCCGACCTCGTGTGCTCCTGCTCGACGAACCACTCGGAGCGCTCGACGCCAAACTGCGGCGCGCTCTCCAATCGGAACTGAAGGAACTACACCAAGCGGTGGGCATCACGTTCGTCTACGTCACCCACGACCAGGAAGAGGCGCTCACGATGAGCGACCGCCTCGCCGTGATGCGCGCCGGTGAGATCGAGCAGGTCGGCGCGCCGCGCGACGTGTACGACGCACCAGTGTCGACGTACGTGGCCGACTTCCTCGGGCTCGCCAACCTGATCTCGGCACACGTGCCTGCGGCCGGCACGGTCGAGATCGACGGCCGAGGATTCGCCGCACCGACCGGGGACGTTCGCGGCGACTGCATGGTGTTCGCCCGGCCCGAACGACTCACCGTGACCGAGCGCGACGCAGGAGTCGTGTCAGGACGCGTGACCGACGTGGTGTTCGTCGGTTCCACGTCGCACATTCGTGTGCAGATGGCCGAGCGCGAGATGCAGATCGTCGTCCCGAACGACGGCACCACGTTCGTACCCGCCCCGGGAACCGAGGTGGGGATCGACATCCCCGTCGACGCGATCCGCCTCCTCGAACGCTGATCGGCAGCGCGCCGATCGAATCAGGGGTGATTCGACTTCCACTGTTTGATGTTGTCGAACACCGGGCGGTTGATCCGGGTCCCCGAATTCACCGTGGCGCCGCCGTACGCGTGGACGGCGATGCCATACCGCGCCCCGTTCTTGATGCGATACACAGCTGACCCGGACTGACCACCGGCGGTGTCGATGTCGTAGAACACCTTGCGGGGCCCGACCGAGTCGACCTTGCGGGCCGCGTACCACTGTGTGCCGGACGGCTTGTCGCCGGGATAACCCGACACATTGCCGGTGACGCCGCGCAGATCGTCGTCGCCGTACACACCGAACCCGAACCAGCCCGTCTGGCTGCCCAACGGTTCGTCGAGCACGATCGCGCCGTAGTCGTATTCCTGGCTGGCGTTCTGTGTCCAACCCTTCACCGAATAGAACCTCGTACTCGTCGCCTCGCCGTAGGGCTTCACAGAACCGTTGCGACCGGGCACGACGCGGATCCGGTCGACCCAACCATTCTGGCCAGGCACCGAACTGCCGTTGATGAACACGACGTGACCGGCGGTGATCAACAAGCGCGGGCTGACGAACCAGCCCGTGCCGATCCAGTTGGTGTTGTCGGCAGCCGTGATGAGCAGAGAGCAATGCGCCCGCCACGGGTAGTTCCCGGTCTGTGTGATCTGGCGGCGATCGTCGATGCCGTGCACCGACTCGGGCCCGAACCCGAACGACGCATTGCCGATGTCGATCTTGAAGTGCTCCATCGTGTCGTCGATCTCGGCCGACTCCGGTCCGAACTCGCCCGGTGCCGGCGATGGCTGTGGCACCACATATCCCTCGACCGATTCGGCGTCGCCCTCGTCGTCGGGATCGTCACCGGCAGTGGCCGGTTCCGCTTCTTCGAATTGCTCACCGTCGAGACCATTGGTCACCGACTCGTCGAGTTCCTCCATGACGTGTTCCTCCTATTCAGCCGAGAACGTGTCGTGTGCACGTTCGCTCCCACGCTGCAGTTCGGGCTCACCGATGTCGATGACCCTCACAGCGACCTTGTGTGTGCCGCTGCGCGCCGGGATCTCCACGTATCCGGGGAGCAGGGCGGACGGACTCAGTTCGTGTTGTGGCACCTTGCGTGACACGTACACCGCCAACGCGTGGTCGGGCTCGGACTCGACTGCACGCTCCGAGGCGACGTCGCGCAGGCCGACACCGACCACGTTCGGGTACGACGACAGGTCGTCGGCGTGCAGTTCGAGCGCTCGTGCCGCCTGCCGCCTGGAGATCATCGATCGTCTTCCATGATCAGGTCGACCGACAGAGCGTCGAGCACGTTGCCGATCCGGTTGAAGATGCTCGCCGATGGCGAACCCGCGAAGTGCAACCCGACCGCCCGCCCCGACGAGCTCAGCACGAGCGACCCGGAGTCGCCACGCTCGGTGAACCGGGTGCACATCACCTGGTTGCCGAAGCCCGCTCGGGCATAACGCTGCGGCGACTTTCGCAGCTGGAAGTGCAGCAGGAAGTGCACGTCCTGGATCACGCCGTAGGTGAGATCGGAGGTGCGGCCCACTTTGTGGACGTGCATGCCCCGTCTGATGTTCTTCGTGATGCCGGTCGGGGCATGGCCGAGCAGTCTGATCGTCGAGCGGCTGGCCCGGGTCGGGTCGAGGTCGGCGATCGCAGCGTCGACGAGATTCGGAAAGCCGCCGTCGCCGAACTCGAACGGAACGGTATCGCTGAGGCGCGCCACGAGATCGTCGTCGGGGTGGCCGCCGTCGATCGGCGCGGGCTGCAGGATCGCCTCGCCTACGTTCCCGAGACCGTCGCGGGCCAGGACATGGGCGTTGCTCAGCAGTGCCAACTGCCCGTCCGACCTCCGCCGGACGACCGCTCCGAGCGTCCCCCCGTTGTTGTCGACGACATTGCCGACGCCGCAACCCGACATCAACGGGTTCGACGTACCCGTGAACATCTCACGTTCGATGCGCCCGATTTCGAGTACGTCGGTCGTGACGGGTTCAACGGTCAGACCTTCGATGCGCTTCGGTGCCGGATTCTCGATCTGGCTCAACGGCCGCTTCTGTTCCACGTAGATGCGCAGTGCGAGCGCCCCCGTGTTCACGCCGTCGGAGATCTTCTCGCCGATGCCGAGCGCTTGCACGCCCGAGTCGTACACCCACGGACGACTCGCCCGCTCGAATTCGTGGACGTTCTCGTCCGGGTCGCGCGATCCGCCGGACACGCATTCGAGCGTGCATTCGACATCGTGTGGCGTTCCGGATCCGTGCGCCATCGATTCTCCTCACGAGTAGGCGGCGACTCGTTGGTACGTCCACGAGCTTGACACAGATCCGAGAGGCCGCTGCCCGAATATCCGCACCGCCGAATCGAGCTCACCAGCAGGTGAGTTCTCGTCGACCACTCGTTGGTATGGTCGGGCAGGATGGTGGCGTTCGACCGAGCTGCGTTGCGTCTGAACCGTGCGGAGACGCGTCTGCTCGACGAACTCGACGACGACGGCGTGCTGCTCGCCGGTGACATCAGCCACGTCGAGCACCTCGTGCAGGAGCTCGACCACGTCCGTCGGCCGCCTCTCCACGAGGGCCGTGCAGCGCTGTATGGAGCCTTCGTCCTGCCGGTCGAGCGTGACGTGCTCGTCAACGGTGATCTGGTCGAACTGATCGACCTCGCAATTCCGTTGGATCAGTGTCGCCGGTTCGCCGACGGTCGATCGACGTTTCTCGTCCGTCGCATCGATGCGTTGCCCCAACTCGCCTGCTTCCGACGCAACGTCCAGTACGAGGCCGATCTCGTCGAGGTCCAGGCAGCGACCGGCGCGTCGATCGTCCAACGCACCACGCTCGGCGTACCACGACTGTTCACGGGTGACGGCGTCGTCGAGTGGAACGGCCGATCGTGGGCCGTTCGACCGACCGCCCGTGCGTTGCTCAGCACGCTCGACTGCGTCGTGGCCGACGCGCCGCGCCCCATCCTCGAGGGAATCCTCGACCTGGCCGTGCACTGGCTCAGTCCCGCTCGCATCGGTGCCACGCTGCTGTACGACTTCGACCCACGTCACGACGACGCGCCATCGCTCGACCTGGAATCAGCCGTCACCTCCCCGCCCTTGTGCGTCACGACCCGCCATCACTACCCCGCACTGGTCGCGTCACTGATGCAGACAGATCTCGCCGCGCTCGTCGGCCCATCCGGCACGATCACTCGACTCGGCGTCGGGCTGCGATCGTCGGCCGAGTCCGAGATCGCTGTCGAGCAGGAGCGCGGCATGCGGCATCGATCCGCTGCCCGCTACAGCTGGGACCATCATCACACGGTGGCGTTCGTGGTGAGCGAGGACGGACCGGTCACCGTGTTCTGGCGGGGTGCACCCATCACCGTGTGTGCCGCCACGGCAGCCATCTGAGAGCGACGACACCGGCCTCGTCCGAATCGGCCGCGCCGTTCTCGTGGCGACGACGTCGTTGCGCGAACACTGCGCGTTCGACTCTGGAGGCTTCGGCTATTGAGGCGCACCGGCGTCGGGCCAGGGATCGTTGCCGCGATTCGGGGCGAGGTCTGGGTCGATGACAGGGTCTGGGTCGGCGGCGAGGTCGATTCCGGTCGGCGTGATGTCATCGACGGCAGGCTCGGCGACGACCAGCGGTTGGTCGTGCTGCACGAGCGGTTTGCTCACCGGTTGCCTCACTCCCGGATTCACCACGACGACGCGGACGGGGCCACTCGGCGGTTTGGCCGGGCCGAACACGCTCCACAACACGCCAAACAGCGTGCCGGCCGCCAACACGACGATCATCTGCGTCAGCTCGAGCGAAATGACCGTGGTGACGACGAGCACCACGGTCAGTCCCAAGCCGAAGACGAGGCCCCACAGGATCCCGCGTACCGGGTGTGCCTTCTTGACCAGGAGGGCGTCGCTCGTGTTCGTGTCACTGATCGTCATGATGGATCATCCCTTGCTGGTCATGGCCGGTCGGGCGTTGAACAACAAGCCGAAGAAGCCCCCGCCCAGGAACACCAAACCGGCGATACCGACCGGGTCGGTGAGTCCGTTGCCGATGAACTCGACACGGCCCTTGCCGAAGCACGTTTCGAGGTTCTGCGATTTCAACTCGCCTTCGACCTTGACGTTGGCCGAAAACTTGACGGGCAAATCCCTGGCCAGATCGACGAGCCCGGTGTTCCGGTTGTTGCCCACGGTGTTCGGGTCACCGCCCTTGTCGATGCTGATGCCGGAGGTCTTGATGAACCACTCGTGATTCAGTGGACCGTCACCGCTCGCCGGCGCGAAGCCGTAGTAGGTCACAACGCCGCGAGTGTCGACCTTGAACGGGTTGCCCGACGTGAACGCCTGCCCGCCGTCGAGCAGGTCGATCGGCGGGCTGCCATCGCCCGCATCGAAAGCGGCATCGATACGGCTCCCGTCTTCGCCGTACGAGTAGGCATAACCGCCGCACGGTCCACTGAGCTGACTCCCGGTGCCGAAATCTGCGACGGCGCTACTCGCCCCCAACAGGGCGACCAACTTGCCGAATTCGTCGCTGGCCTCCGTGAGGTCGTACTTGCCCGGATTTCCCTCGGGAATCTCGGCGCGGATCGCATCGAGCGTTTCCGCGTCGATCGACGGCGGCGCAGTGTCGCCGGCGTCGGCGACCGAACCGACGCTGACGAAGAGGCCGAGCACGAGACAGGCTCCGCCGATCAGTGGTCTGATGAGTTGCTTCATGGTGCCCTCCCGCAAGGGTCGCGTGAGACGACAGTAGCGGTCGAGCCGTCAGGCGTCGAACGTTTCGTCACGTTCGACGGCGTCCATGACGCGCTCGCCTCCCCCGGATGACGCCTCGAACCTGCACTACGCTCGGGCCGCACGTCGTCGATCGACGGCGAGAGTGCACCGGCTTGCCGGTTGACGATCGGAGGAGATCACGATGCCATCGAGCGCTTCTACCGTCTTGCTGGTCGGCACCCGCAAGGGGCTGTTCCTCGCGACCGCGAACGAGCATCGCTCGGCTTGGAAGATGTCTGAACCGCATTTCCTCGGCCACGTCATCCAACACGCCGCCGCCGATCCTCGAGACGACGGTCGAATTCTGGTCGCCACCCGAACCGGACACCTCGGGCCGACGGTGTTCGTGTCGTGCGACATGGGAACGACCTGGACCGAGGCCAGCACACCACCGGCCTTCCGGTCGGGTGAACCACTGGCTCGCTCACTCGACGCGGTGTTCTGGCTCACGCCCGGCCACCCCGACCAGCCCGGTGTGTGGTACGCCGGCGGCACACCCCAGGGGCTGTTCCGTAGCGACGACCACGGTGACACGTGGATGCCGGTCGACGGCTGGAACGATCACCGCATGTGGGAGACGTGGGCCGAGTTTCCCGAGCAGGGCACGCCCGACGGAGCGATGCTGCACTCGGTGAGCATCGACCCGCGCGACGCCGACCACCTGTACATCGGGTTGTCCGGTGGTGGCGTTTTCGAGAGCACCGACGGCGGAGCCGACTGGCGTCCGCTCAATCGTGGTGTTGCCGCCGATTTCCTTCCGGAACCTGCCGGTGAGTTCGGACACGATCCACACTGTGTGCGCATCCACCCTGCCATGGCCGACCGTCTGTACCAGCAGAACCACTGCGGTATCTATCGGCTCGACCGCCCCGCCGACACGTGGGAACGCATCGGCACGAACATGCCCGTCGAGATCGGCGACATCGGCTTCCCGATCGAGTTGCATCCTCGCGATCCCGACACTGCATGGGTGTTCCCGATGGACGGCACCGATGTGTGGCCGCGCACGAGCCCTGACGGCCGCCCTGCCGCGTACGTCACTCACGACGCCGGGGCGAGTTGGCAACGCCAGGACGACGGGCTTCCCGCACGCGCCTGGTTCACGGTGAAGCGCCAGGCGATGACGACCGACCTCGCCGATCCGGTCGGCGTGTACTTCGGCACGACGAGCGGTGAGTTGTGGGCGAGCGTCGACGAGGGTGCGACATGGTCGTGCATCGCGGCTCACCTCCCCGAGATCTACTCGGTCGAGATCGCCGCCTCGATGTCCGTTCCGGCCCGGGCTTCGACGTGAGCGACCCACCGGATCTGACGTGAACGTCCGGATTCCCACGCCGCTGCGCAGCTACACGGGTGGTGCCCGCGACGTCGACGCGGACGGGACCACCGTGGCCGAGCTACTCGCCGATCTCGATCGGCGATACCCCGGATTGCAGTTCCGGATGGTCGACGAGCAAGGTCGCCTTCGCCAACACATGCGGATCTTCGTCAACCGGACGATCGAACGAGACCTCGACACCCCGCTCTCGCCCAGCGACGAAGTCGTGCTGATGCAGGCACTTTCGGGCGGCGCCGCCTGACGACTTCAATACGGTCGAGAAATTCGTTCGTGGCCTACACAAGAGTTGTTAGGCATGACTATCATCATCAGTCATGGGAGCATCACTACTGATTACCTTGCGGGAAGGCCTCGAGATCTCGCTGGTCGTGGCGATCATCGCCGCGTACCTGGTGAAGACCGGCCGGGCCGAGTTTCTCCGAGCGATGTGGCTCGGCGTTGGCGCTGCGGTCGTTGCCAGCATCGCCACCGGCATCGTCTTCAAGGCGGCGATCGGCGAGTTCGAGGGCAAGTGGGAACAGGCGATCGAAGGAATTCTGGCGTTCCTGGCGGTCGGCGTGCTCACCTGGATGATCTTCTGGATGCGACGCAACGCGAGGAACATCTCCGGTGACCTGCACGCCAAGATCGACGCTGCACTGGTGAGCTCACCGTGGTCGCTGTCGATCATCGCATTCGTCGCTGTTGCCCGCGAGGGGTTCGAGACGGTTCTGTTCCTCCTCAGCGCCGAAACTGGTTCCAGCTCGGGTACAGCCGTCGTGGTCGGCGGTCTCATCGGTCTCGGGATCGCCACCGCCATCGGCATCGGCTTCTACACCGGGAGCTCGCGTGTCGACCTCCGCCAGTTCTTCCAGATCACCGGCATGTTGTTGATCCTGTTCGCTGCCGGTCTGTTCGCAAAGGGCCTGCACGAGTTCCGCGAGCTGTTCGAGATCGAGTCGTCGAGCGTCAGCGCCACGGTGTGGGACATCACCTCGGGTCCGTTCGCGGAAGGTTCGACCTTGCACGACTTCCTGAAGGGTCTGTTCGGATGGAGCCCCCATCCCGAACGGATCCGCGTGATCGGGTACTTCGCCTACCTGATCCCGGTGACTTGGTTGTTCTACCGCGGCGGTCGTTCGAGCGCTCGGCCTGCCGTCGCCGACTCGACCGACGTGGTCGCGGCTTCGGCCGACGCGAGCGCGAAGACCTCGGTCTGACCCTCAGACGAGGGTTTGGTGAACGTTCGGTGGTCGCGAAGCTACTTTGCGTGGGATGTTGATTACAGTTTCTTTACGAAAAAGGCCGTGACTTCTCGACGGGTGAGGTCCAAGCTGTTCGGAGCGGGACGACCACACACGATCGGAACAACCACGTGAGACTTCACAAGATCATCGCGACCGCAACGGTCGTGATCACCGGCGCCGTCACCGTCATCGGATCCGGCATGAACGCCGGCGCCGAATCGACCGACACGTCGACGCCCTCCGATACGTCGATGCCGACCGACACCACGGTCGCTGCCGATCCTGTCGTGGCCGCATCGTCACAGTTCTCGCTGCCGCTGCTCGGCACCACCCTGATCGTCGACATCAACACCGACCCGGGTGGCAATCTCGTCGATGTCGCGCTCAACCCCGCCGACGGCTACACCGCCACGAAGCTGAAGCCGAACAAGGTGCAGTTCGTCAACGAGGACGGCACGGTCCAGGTCCGCGTCAAGACCAAGCACGGACAACAGCGGATCGACGCTCGAGCCGCGAGCCTCGCCGACGTGTCCGGACCAGGCGTGTGGAGCGGTGACGTCTTCGGATCGGGTGAGCCCACCACCGTCAACTTCACGGTCGGCACGACCGGCGACGGTGCTCCTGACATCACCGGCGTGACGGTGGCTTCACCGCACGAGCACACGATCGGCGCGACCGACTACCAGAGCGACGATGACGGCGACGCCTCCGCCTCGGTGAAGATCGAGTTCACCGCCGACGGGCAGACCCGCACGCTGCGCATCAAGGCCAAGATCGACACCGGTCATGACCGCAAGAATCACGACGACGCCGACGAGGCGACCGGCGAGACCCGAGCCAAGCTGTCGATCGCGCTGTCGAAGATCCGCGGGCGACAGATCGCGGCCGGCGATGCCATCGGGCCGCACTCGTGGACCGGCATGTTGTGCGACGGAACCACCGCGACGGTCGACTACACGGTCACCGAAGACGGCGCCGTGTCCGATGTTGCCGCCATCCCTGAAGGTGCCGAGGTCAAGACCGCCCAGCACGGCGCAACGATCAGGTTTGCCACAGGCGAGCGCGTCAACATCCGGGTGAAGAGCGAGGGCGACGAGATGACCGTCGGCGCCAAGACCAAGATCCGATGCGAAGCGTCCGACCCATCGGTGAACACCCCGGTCGACCCGCAGGCCGACCGAGACGAACGCGACCACGATCGCGGCGACAAGAAGTCCGACCAGGGCAACGATCGCGGCGACAAGAAGTCCGACCGGGGCGACAAGAAGTCCGAGCGGGGCGACGGCAGCCGATCCGACAAAGACCACGAGAAGAAGGACGACTCGGGACAGGGTCACGACGACAAACGTGGCGACTGACCCCTCGCGGGTCGCCAGCAGTACGCGTCGTTCGGTCGTCATGATCGCCACGGCAGTACTGCTGGCCGCCTGCTCGTCGAGTCCGGCAGAAACCGAGCCGACGGCACCCGCATCGAGCACATCGGTCGCGCAGACCGACACCACCACCAACGACACGGTCGCAGCCGTCGCAGAGACGGCAACGCCTCCGACGGAGGCGTCCACACCGGTCACCGATGCCGTCGCCCCTGACGCGGCAGCGTTGCTGGCGGCGGGACTGGAACGGTTCGCACCCGGATACCACTTCGTCACGACAGCGACGATCGGCGGTGCGGTCGCCGTCGTGGCCGAGGGCGACCGCGTCGGGAGCGGCACGCGCCTCGCCGTCACCTCGGGCGGTTCGACGATCGACTATGTCGTCACTCCTGACGGCACATGGGTATTCGCCGACGGCACCTGGACAGAGCTCGAAGAGACCGCTCCGGTGAACGACCCGCTCGGCCCGCTCCAGACACCGCTGTCGGTCGCGGTGGAGACCTTCGACGCCGGATCTGCAACAGTCGCTGCGAGCTATCCCCCGGCGGCGCTGTCGCTCCCGGGCGACGATCCGGTCGAGGTGATCTTCACGTTCACCGACGCCGTCCTGCGGTCGATGACGTATGTGTCGACGGTCAACGGCGTCGCTGCTGTAGTGAGTGCCGACGTCGGTGACCTCACCGACACGTCGCCGGTCACGCTGCCCGAGGGCTGATCAACCTTCTTCGGCTCGGCGCACACGCACGGCATGATGGTGCGATGACCCGACTCTTCGTGGCACTGTGGCCGCCCGATCACGTGGTCGACGTCCTGCTCGGGCTGCATCGCAAGGACGAGCGCGATGCACGCTTCATCTCCCCCGAGAACTGGCATGTGAGCCTTCGATTCCTCGGTGATGCCGAACCCACCGCCGTGACCGCCGCGCTCGATCGCGCCCACCTCGAGCCGGTCACCGCTCGCATGGGACCCGCTGTCGACGTGATGAACGAGCGGGTGCTGATCGCACCCGTGGCCGGTATCGATCAGCTCGCCGCAGCCGTTTCGGCGGCCACGCGCGATCTGGGAACCGAACCGCTGCGGAAGCGGTTCCACGGTCACATCTCGCTGGCCCGACTGCGACGCAACGGCCGCAACGTACCCCGCACTCTCGGTGCCATGATTCAGGCCGAGTGGGCAGTCGACGAGATCGCACTGGTGCAGAGCACCCTCCATCCCGACGGCGCGCGATACCACACGCTCGAGACCTGGACGGTTCCGACCGGCTCCTGAAGTCGGTCGGTCAGGTCTTACGCCAATAGACCACTTGCTCATCGACCTCGATGATCTCGTCGGTGATGCCGAGCTCGTCGCGATACTGATCGACCGCCCGGCGGCACGCCACCGGTGCCCCGTAGTCGTCGATGATTGCGTATCCGCCTACCGACAGTTTGGGATAGAGATTCGAGAGGGCATCCCAGGTGGAATCGAAGTAGTCACCGTCGAGTCGAATCACGGCAAAACAGTCCACGTCGAGGGTCGGAAGTGTGTCGGCGAAGAACCCCTTCACGAACACGACCTGGTCGTCGAGCAGGTCGTACCGGCGGAAGTTCTCCCTCACCGCTTCGATGTCGACGGCGAACCGATCCACCTCATCGAGCACGGCGTGGGCGAGTACGTCGTCGAGGTCTTCCGGGTTGGGGTCGGGAAGGCCTTCGAAGGAGTCCGACACGTAGACGTTGCGGTCGGTGACGTCCCAGGCGCGGAGGAGGCCTCGCATGTAGATGGTTGCGCCACCGCGAAACACGCCGGTCTCGATGAGATGGCCCGGGATGTCGTCACGGATGACCGACTCGACGCACGACCGGATGTTGGCCAACGACTGCGGCGTGATCAGTGTGTGTGCGTTCGGTGCATTGCCCCTGACGGCGCTGGCAAAGCGACGCGGACCGAGCCCGACCAGGTATTTCGCCGCCTGTCGGTGCCCGGACGCGATCAACTTCGTGCCGACCACCGCCATTCGGGCACTGGCGCCGGCCAGCTCGACCCGGCTCAGGTGAGCGGGTTCACGCCGGTAGAACTCGTTGCGGACCGCTCGCGCCAGCAAGTCGAGGTAGGCGGAGCGGAGATCGTCGGTGGCGTCACGGTTCACGTGTTCGATGGTACGGACCCGGGCGCACACGTCGCGAAACCACGGCCGTCAGACCGGCGCCACCTGTTCGTTCATGACGCCGACCTCACGGACGCCGCGACCTCGCCCCAACGCGCACGTGCGTGATCGTCGTTGCGAATCTGTTCCTCGCCGAGATACATGACCACGCGCGAGGCAATACCCCCGTACCGGCCGGTGAGGCGATCGGCGATGTCGTCCCAGGTGCCGACCACCGCGTACGCGTCGAGCATCTCGTCGGTGATCTGGTCGGCCATGCCCTCGAGGTCGCCGGCCTTCATCTTCTCTCGGAGCCGCTGAGTGGTGCCCTCGAACCCCAGGTCGTCGAACTGGAACGCATAGTTCGGCGTGCTGCCGTAGAAGGCGATCTGTCGTTTGGCCCGAGCCATGTACGGCGCGCGCTCTTCGTGCGTGTCGCCCGGACAGGCGAAGACCGGAACGATGAGATCGATCTCGGCGACGTCTCGATCGGCCGACGCCGCACCACGTGCGATGCCCGGGATCAATCGATGCTCGATGTAGTGCATCGAATGGAGCGGGTGCACGTGCACTCCATCGGCCACCTCGCCCGCGACCTCGGTCATGAGTGGACCAACCGCCGAGATGTCGACGTGCATCTGGTGCTCGTGAGGCCGTGGCGCCCAGTCGGGCGGCAGGAGCGAGAGTTGGTAGAACTCGCCGTCGTGGGCCAGCTTCTCGTCGCGGCCGAACGCCCGGAAGCACGCCTTCACGGCGAGGACGTAGTCACGCAGGCGCGCTGCGGGATGGTCGAACGCCGTGCCATACCGACGGGTGACGTGGGCCCTGACCTGGCTCCCCAATCCGAGGCGGAAGCGTCCGTTCGTGTTGTCGGCCAACTCGTAGGCGACGGCAGCCGCAACCATGGGGCTACGAGGGAAGGCAACGGCGATGCCGGTCGTGAAGAACAGCTCCGGTGCCGCCATCGACGCCGCCGCGATCTGCATCCACGGCACCTGGCTCGTCTCGGTGTACAACATCCCGGAGAACCCGGCACCTTGCAGCTTCCGGGCCAGATCGGCGGCATCGCTCCAGCTCGAACCACCCGTCATCAGATCGATGTGCATTTCGCCACCCCCGTGATCGTCGACCGTCGTGTTCCACAGACATAGCAGGCCGAGCCGATCGGCCCACGATCGCCCGCCCTGAACGGTTCGGAATGCGCTCAATGCGCCTGGCGCACCACCGGTGGTTCGGAATGCGCTCAAAGCGCTCTGGCGAGCGGCGGCGGAACGACCACTCGTGGTGGCGGCTGTGGTTCGGCGCGCACGCAGCGTGGTCTACTGTTCCGTCGGGGTGAAAACGGAACTGAGAGTTCTCGGGCCCGTCCAGTTCATCGGGCCGAACGGCACACGTGTCGTGTTCACGCGCCCGAGCCAACGGCGCATGCTCGCCGCGTTGGCGACGGGACGTGGGCAGCCTGTTTCCGCCGATCGGTTGTGCGAGATCCTCGATCTCTCGCCGAGCGGCCTCCGGACGCGTGTACGGCGTCTCCGCGCCCTCGTGGGTGACGACGTCATCGTGACCGACCAACCCGGTTACGCGTTGCGTTCGGTCGTCGTCGACGCCGACGTCTTCGATCAACGAGTCGCTCACGCCCACGCCCTGGTCGGCACCGACCGAACGCAGCAACTCGAATCGGCACGGGCGCTCTGGCACGGAAACGCCTACGAGGAATTCGCCAACGAGGAGTGGGCGACCGCTGATGCCGGCCGGCTCGAAGAACTGCACGCAGATCTCGTCGACAACCTGGCGGAACTCGCCATCGACGACGGTCACCCGGCAACCGCTGTCGCCGAGATGGAACGCCAAGTCGTCCGTCAGCCCTTCCGGGATCGGAGTCGGGGTGTGCTCATGCGAGCGCTCGCCGCGGCTGGTCGTCACGCCGAGGCCATGCGCGCGTATCAGCACTACCGAGACTTCTTGATCGAAGAAACGGGCACCGAACCCTCGGCCACCGTACGCGACCTCGAACGACAGATCGCCTCGGCGAACCTGCTCAGTGAGGGCAGTGGCGCGACCCGACCAACCGGTGTGGTCACCTTTCTCTTCACCGACATCGAGGGGTCGACTCGCTCGTGGCACGGCGACCCGGACACGATGAGCTCGGTGCTCGAGCGACACGACACCATCGTCCGAGACATCGTGGAGAATGCCGGCGGCTTCGTGTTCTCGACGGCCGGTGACGGGTTCTCGGTCGCGTTCTCTCATCCGGTCGCGGCGATGACAGCAGCGGTGGCCGTCCAGGAGTCGCTGCATGCAGCATTCTCGACATCGGATGTCACGCTCTCGGTGCGGATGGGTCTCCATACCGGCCTCGCCTACGAGCGCGGCGACGACTACTTCGGCCCGACCTTGAACCTGGCATCGCGACTCACCACGGCGGGAAGTGGCGGGCAGATCCTGCTCACGACAGCCACCGAACAACTCGTGCGTTCGGCGCCCGAGCTGGCCAACATCGCTCTGGTCGATCGAGGGCATCACCAGTTGCGTGATCTGGCCGAGCCGATCGGGATCTTCGAGGCGAACTGGGATCCCGCCCGAGCGGGCTCGCTTCGGCTCCACACCGTGTCGACCGTACCCAGCAATGTTCCGGCCGTCCGGCTCGATCTGATCGGGCGCAGCGACGAAACGCAGACGCTCCACGAACTCCTCGACCGGCATCGGCTGATCACGCTCATCGGCCCCGGCGGCGCCGGGAAGTCGGCGTTGGCGATCGAGGTTGCCGCCGGGCGAATCGGCCGGCACCCCGACGGCGTGTTCATGGTCGACCTGTCGGCTCTGGTCGATCCGGCATTGGTGATCGACGCGATCGCCGACACCGTCGGCATCCGCCCGGCGGGCGACGCAACCGCGTCCACGCTGGCCGAAGTGCTGAGCGTCCGGTCGATGCTCATCGTGATCGACAATGCCGAGCACCTGATCGACGCTGTGGCGACCGTGGTCGAACAACTCGTCGCCGTCGAGGGCCCGACGCTGTTGGTGACGAGTCGGGAGTGGCTCGACGTCAGGGGTGAGCGCACGCTGCACCTGTCGCCCCTTCGCGACATCGCTCCTTCCGGACTCACCTACGGAGCCGAACTCTTCATCGCACAGGCCGAGGCAGCCGGTGTCTCGCCCGGGACAACGCCCGGCGACGTGGCGGCTGTCGAGGCGCTTTGCGCCCGCCTCGATCACCTGCCGCTCGCACTCGAGCTCGCCGCGGGTTCGGCGATGTTGTTGTCGCCGGCACAGATCCTCGACATGCTCGAGCGCGGCGAACATCTCGACGCCACGCGACGGCGAACAGGCACACGCCGATTCACATCGGTCGACGAGATGGTCGGGCACAGTTTCGATCTGCTCGACGCCCATCAGCGTTCGCTGTTCCTGACGATGGCGACCTTCAGAGGCCCCACGTCGATCGAGGCGATCGACGGTGTCTGGCACAGAGTGGCCGGAACGCCGAACACTTCCACCGTGCTCGGCTCGCTCATCGCCAAATCGCTCGTCGCCGCCGATCAGACCGGCAGGACCACGCGGTACCGGATGCTCGAAACGATCCGGGACTTCGCGGTCGAACGCGCCAGGGCCCTCGGGCAGCACGACGACGACCAACGTCGCCACCGCGATTGGTTCCTCGAATGGTCCGAGCGGGCACCGACGCTCGACCAGTTCGCTTCGTACCGAACAGCGTCCGAGCAGAACGGCCGCATCGACAATCTGCGGCAGGCGCTCGACTATTCCCGCGCCTCAGGCGAACTCGACGCGCTGCTCCGCCAGACGGTGGCCATGCATGGCGTGTGGTTCATGCTGATGAGAGGAGACGAGGGACTGAGCTGGTTGGCGGCGTGCGAGCGAGCGGCGACGACCGACGAACAACGACTCGAACACGTCATGGTCAGCACCGCCGCCGCGTTCTCGAGCGAACACTGGGAATACGCTCTCGAGCTCGCTCCCGAGTTGCTCGATCTGAGTGAGCGGGTCGATCATCCGCTCGCGGTGCTCGGCTTGAGCATGTGCGGGATGATGAAGTTCGACGACGTTGACGCCGGAGTCGAACTGATCGAGCGAGCGGAACGACGCGACGCCCGAATCAGGTCGGGCTTCCTGCCGCTCACACGTCATCTGACCGGCGATTTATATCTCGGTGCCGGTCGGTATGAGCGGGCGGTCGCACGATACGAGGCGGCACTGGCCGACTACGTCGACGATCGATTCTTCTGGTGGATCACCGCGTCACTCGCGAACGGTGGGTTGGCTGCGCACCTCTCCGGCCGGAGCACGCACGGGCTCGAACTGGTGGAACGAGCCCACGACCTGACGGCAACCCAGTCGCCGGCGCTCGGCGGACATTCCCGCAGTGTCGTGAACCTCGCCGTGATCAGGAGCGCGCTGGGCGACATCGAGCACGCGAGCGTCGAACTGCTGGCCACCCTCGACCGGGAAGCCACCCGAGGGCGGCGCGTCGACCTGATCGCCGAGCCGATCGTCGGGGTGATGCACGTGGCGCTCGATGCCGGTGACGCCGACACCGCAGCGTGTCTCCTCGGCCTGGCCACCAAGCTGCACTTCCCGACGCGATCGCCCTGGCAGAGCGCCCTGTGCCGGTCGGCAAGGGCTCGACTCGACATGACATCGGCACGTGCGCTGGAATGCGCCCCGCCGGTCGACGACGGCCTCGAGCAGGCCCGCCGTGTCCTGCGTCGCTGTTTGCACTGACATTGGTCTCCTTCGGGAACAAAGTTGAGACGCAACTGCAACGCAAGCTCGATCATCCTGGTCTGGCGCCCGCAACACGGCGGGAGCATGAGGAGGGGTTCGAGATGTATATCGGGGCAGTCATGGTCGCGGCGCGACCGGGCAAGAATCACGAGATGTCGGAAGCTGTGAAGAAGATGCGCGACGCCGTGCACCAGATCACGGGAATCGAACTCACCGCTTGGGCGGGACTCCAAGGTGTTCCGGTGGGGTCATTCGCGTTCACGCATCGGTACGAGTCCACGGGGGAGTGGATCGAGATGTGGTCCAAGCTGATCGCGGACGAGGGATACCACAAGCTGTCGAGCGCCCTCGGTGAGCTGGCCGCTGCGCCGGCGGAAACGGCGAACTCCCGCGTGATCGCCGCCACCACACAGGACCCACCGAAGCCACTGCTCGTCGTGACCACAGCGACCATGGCGGGGAGCGTCACCAACGCGATGACGTGGGCGGCCGAGATGCAAACACTCGTGACCGACGTGGGCGGCATCGGCGGGCTGCTCCTCGCTCCCACGACGGGGGCGATCTTCGATGTGACCTGGTCGTTCGGCTACAGCTCGGCCGATGAGCTCGATGCAGCTTCGGACAAGATCAACGGCGACCCGGCGTACCTCGCGAAGCTCGACGCGAGCGCGGGCCTGTTCGTGGAGGGTTCGGCAAGGCGCGCTCTGCTCGCTCAAATGCCGTAGGTGCCACTGCGGTCGGTTGTCGGAGCATGGCCGAGATGGTTCGTGCCCAGTTGGCGTTCGAAGCCGTCCTCGGTCTGGCCGAACGGCACCATCATGATGCCGGCGGTCGCATCGTTCAGCGACGCGATGTTCAGCGATCGACGAGCTGAATCCCGGTCGATGAGGTCAGATGTTGCCGCCGAGTTGCTCGGCGACCTGTAGTCCGGCTTCACGATCGTCGCCACGGCCGAGCACGTTGAGCGCTACCTCATCGGTTCCCGCGTCGCGATAGCTTTCGAGGCCCGCTCGCACGGTGTCGGCGTCTCCGATCAGCACGAGATCGGCCGGATTCTTGGCGCCTTCTCGATCCATCATCGCGCGGTACGACGGAAGCTGACCGTAGATCGCGAGGTCGATGTTGGCCTGGTCGCGAGCGGCGGAGACATCGTCGGTGATCCAGATACCCACTCCCGCGACCACCTGCCCGTCACCGAGAGTGGGACGGATGTGCGAGGCGATCGTGGCGGGACCGGTCATCCACGTGATGGTGCCCTGAGTGCGGTCGGCGGCGAGTTGCAGCATCTTCGGTCCGAGTGCGGCGAGCATCACGTCGGGCGTCTCGCCAGGCACGTTGATCTGGGTGCGATGCGTCACATATTCGCCCTCGGTCGACACCCGTTGTTCCGACAGCAGCGGGAGCAGGGCGTCGAGATACTCGACCAGGTGGCTGTACGGCTTGCCCCACGGCAGCCCGAACACACCGGTTACGACGGGCTGATGGTTCACGCCGAGGCCGAGCGTGAAGCGCCCGTCGCTGACCTGGTTGATCGTGCGGCACTGCTGAGCGAGGTGTTGTGGCAGCGTCGTCTGCATCGCCATCACCGAGGTGCCGAGGAGGATGTCGGGCACCTTTGCCGCCACGACCGACAGCACCGCGATCGGGTCGGCGTTCATCACCTGCGGAACCCAGTAGCGGTGGAGACCCGCCGCTCGCGCGCGCTCGGCATTGGCGACACCGTCGTCGACGCGGGTGGGTGAATCGAACAGCGACAGCTTCATGGGAACTCCTTGGGGACGACGAATCGGCGAACCGACGAACCCCGGTTGTATCGCGGTGGCGTCTGGGCCACTGCATCGGGCGACGGCCCACTCGTAGGCTGACGCGATGGACGCCGCTGATCTCGACCCTGCGCTGCAACGAGTGGTCGCCGCGTTCGACGACCGCGATCGGTTCGTCGGTGCCACGATGACGGGAGCCCGTCGCCACGCCGTGCCGCCGGTGATCCGCATCTCGATCCGACCCGTCGAACTCCGCGAAGGACCGAGAGTCCAGTTCTCCGCGTTCGACGGCCGCAACACAGCGGTCACCAATCTCGAGCACGAGTCGGCCACGGAGCAGTTCGCGGAGCTCATCCAATCGGGCTTCAAGTCGGTGATGGTGAAGACCACCGACGGAGATCACCAGCTGACCTTTTCGAAGAAGGGGAAGCCGATGGTCGTCCGACATCGGGCGACCGAGAGCGAGGTCGACACCAGCCACGATCGCTCCAAGCAACACCTCGTCAGCGACGATGCGCCGTTCCTTCGCCACGTCGGCATCGTCGACGGCGACGGTCGAATCAAACCGACCGCACGGGCGAAGTTCCGACAGGTCGAACGTTTCGTCGAGATCGTGTCGCACACCCTTCCCGATGTCACCGCCTTGCCGCCGGACAGCGAGATCCGCGTGATCGACTACGGGTGCGGTGCCGGCGTGCTCACGTTCGCCACGTTTCACTACCTCGCGAAGGTGCGTGGGCTCCGGGTCACGATGATCGGACTCGACACCAACCGCGACCTCATCGACGAACTCAACCGGTCGACCGCCGAACTCGGCTGGGACGGACTGCGCTTCGAGGTCGGCACGATCGCCGACCATCCCAACGACCCGCCGGCCGACATGGTGATCGCCCTGCATGCCTGTGACACGGCGACCGACGACGCTCTCGCGCAGGCGATCCACGGCTCGTCGGCGTACGTCCTCGCCGCGCCGTGCTGCCAACACGACCTCCAGGCCCAGCTCGACGGGTCGGCTACCCCACCGTCGTTCTCACCGATGCTGCGTCACGGGATCATGCGCGAGCGGCTCGGTGACCTCCTGACCGACTCGTTGCGCGCCGAACTGCTCCGTGCGCACGGCTATCGCGCCGACGTGATCGAGTTCGTGTCGACCGAGCACACCGGCAAGAACCTGATGATTCGGGCGGTGCGCACGGGAGAGTCGGACGAGCAGGCTGCGCGAGCGGCGGCTGCGCTCGCTGCCGAGTGGGGCGTGGAACCTGCGTTGGCGAGGCGCCTCGCCGGGTTCGGCTGACACACTCGGCAGACCGTGTGGTCTACGCGAGCGCTTGGTCGATGATGGCCAGCAGCTCGTCCTTGGTCTTCTCTCCCGACCACCGCTTCGCGACATTGCCGTCGGCATCGATGATCACTCCGAACGGGAACGAGTTGACTCCATAGGCCGAGGTGGCGAGGAACGTCTGCGCCACGAGATCGACCCCGTCGCCCATCATCGGGTACGTCCAGTCCAACTCGGTGCGCCACTCCGAAGGCGGGAAGTGTTCGCCGTTCAGCTGCACGGCCGTGCTGACCCCCACGATGTCGAGGTCGGACGGGAACGCCTCTTCATCGCGCAGTTCATTGATGCGAGGGATCTCCGCGTTGCAGTGCGGGCACCAGTGGGCGACGAAGACCACCATTGTGGGACCGTTGGTTGCGCCGTCGATGACCACCTCGGAACCGTCGAAGTCGGTGCCGTGCACGATCGGTGCGGGCAGTCCGACGGCGGCATCATCGATCTCGTTGAGCAGCTCGGGCAGCGGCGTGCCCTCGACCTCGGTCGGGAGTACTTCGGTCCGCAGTTCGGGTGGGAGGTCGGACGCGCTGTCGTCGGTGGCCGGCAGTTCTTCGGCGGGCAGCGTCGACTCGACCTCGACTTCGGTGGGGACCGACGCATCGTCGACGTCGGCGCCCGCAGTCGACCCGGTGTCGTCACCGCACCCTGCGAGTACGAGCGCCGCCACCAGCACCACGCCGGACATGGCGCGCCGCGATCGGGAACGGACGACGATTGGGCGGGTGCAGTGGTGCATGTGTGCCTCAGTTCGAGGGGGGTCGGATCTCATCTTCGGGAGATGGGAACGAGATGGTGTTCAGGGCAATGATCGCCGCGAATCCGAGCAGTGCCATCAGGGCGAGGGTCACGAATCCGAACTCACGGAACCAGATCTCGGCACATGCCGGACCGAACAGCCCGCAGGAGCCGCGCTCGAGCGAAGGAAACCACTCGATGGTGTAGTGATAGGTCGAAATGGCGATGCCGATGGTTCCCAGCGCGACCGCATACCAGCGGGCGTTCTGGTCGCGCCGAATCGCTGCGATCAGCGACACCACGGCGATCGGGTACATGCAGATGCGCTGGAACCAGCACAGCCGACACGGCACCATGTCGGCGATCTCCGAGAAGTAGAGGCTGCCCAGCGTGGCGACCCCCGACACTGCGAATGTGAGCCAGAGCCGGTGTGACGTGGCAAGATGGCCGAGCCTGAGCGCGCCGGGCGACCGACCCGCAATCACCCGGCGGGTCACGATCGCGACAGCACCGAGCCCGGCGATCAGCGCGAGTACGGCACTCAACACCTGGATCGTGTCTTGATTCACGTGCTCCAGTATGGGGCGAACCGGTCGAAAATCGAGGGCGGGACCCCGTAAGCCGATACTCGGACGTGTCGGCGGCGTTTCCCACTGACTAGGGTGCCACCATGCAGGAATTCTCGTCGATCAGCGTCTCCTCCTACGACGCCGGTTCGCTTGCCGATCGGCTCACGGAACAGTCCGCCAACGGGTGGAACATCGTGTCCATCGTGCCGGCCGGCACCAACATCGTGGCGTATCTGTCACGAGCGTCGTCGGATGGAGTCTCCGTAGCCGACACCGCCGCCGAAACGCCCGTCGCAGCCGCCGCAGCGGTCGAAGAACCCGTCGTCGAAGAGCCCGTCGTCGAGACACCCGTCGTCGACGAGATCCCCGCAGCCGACGAAACGCCGGACGACGAAACGCCCGCAGCCGACGAAGCGACGCCGGACGACGACGAGACGCCGGATGCGCGGGTCATTCAGATGCCGGTGACCGGCACGCCCGCAGAACCGTCCGAGGCGGTCGCAGCTGCGGCCGAGCTGTCGGC